>NZ_FWEX01000006.1:3384003-3463908 GCF_900170025.1 Nitrospira sp. ND1 | reverse complement strand
ATTCAGATCAGCATGGACGGAAAGGCTGTTGGCGGGATAACGTGTTCGTGGAACGACTCTGGAAAAGTCTCAAATACGAGGAGGTCTATGTGCACGCGTACGACACCGTCAGTGCGGCCCACCAGGGCGTGGAGCGCTATCTGACGTTCTACAATCAGACCAGACCGCATCAGGCACTTGACGGCCAGACGCCTGACCAGGTGTACTATGACAATCTGACGACACGGCTCACGGCCGCGTAGTCAGCGACCCGCCAGGCGCCACTTAAGGAATGGCCTAGGCTGTCCAACCAACCGGAGCCACCTCTGACAGGGAAGCCTACAGATCCTCGTAATCCGCCAAGAACGAAGCCGTTTGATGTTCAGGGTCGACAGACCGGATGACAGCGCCTGACAAACGCATGCTCTCCAAAGCCAGGGCGGAATCAGCGACACCTGGGTGTTCGGATCCCAAGCGACTACGCTCAATGCCCACTAACTTGAAGCCGGAGAAGTTCGAAGAAGAATAGGATGTTGAAAGTTCGCTGAAAGACCGTGGCACTGAAGCATTGGGACGAACCAGAGAGCGACCCGTGTTAAAAAGCACCTGAAAGAACGCCAGCCTCACCAGCGTTACGTACCAGGAGTGTTGCGCCGAGTTGCAGAATCTCGGAACGTTCGACCCCAGCCCTTTCGACCGAATCCGAGGAAGCCTAATATCTCGATTGAGAGCCGCCACGGAAGAAACACCGCGATATAGGGAATTCCAGCTAACGTTTTTAACGGGGACTGCGTATGCATCGCGCCCAAAAGGAAGTACCCCCCCAATGATCCAAGCACTGCCAGCGACCACGGAAGAAGAAATCCCCATGCTGGCTCCTGACTCAGGAAGAGGCTGCAGACAAGGGCGAAGAGGGTCATGGAGGCCTGGCTCGAATAGTTTGGAGCGGCCAAGGTCACAGCCCCGTCAATAAGATTCACTTTCCCGCGTGCCAATCCTTGCAAGAAAAGACGGCGTGCCCCGTTTGTCATGACCGCATACTTACCGGTCGCCCATCGCAATCTCTGGCGTGAAGCCTGCTTGAGCCCTTTAGACTCCCTGGCAAAGACACGAGCCAAGGGGTTGAAATGAATCACGACGTCATTTAGCAGCAGTGAAACCGAAAACTCCCAATCTTCCGCTACCGAGAACGCCGACCACCCATGCTGATCCACAACGGATCGACTCAAGCACATCCCCGTTCCGCTCAACATTGCGGAACAGCCGATTGCCTCCTTTCCTCCATAAAACAGGAAGTTTCGCAGGACACTCGTGACCGCAATCACACGGGTAAACGGAGTTTCCCATGGATTGGAGAGGTAATTGTACCCCTGCTGGACTTCATGTCCTTTTGCAAGAGCATCGTCAAAGGCCTCTAACAACCGGGAATCTGCAAGACAGTCTGCGTCAACGATGACGAGCGCATCGAATACCACACCTTCCTTCCGTAACACCTGCATCGCCCAGGACATGGCCGCACCCTTTCCACCAGGCCCTTCATTGCGTTCCAGACACTGAGCACCACCCGCCCGCGCGACCCTTGCCGTATCGTCAGCACAGCGATCCGCAATCACCACGATATGAACCAGGTCCTTGGGATATTGGAGGGCGGCCAGACTCTGCAGAGTCTCCGGCAACCCATCTTCTTCATTGTGGGCAGGAATTAGAATCAGGAAACGAGTCGTGCGGGCTCTTCTTTGGTCGGATGGAGAAGTCTTATATAAAATCGCGAGAATCGCATGGCCTAATTGGTAGAGAGAGAAAAACGATATCACACCCAACACAATGAGGCAGATGATACCAAATAGATTTGTCATGATGTCAGCTTACCGGGTTGCTGTTTGAAACAACATTGCCTAATACCTTCTTATACAATCCTACTGTTTTTTCGGCCATAGTACGCGCATTGAACTCCTCCTCTACACGGGTTCGCCCGGCCTTACCAATACGCGCCGCCATAGACTTGTCCTCGACTAATTGTTGAATAAACTTTGCCAGCGACAACGCATCTGCCGGCTCTGCCAGCAAGCCCGTTTCTCCATGGGTGATTACCTCCGGGATTCCACCCACGCGAGTCGCCACAACAGGCTGCCTCAGGGCCAGTGCCTCAAGCAACACCATGGGAATGCCTTCATGTAGCGATGGCAAGACAAACACGTCCATCATGTTGATGAAATCATAGGCCGGCGAGTGGTGGCCCGCGAATATTACGGATTTCTCCAAACCCAGTCGTGCAATCTCCGACTCAAGTTGTCCGCGCAGGGGGCCATCTCCAACCACTAGTAGCATCACATTGCGATTCGCCCCACGCAAGATTCGTAGCGCCTCCAGCAATACAGCATGGCCTTTTACCGGAACAAGCCGCCCTACGGTTCCGATCAGGGTGACCATTTCGTCTAAGCGCCATTCTCTGCGTTTCTGGAGCCTCGGAGTACTTACCTGCACAGCGTCCAAATCAATACCATTGTGGATGCGTACCACATGATTCGGGCCATAGATCTCGACCAACTGCTTTTCGATATCCGATGATACGGCAACCACCCTATCGATGAGCAGCCGGCTCACAAACCTGTCGAGCATCGTATAGAAAAGCATTCTCAGGTTTCTCAATCCGCTGAAGGGTTCAGGCATTCCATGCACGACCCTGACTGTGTGAGGTACCCCCACATATCGCGCGACGGCGGCGCCAAGAATGGAATCTTTGTATTTGTGGGTATGCACAATATCAGGTCGAATGTGTCGAAAGGTCTTGGCCAGTCGTTTCGCTATCGCAATAGGGGTATGATGCGCCTCAGGAATGACTGAGACTGAAAGCGGGAGCTTACGAAGTTCCTCAGCCAGTCTGCCCTCATTGAACAGAATCACAGACCATTCAAATTCGTCCGACCTTACCAGGTAGGTCATAAGTGCTAACAGCTGGACTTCCGCTCCGGCCCATAAATCGCCCATCGCTACATGACAGACCTTCACACGGGGGCCTTGCCTCGTTGTCTGTTGCGTGCCGGCTTCCGTCATCATGACGCCCATTCTTTCTCATTAGAAGCGACATCCCTGTAATACATTCGCTCACCAGCTCTCAGGTCGTGCTATGGATTCGACCGCAGACATTTATCGTAGAGCGATTGATATGCATGCACCATGGTCTGCAAGCTGAATTGCCCTTCGGCGCGACGTTTGCCTCTCGCTGCAAACTGGGCCGCCTGTTCCTTATTAGTCAACAACGTTACCAACTGGTCCGCTAAGGTCTGACTATCACGCGGCGGGACAAGAAAGCCCGTCTCACCGTCGAGCACGATTTCAGGATTCCCGCCGACCCGGGTAGCAATCACAGGCTTTCCTGCCATCATCGCCTCTAAGATTGCCATCGAAAGTCCCTCAGATAACGAGGGAAGAACGAAAACATCCAGCAAAGCAAGAATTGTCGAGATATCCTGCCGCAAGCCGAGAAAATGTACTCGCTCGTCCAGGCCAAGCCGGTGGACTTGATCCTTCAACTCTTTTTCAAGCTGCCCCCTCCCGGCAAAGATGAAGGAGGTATTGGGACATTTTTTCAGAACTGCGGGGATCCCCTCGATCAGATATTGATGTCCCTTCACGGGATACAAATTCCCCACGACACCAACAATCTGATCCCCATGAGGTAAGCGCAACTCTTTTCTGCACGCATCAACCTCAGCCTGTCTTGGAGGCATTGGCACATCCACACCGTTATAGAGAACTGTAATCCGCTCCGGACAAGCCCCCACGTTCTCCACAATAAACTGCTTCAAATCCTCTGAAACCGCCACCATAGTCGCTTGCCGACTGACCCATCTATACGCAAGGCGACGCCTGCATTTTTCCCAGAAGTAGTGTTTTCCGTGGACGGTCGCGACCAGGGGAATCCCGCAAATGGCCGCGACGAACGCCCCCTGCACATTTGCATCAAACTCGTGCGCGTGAATCAGGTCGACATGCTCCTCATCCAGCAGCCGTCTAAATCGAAGTGCCCAGCGCCAGTCTGTCATCCCGCACGTGGGAATAATATGAGTACGAACTCCACGACTTTCGCTTCGTTCTTGTATCCATCCCTGACGAAACAAACAGAGGACGGCCCGATATCGCGCAGGATCAAGGGAAGTAGCCAGGTTGCTGATGACTCGCTCGGCTCCACCGGGCCCACTACTGGTCGAAAGAAACAGAATTGTTTGAATCATTTTTACGGGATACCCTGCATGCTCTGCTCATCGAAGACGCACAGAGGGGACAACCCAGCCTCTTCGGATCGCCTCGCACAGCCCGACGATCAGTGCCGTAATCTTACAGGTCTTGGCCGATCCCAAAGAGACACTTTCGGCGTAAAAGTTGGGGCGGCACTAGTGCCAGGCTGGCTGACAGTATACGCCTGAGTTGAATTTCGAAGGGCCACGGCCAGCCCCATCAGGATCCAAAAGGTTGGGTAATAGAGAGTGGAGATGAAGGCGCTGGTCGTGAGATACCCTATCATGCCGCCTAAAATCGCGTTCCCGAATAGGATGGCTCGTGCCACTTGAGGGTCCTTTGCCTCTTCCTTGCCGTTCCGTCCAGCCATACCACGAGCCGCAACAGGCAAGAACTGACTCACCCTGGTATCTCGATAGTTGAGATAGACCATCGTGCCGAAAATAATCACTCCGACAAGTCCGAGTTCGGGCAGCAGTGTAAAGTAGAGGGAATGCGCCTGGCGGCCAGCCAATGATTTGGTTTGCCAAGTGCGCCCTCCCATGTACTCACCGATTGTCCACGGGAAGTTTCCCTGACCGATCCCGAAAATAGGATTAGCAGTAAATATCTCCCACCCGATGCCCCAGGTGAACATCCGCTGCCCTGCCGTACCGGTTTCCATAGTATTATCATCGGTGATGGAACTGATGCGATCCCAATATTCCTGTGGCGCAGCGACGAGGACAAGGCCAACAAGGCAGATGCCCAGGAGCAGCGACATGACCTTTCTGGGTGAGTACAGCCAGCAATAGGTTCCTAACGCAAGCAAACCAAGAAATGCACCTCGCGAAGATGTCGCGACCACGGACATGACAAAGAGGCCCAACAACACCATATAGAGCAACTTCGACCGCTGGTTTGTTGCCGCTTGGTACATGAAGAATGCGACCGGAACTGCCACATTCATTTCCATCCCGAAATCATTTTCGTCTCCTAGCCACCCACCAACTCCTTGCCCATGATGCAAGATTCCATTTATGCCAAGAACGGCATGCACGCCTAGCCACATGAATATCAGCTTCTGCATTCGGCTGGTGGTATTCACGAAGGTGACAATTCCCAAATAGAAAAAAAAGTATAACGTCATCTCTTTGAACGTCATGAACGCCCAAAAGTTGTTGTTAGCAAACGGAACCCACATCGCCATGAAAACGAGGAGTCCCATCCAAAGCTTTGTTTGCAGGTTAGAAAAAGTCGCTCTGCCGGAAACCAAGACCGCAATAAGAACGGACACGTCTAACAAGGTTGGAATCGGGATCGCTTTGAGCGGAGGGAGTACGTCCTGCGGCCGTCCAAACTCAAAGAGCATTGCCAACATGACGAGATAGAATCCGACATTGGACTCCTTCGGAACTGGCAAAGCTCGAACCGTAGCCCCAAATCGAGGTCCACCGGCCATCTGTTGATTGGAATGTATCATTGAGCAGAGGTCTCGATCACAGCACTGGAAACTGTCCCTGCCACGTTATGCCGCTTTTCTCAGTGCCACAATCATATTTGTTCGGAGGTTCCGGAAAGGCTGGGTCATGAGCAACCGTATCCACAACAATTCCAAGGCCGCCAGTGGCGGAAGCATGGCAAAGATGGCATCCGTGGCAAGCAAATCAAGCTGCAGAACCTCGAAGCCATTCGCTTGAGCAAGCGCCCTGACTTGAGCCTCGGTATTCGCCTTGTAGTGCGTAGGGAAAACATCATGCTCCGCGCGACCCTCTAGCAGGTAAATAAGCTTGCCCTTGAGCCACTCAGGCACGACCTTGGATAAGATAACCCCATAGCCGAATGCGTTCGGGGTGTGAAACAAGAACACGCCTTTCGACTTAAGGATGCGCCCAATCTCCCTAAACTGTTCGTCTGGATTGTCAAGATGCTCGACCACCATATTTGCGGTTACCAGGTCGAACGCTTCGTTTCTAAAGGGTAACTTGGTGACATCGCCGCGCAGTTTTTTGGCGATGTTGGGATGCGCTTTGAGAGACGGAAGATCATAGTCGATGCCAAATATCGCCTTACAGGTTTTTACCAGCTGGCGCTCTTCATTCGCTCGCCAGCTGGGAAGGATGGAGTGTCCACATCCTATCTCCACCCATTCAACTGATGGCGCCACATACCGTTTCAGCGATTCCTCGTACGAGTACTGGGAATATCTCAGCTTCGGCACAATGGCGCCCCGCAGCGTCCAATAGATGTTGAACAGTCTTGTTCGCAAACTCATGTCGATGCCGGGCCTCCCTTGATCCTTGCCATCTGCACTCGCGTTTCGATCAAATCAATTCAATCCTATGCTTGCTTGCCCGGGGGCAACATCTGCATCACCAATACATCACAGGCCTGCTTAATCATCGAGAAGCAGGTCTGAAAATCTTCCAGTGTTCCACTGTAGGGGTCAGCAACCTCTCGCACTGACTGATCGTAAAACTGGCGAAGCAAAAACACCTTCTGCTTGGCCTGAGGGTATAGCTTGAGCACGCGGCGTCGCTGCCGCCACTCCATGACCACGATCATATCCGCCCGTTCAACTTGCTCCTTGTGCAGCTGTTGCGTGGCATGCTGGCTCAGCAAGAGTCCACACTGCGTCCCGACGAGTTGCGCCAGCGGATGCGCCGTCTTTCCATACGAAGTTTCAAGCCCGGCCGACTCGACCGTAATGGGCAACCCATGCTTTTCAACCTGATGCTTGAGATAGGCCTCGACTAACGGGCTGCGACAAATATTGCCTTTACAGACCACCAAGATGGTACGCAGGGGATTCGGAAAGACCTGGCTATGTACCAGGCTCCGATAGCGCCAGTGATCTAACGCTCCGTTCACGGCCCTTTTCATCGAACGGGCCACTCCCCGCATGGAAACAGAATCAACCTGAGGCATCACCACTCCCTATGCCAGTTTGAGATACCGCATGATCTCGAACCGGCTTGGGCCGAGATCATCAAGTCGTTCAACTTCATAAAACGTATTTCGTTCAAAAAACCGGCAGAAAGACATGAGCGCTTGAAGTCTGGAGGGGGCGCCGGGCGGAAGATTCAACGCACGATCACTTTTCTTGATGCGCATTGCCAATTGATCCAGATCACCCAGCAGCCACCGGGACTTGACTCCGACTCGATATCCATTTTCAGGTATCGTCTCGCACACTCCCATTGCCATATTGAGTAAGTGAAGGGGAAAATTGACGCCCGCATCCACAGCCAGCTGGAGCGATCCCCAAAACCGCCCATTAATTTCCATCAGCAAGGGGCGCCGCGTGGCGGCATCGACTTTGAATTCTACCATGGCCACACCATGCCACTTCACACGCTGTAACAATTTCAGGGTAGCGTCAACCATGGCTTTGGGCAAGGCAATACTCTCGCGCAACACGCTCACTCCTCCGGATGGAGGTCGCTCTCGAAGTCGCCGGTGAGCAAACATCCCCAATGGTGTCCCTTCCTGCATCAACACAAACAGGCCCTGGCCTTCACCGATCACACGCTGCTGAATCAATGACGGTTGTTGCAAGTACGGCCTCTCGCGGTAGAGTCGCAGAAGCTCCTCAGGAGACTCGGCATAACACACACTCGTTTTCGTCCATCGCCTGCCGTCTTTCACCAATGAACAGCCTGGCTTCACCACCACGGGAAAATCAACAATTCCCTGTACGACCCGTTCGACCCGACCATCAGGAACAAAAATGGTATCGGGGATTGCTACCCCCTCAGTAATAGCCTGTTGCATCAATCGATACTTATCGGAAATTTCTTGAAACGCCTGGGGACTGGGGGCCGGAAAATGGGTATATCTTTCGAATTGAGCCTTCTCTGGTCCGAGGACATGCATGGCAATATCGGACAACGGAATTAAGGCATCGACTCGATGGGTTCGCACGGCTTCCATCAATGTGCCGATAAAACGTTCGGGTTCTTGATATGGAGACGGATAGACAATACCCTGTCGGCAATAACGCGAAGAACCTGCAAGGGATCGTTGGGACTCTGCTCCGACAATCACCTCAACTTCTTGACGTCCGAGCGCTCTGGTGACCGCAAGTGCCGCCCGCTCATTTCCGTCGGTAATCAATACTTTCACAAGTATTCCCACTCCAAAGCGATTCCCCTTATATCCATTTCCATTGTTGGCTTACGCTGAGCCGGGCTGGGGACCGAACAATCGGAAAGAAAAAAGCGGGATGGTATCGGATATGTCGTTATGAATCCCTACCCGACGAATAGCATATCCATTTTCCGGCCCTCTTCCTTCGAGACCCATTCGCACGGATACTGCTGCCTCATACCCACTGGCTTTCACCAGCCCCTCAATGGACGCGTCGCTGTTCCCATTCGGGTAACAGAAGACCGGGACATAGTTGATGCCTTGATCAACAAGAACCTGCCGTGACCTCAGAAGCTCTTCCGAAACCTCGTCCGATGTAATGGTCGTCATAATACGATGCGTGCAGGAGTGGGAACCGAACGACACTCCTTCCCTAGACATTTCACGCACCTCATCCCAGTTTACAATCACCCGATCAAGCGGCAAGGTTACGTCTAGCGCTGAGGCCAATGTATGGACCAGTTTGCGAATACGGTCGATCGGGAGATGCTTACAGCGCTCGATGATTTCGTCCGCCGCCCGTTGATGGTCAGCCATCGTCGGAATCACACACGACATGTCGCCGTCCAGACAACCGGACAACACTTCCTCGACCGCTTTTGTCGCCTCACCACGTTGTTTCCGGTCCGCAATCGCTTGCCACAAGAAGGCCATCTGATCAGGCCAAAACCACTCGTTCCTTCCTACGTAGTCAGTGGGAAGGAAAATCGTCGCAGGCATACGCAACTGCTTCAAAACTGGATACGCATGGCGATAGTTGTCCAACCAGCCGTCATCGAAGGTAATCACGCAATACCGCGCCTGGGCACTCCACTCGCCCCGTTGCCACAGATCCAGGAGTTCCTGGAGCGACAGCACCGTAAAATTACGCCTTACAAAAGACATCTGTTCAGCAAATACAGTATCAAGCACATACATTCCTGGCTGAACCGGATACCGGGCAACTTCACTCTTCGTCAGCACGCGGTGATACATGAGCACAAAAACCTTCCCGCGATGTCGCCATCGGTAGATTGATGACGCGTGGAAGGTCCATGCTGCCGCCGCGCGAATTGATCTTTTTAACCGTCCCACCGAGAAGTTCATCTCAACAGCTGAGTCCTCGAAATTAGAACAACGTGTAGATAAACGGAGCCACCGCAGATCCTTGCGTCAGCACGATCAAGCTGCCCAATAGCACGAGCATCACAATAATCGGCAACAGCCAGAATTTTTTCCGTTCTTTCATAAAGGCCCACAGCTCTGTTAGGAACTCGCCCATAGTGCCCTCCGTTTGCTTAAAATTGCCTGGTCATGTGGTTGCGTGGCCTGGCCTGCCGCACGACTCGATAACTTTCGGCATCTCGGCTCAGCGCTCTTCGCATCGAGTCCCAACCAAACATCCGCATGATCACCCCCATAGGGGTGATGAGACCAAAATACAGAATCCCTAAAATGATCCTGGTATTGATCCATCCCATCACGTGGCCGACTTTCATCCACGCTTTGAAAAGAGGCGCAAGAACGGTCGGCGCGGCTAATCCCAATGGAACTAACAGTGACCCCGGCACGATGGCCCACAGACGAATCCCCTCACCATAACGAATCATGGGCCAGACGCCGATCAGAAAAAAAATACCACCGACCATCAACCCAAAGTTGCGCAATTCTTTCTTTCCAACCATCGTATCCATTCAGTACCTCACTGTAACTATGTTTTCATACGCGACCGTGCCGATCCATCTGCCCACCCTCGCTCAACGTTTGGACGGTTCCCAGCGAAACACCCGGTCTCCCCGAAAATACCGCATCCAGGCATCAATAATGGACAGGTTGACAAGAACAAAAAACGAAGGCAATCGAAACACATTGCTCTTTGGCATCCAGGCACATGTGGTATACACCGCCGCGATAGCATAAAACGCAATATGTCCCAGCAGTAGAATCCGGTACGGCAGAGAATCTATTGCCAACACGATATTGGAAACCAGCGCACCGATCATCGCAAATGGTACCAACCATCGGCACAACTTGTGGCTGAACAGCTGCCAGGCAAAGATGCCGTACCGAAACGGATTGAGCATGGGTAGGCTGCGCATCAACACCGCGATTCCCCTTAAGACGGTTCTGACTTTCCGTTGATACTCCTTCTTCTCATCCGTCAAGTTTTTATAGTAGCCGACACTCGCCGGATCCGACACACCGCGTAGCCCGGCCTTCATTGAATTCAGCAATGTATTAAAATCGCTTTGCAGATCATCCGCCCAGGGACTGCACACGCTTCTTCGCGCAGCGAAAAACGACCCACTCAGCCCCACCAGCGTATTGACTCTGGTCTCTAATCGGCGCAGCAGCATCTCATATTTGACATACGCGCCTTCCCCGCTGAGATTGCCCTGCGCATCTACAAACTGGTCCACACTACTGACACAGCCGACCGTGGGATCATTGAACGACTTCACAATATTGGCAATGCCATGAGAAGGCAAAGTCGTCGCGACGTCCGAGAACACCAGTATTTCTCCATTCGTCTGGCTGACCGCCAACTTTTGGGCCGCTTCTTTCCCTCTTCGTTCCTGAGCGCGCACAAGGCGCACACCCGAGGGCGCATACGATCGCACAATGTCGTCGGTTCGATCCGATGAGCAATCAGAGGCTACAACTATTTCGAGCCGCTCACGGGGATACTGCTGCTGAAGACTATTCTCGATCTTCTCTGTGATGCGCGCCTCTTCATTGTAGGCCGTGATTACGAACGAGACCATCGGCTGAATATCGCCGACCAGGACAGGTCGATTTCTGAAACAGGATAGGACTACCAAAGCAAGCAAGTAGCCCGCATAGGCATAGAACATGAAAACCAATGAACTCCAGAATATCCACTCCACAAGCCACATGATTCAGCTCTCTACCGTTTTAACAACCTGCCGTCGCTCAAACCAAAATCGCCCGATCACCTAAATATTTCGAGGCAGCTCAGGGGCATGACGCTGCCCGTTCGGAATATCAGGCCGCCGAATCGTCGCTGCGCCATCAACCCGCTGAGCCGCTTGAATAACACTGCAAATTCGAACGAGGTCGGAGTCAGACACCAATTCATGGGTTGGGAGCGTAACAAGCCGCTCAGCGATCATAGTCGACTGCGGCACATTCTGAGATGAGAGCGTGTCACGGAGTTCAGCGATGTACTGAAGGGATGACGGGTACAGGGGACTGATTCCCAGCCCCTGATCGGCGGAGGTCCGACAGACCGCGTCTTTTTCCTGCTTCGATCGCATCAACACAGGTAGTCGCAGATACACTGACTGTGCTCGTCCTGACGGCTTGATAGTCTGCACCTTCGAGAGCGCCAGCGATCGGAGCATCTGCTCTGAATGCCCTACCCGACTTGCGGTCGAATTGGCGAGCCGCCGTTTCCAACGACGCAACAAGCCGGCACGTATCGGATCCAGACGAGCGACTGGAAAATCCGTGTAGAACTTTGTCTCTCCCAACTTTAAAAACGGAAGCCCAACCGGCAGCCAATAGAGGGACGGGTTAATCAAGACCTTCGTGAGTGCCACCTCGAGCCAATTCCTGAGCATGTCCACCAGCGAGACCTCGGGAAGCTGCGCATATTCACGCGCCAAGGCTTTACCAATCCGATCATCATTCGTAAGAATGGCGCCCCCCGAACCGCACGTTATATTCTTCCCTCTCCCAAAACTCAGGAACGAGACGTCACCCATCGCCCCGAACGGCACTCCATTGCATTCACCACCAAAAGCCTGCGCCACATCTTCCACGACAAAAATGCCTCGCTGACGACACAGGTCGACGATCCTGGAGACGTCAACGCCAATCCCCAGCAAATGGGTCACCACCACGGATAACACGCTCGAATCGGACACCTTCGAGAATTGCGCAAAGTCGAACTCCAACGACAGCGGATCCAGATCACACAGCGCCACCGACATCCGAGCACGAACCACGGCCGACGGCACGGAAAAGCATGTGTATCCTGGAAGGACGACCTTGCTGCGCCCAGACAGACTATGCAGCGCCCGGAGAATGAGGCTAAGGGCGGCCTTTCCCGATGACACAAACCAGACATGTTTCACGCCGAAGTGCTGACGGAATTCATCCTGTAGCCGCTCCACCGTCACCTTCGGGCGCACAAGTCCCAGCAGCCCCTGCAAGAGGTCTTGCCATTCGATAGGCGCAGCTGACGGAGGAAGCGTTCGCTGAACTTTCATGGAAGATGCTTCACAATGTGAGGGCCTATAAGATTCGCGACCGACACAGGTAATTTCTGCCATAAACCAATTGCCAGAGCATATTTTGGATTCTGCGGATTGAGCTGGGGAACCGCACGCCCGTCTTTCATCCAATAGTACCAATACAGCTGGTGTGGCTGAGCTCCCCATTGCTCTTTGAATCGATACGTTCCGCTGTCGGGACTCGAACGCCCAAAATCAAACACCTGAAATCCTTGCTGACAGGCGAATTCCAACACCGTGCCGTAGAGCAACATGTTGGGAGACAGCTTGTTAAAACGCTTGTCGGATGCGGCCCACGGAATCTCCAGCGAAGAACGGAACCCATATAGAAAGCCTGCGGCAACTGGTGTCTCGCCGTGAGAAACAATGCAGATGCGCGTCTCCTTGGGAAACACCTCGAGAATTTTTGCAAAAAATCCTTTCCCATAAACCGGTGTTCCTAAATCGCGCATGCATCGGGAAAAGACTGTGTAAAACTCATCAAGACACTCATTCCCACCTACGCGCGCCGTCATCCCCTCTTTTTGAGCCCGCCGAACCTGGCTTCGCAATTTGGAGGGAAATCCTTTGACCAACTGCTCATAGGAGCTCGGCAACGGAAGTCGCATGGACACTTTTCGTTCGGTGGCCACCCAAGACGTGACCAGCATCGCCTGGTGTCGGAGTTCGATATGATCCGCGTTCAGCTCCCGCGCATGCTCAACAGCGCGTGCCTCCAGCAAGCGATATGCTTCCGCTGAACTCGCAACCACCCCGCCGTAATTTACGAACGGCAGGCTTACCAGGAAGCGTCCAAACCCTCGGCTTGCCAGAAGAACCAGCGGCAGAACCCCCTGCACTACACCATCCTGCCCCTGCACCTTCAGATAGTATGTGGGATGCCCAAAAGCCTCTTCAATCACCCGCCGCCAGCCGGCCTGATGATACCCCGTCGCGATAGAAGAACCTAGCACATAGCTTTCCCATGCGAGGATTTCGGCATCGGTTCGGCCGAGGATTGAGGCGTCCATCGTACTCATAACGACCACATTAGGAAGATTCGTTCGCCCCAACGGCCACATCGAGCACAGCTGCCATTTCACCGGTCAACGATCGATAGTCGAAACGATTCACACTTGTCACATCAGGCTGAACAAGCTTCCGCACTCCTGTTGTTAACTCGTCGAGGAGCACTTTAATCGCTGCCAGCTGATTCGGGCTACTTACGCCCAGGGCATGCCGAGTGACTAGATTGGCAGTTGCGCCCTCTCCACCGATCAGTAGCAACGGACGACCAGTCGCGACATATTCATAAATTTTGGCCGGTACCTGTAAGGGAGAGTCAGGCTGAAGCACCAAAAGCACGCTGGATCGTTGCATCTCTTTTAAGCATAGACTGTGTGAAATCGGAGGCTCGCGTCGCAAAAAAGAGTGTTTCTCAAGCTCTGCCGCATAGCGCTCACATTCCTGATCGGTTGAGTCCCACCCGCCTACGAAGCGCAATCGGATCGATTCGGGCTTCAAACGGCCCTCTTGAAATAATTCCCACATTGCCTGCAGGAGGATCCGAGGAGTCCTCTTCCCGTAGACTGTCCCGAAATGACACAGTTCGTATCCTGTCGAGGGGGACTGACCGTCCAATTGGCCAGCAGTCGACTGCCCGACAGGGAGGACCTCCCGATCGAATCCATTGGGAATCCAAGTACAGCGACCTCGAAGCTCGCCAAATTCCTCAAGGAGTCGTTGGCGTAGCTCCTCAGTGTTGGCAATGACATGACTCGCAGCCTTACAAACTTTCGCTTCAAGCCATTGCGATTTCTTGGTCAAGAAGCGGGAACTAAAGGAATAATACGGGTTACAGTTCCATGGATCGCGATAATCCAGCACCAGTGGCCGACTGAACTGCTTGGCAAGGGTTGCGCCGACCAAAAAACTTGTCCACGGCCCACCTGTCGCAAAGACAACGTCCGGCATTTCCTTTTCTCCGATACGCTGAAAGTGTCTCACGACCTGCGAGAGCCAGGTATATTGCCGGTCAGGAAATGCGAATGCCCAATCCAGGAAAAAATCCTTCACCGTTGAGCGACCTGTTCCCGGTTGAGGTGACGAAGCAGATGCCTCATTTTTCAGGTCCTTCCTGGCCCTACCCTGATTCGCGTTCCCTTTTAGTATTCCCCGGAGCACCTCGCGATACTGCAAGACCTGCTGCAGTCGGTCGATATAAGGCACACGAATCACCTGAACAGTCTCCGGCACACGCCCACCGAGCTTCTGATCAACCTGATGCACCGGATAGACGCACTCTGGCGTTGTCGTGAGCACTTTCGGCTGCCACCCAAATGCCGGAAGGTTGCGGCAAAAACCAAGCGGACGCATCGCCCCACTCGCCGCAACCGGCGGAAAATAGTAGGCGACGATCAGAACTTGCTTCACAGTTTCACCATCGACTTCATGGCATCCCAAGGCATTCCATGCATGCTCGACAGCCCGCTACACACGACCTTGATCACGCGCGAGTGGATGTGACATCAATGATGTGGCCGGCACGACTGGAGAACCCACCAGGGTGCAGCAGGGGGAAGCCGCTCCAGGCTATATATCACACAGCAAGACCGGGGTCTTGACTCACGAGATCCGACAAGATCTCAAATTCCGCGACGTGGAATAGCCTGTTGGCCAAATCTATTTCACCTCTGCGGTGACGCTCCAAATCATTGATCACGGCATCCGCGTTATAAATGCCTCGTTCGCGAACAACCCGACTCCCCAGAATATCGCGGAGAGGCTCGTAGAAATCATGCGCAAACCATTTTTTACTCGCAGTAGGAAACCCCATCTTGTCCACGCGCGCTCGCACAGACTCCGGGATCCGCCCTCTCATAGCTTCTCGGAGCACATATTTATTCAACGGTCCACGGACTTTCCAGCCATCGGACAGTCCTGCGACAAACGACACCAAACGATAATCTAGAAAGGGGAGGCGTGCTTCGACCGAATGGGCCATGGAGTTGCGATCCTCAATGCGTAGATACAAGGGCAACGGGGCAGAGCGCACCGACTGCTTCAACGCATTCGACAACGTCATAGCAACCGGCGAAACATCTTCATCGATAAAATGCCTGGTGAGGTCCTCTGAAAACCACGGATTCTGGCGGAGCCGTGCTTGTCGACGCGCCTGTGCCCAGCTCCGGTACGCGTTGATCTTATACATTTCCCATGAAAGTCCGCGCGCTGCGGCCGCGGTGAAACGTTGACACGAATTTCCACCATGAGCCGCCGTGTAGGCTGCCACAGACTCCCAGGCTTTTCGTACGCGTCCCTCTCGAAGAAGCGACACCCAATAGTCTTGGAAATAACTGGAATAGCCGCCAATGGTCTCATCCGCACCCTGCCCATTCAATACGACACGAATCCCGTGGGACGCGGCAAGATGCATGAGCTGGTAGCCTACTACGGCCGTCATTGTATGCACCGGCTCATCTTGAAACCAAAGCATTCGGCGCAGATCGCTCCATAGTTCGGTCGGGCTGGTTCCCAGCTGACGAAGCTGGGCATGGGTTTGAGCCAACGTGTCGGCAATATACTTGGACTCGTCGAACTCCTTGGCCATATAACAAAATGCCTGGAGAGATTCAGACCTACTACTGCCCGCCTCACCTCGCTGCCTGGCCGCAGCGCAAATAATCGCGGTCGAATCAAGCCCCCCCGACAAACAGACGCCTACCGGGACATCACTTCGCATCCGAATTCGAACGGAATCTTCGAACAATTCGGCAAAGATCTCCGCAGGGTCTCCGGATACACTTGGAGACAACCCATCAAGGGACCAAAAAAACCATTGATGCCACGTACCATCGAGTGCCAGTTCGAAACCGCTCCCTGGAGGAATTTGTTCAATCCCTTCGTAGAACGTTTCGATCTGGCTGTCTAGCCGTCCTTCCAGAAGAAATCTGGAAGCAGTTCGCCAATTGATCTCACCGCGCTGGTATCCAGACGCTCGTAGCGCCTTGATCTCTGAAGCGAATTGCATCACATCGGAAGTGCGACTGTAGTACAGCGGCTTGACGCCGAATCGATCGCGCGACCCAAAAATCCGCCGATGTCGACGATCATAGATCACAAACGCCCACATGCCATTGAGTTTGGACAGGCACTCCCGACCCCACTCACGGTACGCCGCAAGCAGGACCTCGCTGTCCCCGCTCGACCGAAACTGGTACCCCAATTGGCGAAGCTCCGATCGAAGTTCGACATAGTTGAAGATTTCGCCGTTGAAGACCAGTACGTACTGCTCATCCTCACTAACCATGGGTTGATGGCCCGCTTCGGACAAATCAAGAATCGAAAGACGACGAAATCCCATTCCCACGGCACCATCCAGATAGATGCCGCTGTCATCGGGGCCGCGATGAAACAAACTTTTCGCCATCCGCTCAATGGCTACTCGCTCAATGGGCCGTCCATTCAGCCCTATAGCAATCGCAATCCCACACATAACAACTATCGAACCTTCCTCTTTCTATCCTACCGTCAGCGAACAGCCATTACTTTGCAATAACCTGGCGAAAATACTCCGTGGCCTTCCTGATACCATCCTCAAGCTCTACTTTTGGTTCCCAACCCAAAAGGCTTTTAGCTCGCGTGATATCCGGCCGGCGCACCTTCGGATCGTCGGCTGGAAGCGGACGTTCCTCAATGACACTCTTGGAACCGGTAATTTTCAGAATGATCTCGGCAATGCCACGAACCGTAAGTTCTCGGGGATTCCCGATATTGACCGGATCATGAATGCTGTCCAGGATAGCGTCGGGCTTCTGAGTGAGGAACTTCGTACGATCAGTGCGTTCCGCCACAGACTTGTCTGATTTCACCATCAACAACGCCACGATACCACGAACCAAATCATCGACATAGCAAAAGCTGCGTGTTTGGGAGCCGTCTCCAAAGACCGTCAGCGGTTTTCCCTGAAGGGCCTGTACAATGAAATTCGAGACGACCCGACCATCCTTCGGCCTCATCCTTGGGCCGTAGGTATTGAATATCCGAACGATTCTTGTGTCGACTCCATGATATCGGTGATAGGCCATCGTCATAGCCTCAGCAAATCTCTTCGCCTCATCATAGACCCCACGCGCGCCGATGGGATTCACATTACCCCAGTAGGTTTCCGGTTGAGGATTGAGCAATGGGTCGCCATAGACTTCAGAGGTGCTCGCTAATAGAAACCGCGCCCCTTTGGCTTTCGCCAATCCCAACGCCTTGTGTGTTCCCAAGGCCCCCACCTTCAAAGTCGCAATGGGCATCTCAAGATAATCCTGAGGGCTCGCCGGAGACGCAAAATGCATTACAGCGTCCAATTGCCCATCGACATGCAAATAGTCGCACACGTTGTATTTCACAAAGCTGAATTTCGGATTTCCGATCAGGTGAGAAATATTCTCCGCTCGTCCGGTGATCAAATTATCCAACGCAATCACATCATGTCCCTGCCCAATCAGCAGATCGGATAGGTGACTACCGAGAAACCCTGCTCCACCCGTAATCAGAATTCGCATGAATCAATTCCTCCTTCGCCTTCACTATCTTACTGGTTAGTCGAGCTCAAACTCTTTCTTCCAATCCGAATCGCCTTCAAGCGGCTTCTGATCGGCCTTAAGCAACACGCAATTCTCCAGCACGAGCACGTCCATTTCCGTTCGCATAAAACATCGATAGGCATCTTCCGGCGTGCTGACAATTGGTTCCCCCCTCACATTGAAGGAAGTATTTACCAACACGGCATGCCCCGTCTTTGCTTCAAAAGCTTTCAGCAACGCATAGTACCGTGGATTTGTGTCCTGATGGACAGTTTGAATCCGCGCTGAGTAGTCAAGGTGAGTCACAGCGGGAATATCAGACCGCGGGATATTCAACAGTTCGATCCCCCACAATCCATCTTGTGCGGAACTCACAGGAAGACGTCGTTTTTCTACGACAGGAGCTACGAGTAGCATATAGGGGCTGTCGGCATCGAGGACGAAATAGTCAGAGACTCGTTCGCGCAAGACCGACGGTGCGAAAGGCCGAAACGATTCCCGATACTTAATCTTAAGGTTCATCACCGACTGCATGTCCCGATTGCGCGCATCGCCTAGGATGCTACGGCCTCCTAATGCCCGAGGTCCAAATTCCATACGTCCCTGTAGCCAACCCACGACCTTCCCTGCAGCAAGTTCTTCGGCTACACGGGCATAGAGTTGATTCTCATCGAGCCTGACATACGGCGCATCAACCTTTTTCAGATATGCTTCAATTTCCTCGTTGCTATGACAGGGGCCTAAATATGATCCCTTAATACCATCCTTTCCGGAAGTCACCTTGCGCGGTTGTTGTTCATACTGATGCCAGGCAGTTAATGCAGCACCTAACGCACCTCCGGCATCGCCTGCAGCAGGCTGTATCCAGAGACCCTTGAAGGGTCCCTCCCGAAGAATACGCCCGTTCCCGACACAATTCAGCGCCACACCACCGGCCATACACATATAGTCTACTCCGGTCTCCCGATGGAGCGTCCGCGACAGACGTAGCATGACCTCTTCTGTCACTTCTTGAACTGAACGAGCTAAATCCATCTCCCGCTGAGTCAGCTTGGATTCAGGCTTGCGAGGTGGTCCCCCAAAAACATCATCAAACTTGCCGCCGGTCATCGTCAGTCCGGTGCAATAATTGAAATACTCCATATTGAGCCGGAACGTTCCATCCGGCTTGAGGTCCAGCAAATGTTCGTAAATTGCTTTCACATACTTAGGCTCGCCATAGGGCGCCAAACCCATCACCTTGTACTCGCCGGAATTCACCTTGAAACCCGTATAGTATGTGAAGGCGGAGTACAGCAGTCCGATGGAATGAGGGAAAGGAATTTCCCAGAGGGGAGTCAACGTGTTCCCTTGCCCAAGCCACGCCGACGTAGTGGCCCACTCCCCGACCCCGTCCATGCACAAAACCACTGCCTTCTCATAAGGTGAGGGGAAAAATGCAGATGCCGCATGCGATTCATGGTGCTCTGAAAACAAAATCTGTGGCAGGGAAGATGTCGTCAGGTCCGGGGCATGCTGGAGAAATTCCTTCTGCAGCAAACTCTTCAACAGAAGCTTCTCTTTCAGCCACACCGGCATGGCGGCCACGAAGGATTGAACACCCCTAGGCGCAAAAGCAAGATAGGTTTCTAGCAATCGCTCAAACTTCACCAGCGGCTTGTCATAGAAGACGAGGTGCCGCACATCTTTGAGCTCTATCTGTCCTTCACGAAGACAGTAGTCGATGGCTCTATGAGGAAACCCGGGATCATGTTTCTTCCTCGTGAAGCGCTCTTCCTGAGCCGCAGCAATGATTTCCCCATCACGCACTAAACATGCGGCACTGTCGTGGTAGAACGCAGAAATACCAAGAATATTCATCGCTGTTCCCCGCCTGTAAAAGAAATCTGCCTCTGCACTAATCTAGCACCGTTTAAGCAATCCCACAGTCCTCTGTCAGAGGGGGTAGCCCCTGCTTTTACTGAGATGGTTATAATCATGACATTTACCGGTGGGCCTGGCACTCCTCGATGAAGCCAAGGTATCGATGCGCAATCGCTTCCCAGTTGTATTCTCGACAGGCCCACTCTTTTCCCTGCTTAGCTAGAGTCTCTCGAAAAGCTACGTCAGAGCACAACCTGATCAGACCTGTTGCGAGAGCTCCAGAATCCTCTGCTGGCACCAGAATTCCGGTTGTGCCGTCATGAACAATTTCCGGCACACCGTCAATATTGCTCGCAATGACAGCTTTCCCACATGCCATCGCCTCTGCGATGACTAAAGGCATCCCCTCTGCTCGCGAGGCCAGCACGAAAGCAAGGCACGTCTTCATCAGACTGAGAACCTGCCTATGGGATTGATTGCCCAAAAACCGAACCTGATCTGACACACCCTGGTCGCGTGACTGGCGTATCAAATTTTCCCGTTCCGGTCCGTCACCTGCAACAACGAGCTGCAACGCCACACCGCGCTTTTTGGCTTCCCGCAATGCGGCGATCACGAGGTCTATCCCCTTCCGCCGAATCAGATGTCCTGCGGTCAATAGATAGTTTGGCGGCAGATCAGAACCCGCCTCACCTGCTTTAACCGCCTGGATAACGTCTAGCGGTGCGCCATTGGGAAGCTGTTGGCTACGCCTAAGATGGACGCCCTGCAAAACCGATTCAACTTTGGCCAAGAGCGTTCGTGAGACACCCAACACCAGGTCAGCCTTCTCCAATAAGAACCGGACCAATCGTTGTTCTCGCCGATCCCATAGACATAAGTCATGCGCATCGTTTCCTTGATAGGTGATGAAAAGAGTTCCTCCGAATACACGCTTCAATATCCCAAAATAGAACATGGCAGGAAGCGGATACTGAATTAACACTGCGTCCAGCTGTCTCTTCCTAGCCAGCCAGATAAGTTGTACCATCGTAATCGGAAACCAAATACAACACATGACCATGGCACGAAGAGGATACTGCGACGAGACGGGCGACCGGAGATACATGCCGTAGACTGGGATTTCATCCAGTGCTTCAATTTGACGAATCCGATTCTCGCGGTCGGCGACAAAAATGGTGATAGTGTGACCTTTCTTCTGAAATTCCCCCGTCAACCGCGCAACAACGGTACTGATGCCCCCGGTGAGGGAAGGTCTCCAGGGAGTAACGAGCATAATGTTCATAGTTGAATTGCGCCTACTCCTGCAAACCGCCTGCTTGCTTTCGCTATCAAACCAGAGGGTTCGTTGCCGTCAGGACACTTGCCGGCTGACATAGGTCTTGGCGAAGTCCACATACAGCTCCAGATTTAGCGGCCACTGTCGGATTAGGGCACCAAGCCGTTGCCGCGCTGCTGCCCCCGAACATTCCCGTCGCTCGAGATACGCCAGTTGCCGCTGAGTTGTGTACAGCTGCGCCTTCACCAGTTGCATGATCTCAGGCCCCTGCGACCGTTCAAGACCATACTCCGTTGAGAGAATTTCGTATATCTTCACAAAATCTCCCAGAAGCCGACGCTGGCTGGACATGAGACTCCCCGCCCGCCAGCGATATTGGCCCAGCGGTTCAGGGAGATACCCAACTCCATACCCCTGCAGGGCCACACCAATCCAATGCAAATAATCCTGAGCAACCGGCAGGCGCGGATCAAATTTCCCCGCATCGTCAAATGCGGTGCGACGCTCTACCACCGTCAACGTCTGGATATGAGACCGCAGCAACAGATCCCTGACACACTGCCCCTGAGGAATAGGTCTTTTGGTGTCCTGATTAAAGCAGGTGTGCAGGACTGTGTCCTGTTCATCGATTACCGATACCTCTGTATGGACAAATCCGCAGGTGGAATGCGTATCCAGAAATTCGACCTGCCGAGACAACTTGTCGGGGCGCCAAAGATCATCGGCATCCAGGTAAGCGATAAGTTCTCCGCTCGCTCTCGACAGGGCTGCATTCCGTGCCGCCGAAGCCCCCTGATTGGTTTGATAGACGTACCGTACCGACTCCTCGTAGGCCCCTACCAACGCTTGGGTGCCATCCGTCGATCCATCATCGACGACAATGATTTCGAAATCTCGGTAGGTCTGTCTCAACGCCGAGTCGATAGTCCGCCCAAGAAATTTGGCACAGTTATACGTCGGAATCACGACGGATACACGAGGCATGTGGGAATGTACCCAGGAAAAGCGACCTATACAACCTTGCCCGACAGCCGCGGTCGCAAAGCGGTCAGTGTTTTCTCCGTCGCCGTCTCCCAGGAAAACCACTCGGCGGCGAGCTTGATAGCACCAGATCGAAGGCGCTCACGAAGATCCGCACGGTCCATCACTTCCAGCAGGAGTTTCGTCACGGCCGGATGATCTTTTGGTTCGCAGGTAAGAACATTTTCCCCATGAACAAATGCCTTGTCCATTAAAGGCCCGCGCGTCACGATGATGGGAAGCCCGTGCGCAACCATCGAAGCGAAGGAACTGTTGTTGAGCTGAACGCCTTCAAGAAAAGGTAGCACACATACGTCTGATGCATGAAGAAACAGCGATGCTTCCTCCTCCTCAGACTTAAATGCGCCTGTCCATGTTGTGACTCCGTCTATGTGCAACTCCTTCGCGAGTGCCTGCATCTCATCAAAATAGGAGGCACCACCTTCGACCTCCAAGCCAACCTTCCCTCCAATGAACAGGAGACGGGCTTCGGGTCGTTGTGCAGATACAGCCGCAAAAGCCCGTAACAGTGTTTCAATGCCTTTAATCGGATAGAGATATCCGAAAAAGGTGACAACAAATTCGGATGACGTGACGCCTAACCGTTTCCGTCCGCGTTCGCGTGCCGTGCCCCCTGCACTCGACGCGATGAACAAGTTCGGAGGTGGAGGGATTAACGCCACCTTTGGGCTGACGGGAGGCCATTCTTCGTGCAACATGGCACGGTGACGTTCGCACAATGCGATGACAGCATCACTATCCCGCAACAGTGTCCCCGAGCTATACGCCACATCCTTTCCACCAGCCCATTGAACCATCAGCTTCCTGAACAAACGCGAAACAATGCCTGTCTTCGACGGATCAGCCCCCACAAACGCACTCTCATACCGGGTTACAAACGGAACGTTTGGAAATAACCGCTTGGAAAGCGTGGGCAGGAAAGTCACCATCGGATGAAATTTGTACATGAGTCCGATGTACATAAGAAACACAGCATCCGGCGAGCAGTTTCTAAAAAAAGACCGAACCCGAAGCAACTCAAGCCAGCCCCATGTCTGCATGATGGGATACACGCGAATCCGAGGATCATCGGTACCAACATTGCCAACCGACGTGAGCACATGTATGTCAATGCCCCGCTCAGTCAATTGCCGGCACAAGTGGTAGGTATTGGTAGCCTCCCCTGCATGCATCGGAGGATAGGCTGCTGAAATTACCAGGACCTTCATGGCATATGTATTTCTTCCAACGCTGACGTTAGCACAGATTTTTCAGATCGGCACATTCACCGCAGCGGCCCGCTTCAGCCAGGACTGGTGAATTTCCTCGAAAATGTGCTTCAACGTTTTCGTAATGCCCCAGCCGGGATACTGCGTCGTCATTTTTTTCAGGTTACTGATGTAGCAAATATGATCACCTTCGCGATTCTTGTCGACATATTCATACAGCATCTTCCTGCCCGAAATAGCTTCGATCATGTCGAACGCCTCATAAATAGAGCAGCTGTTTCCACGTCCGCCTCCGAGGTTGTACACCTCACCGCTTCGGGGGTTCTCGATGAACGCATGGATGAATCGTGCGACATCCAGGGAATGAATATTGTCTCGAACCTGTTTTCCTTTATAGCCGAAGATGCTGTACTTTTTGCCTTCTAAATTGCATTTGACGAGATAACTCAAAAATCCATGCAACTCTACGCCCGAATGATTGGGTCCGGTGAGGCAACCTCCCCGCAAACAACAGGTCTTCATGCCGAAATATCGCCCATACTCCTGCACCATGACATCCGCGGCCACTTTCGAGGCACCAAAAAGCGAATGTTTCGACTGATCGATGCGCATGTGCTCCGTGATCCCGTCAAAATCGTTGGGAGACGCATAATCCCAACGTTTATCCTGCTCCACGAGGGGCAACTCATTCGGGGCATCGCCGTACACTTTATTCGTGGACATATGCACAAAAACTGCTCCTGGCCTGTGCAACCTGGTCGCTTCAAGGAGGTTCAGCGTACCCACCGCATTCGTATCGAAATCATCGAACGGAATCTTGGCCGCGAGATCATGCGAGGGTTGTGCTGCCGTATGCACAATCACATCAGGCTTGAGCTCTTGAATGAGCGCCAATGCGCCCTTGCGGTCTCGGATGTCGAGCTCATGGTGCCGGAACTGTTTCAGATCAGCCTGCAACCGGCGTTGATTCCAACGCGTGTCGCCTTGCGGTCCAAAAAACGTAGCCCGAGTGTTGTTGTCGACTCCATGGATCGACCATCCTTGACCATGAAAGTACGCGCACACTTCAGAACCGATGAGACCAGAAGACCCGGTAACAAGCATTCGCTTCATGATGTGCTTACTCCCTCCCTATTCTCAACTCACTGTACTCGACATTCATCAAGGGCGGGTCCCAGTTCTCATTTCAGCGCGAAAATGACTGGCGATCGCCTCTGCTGCCAATTGATGTCCCCGCTCATTCCAATGACCACCATCCGCAGCGTAGACATCTTCCCCACGATGATGGGCTTCAAGAACCACCGAAGCAACATCATCCCAATAGGCGATACCATGACGGGCCGAGATATCACGAAACGCCTGATCGTAGGGCTCGGCTCGCACGCAATTGAATGCCATGATCGATCGATTTCCCACTTTCTTCCGGACCCTCCCCATCAACTCATCGGTAACTCCTACCGCACGAAGAAATCCGGGATGCCGCATCCCCTCCGATTCAATAGCGACTTCAACCGTGTCACGAGTCCTCACCGCTCGCAGCCGGTCTATACGGCTCACAATAAAATAGAGGAACCTGCTCCTCCGGTTGATCCACTCTCGAACCTGAAGTGAGGACTCCTTCGGTGACAACAGTTGCACCTGCCCCTTCTGCAAATAGGGCCTGACCCACCCATTGTTATTCACAAGGCTCAATCGCTCAAGCTCATTATCATTATTGATAAAGTCGTTCGCGCAATACTGCCAGAGAATGACGTCTGGTCGAATAATATCGATATACCGATCGAGTATCATGAGTTCCTGCAGTGTCCCGTAACCGCCAGCACCGTACGCAAATACTTCAACGTCCAGCAGCTGAGCTAATAAAGCATGGTACGTAAGATCATCCGAAACTGCCGTGGCATGAGTAAACGAATCGCCAATCACCAGAAGCCGAATTTTCTTGGAGTCCAGATCGCCGAACTGGCGAAATCCGTACTGTTTTTGAGAGCGCCGAACTGAATAGGGCCGACCTGCATTGGTTCTCTCTACCAATGTCTCCTGGTAATGCTCGGTCGCTTTCCAGCCGAGTTCCTGATCCAGGCTAATCGGTCCAATCCTTCCACCGTCGACACTTTCGAAAAATGGAATTCCGTCTCTCAGCAAATGGATGGACCGAATCGTCAGTTCGCCAAGACCAAGCATGATCGCAGCAGAAACCACCGTGACGACACCTAGTGCCACGACCATCGCAAAACGTCTTGCCATCGCCGACCCCATTCTGTGGCTACACTAGCCCTGTCGATCAAGCCGCGTGCGGCGAAATCAGATAGGGTTCCCAAAACGAGCGATCGTAGCGTGGCCAGGCATGACAACCAAATGGCAACTGATGGTGATTCATGTCGTAACACAAGCGAGGCGCCACCTCGAACGCAAAGCGTAGGCCGACTTCGACCGAGGCGACTCTGAAGTCAGGCACATAATGCTTGGCACGATCAGACCAAAAATGGTCTTCATTCTTGGTCCCGTCAGGACGGAGGTGCCACTGTGACATCTCAAGACGTGCATTGTTCAGCCAGGATAGCCGCTTTGCAAACCGCCTCGGCAGATTAAGCATTCGGACATAGGCAGGCATCCCCGCATACCTTTCCCGCCAATATTCTTCCGGCTCCATCCAATAGACGTCCGATCGGAATACCTTGAGGAAACTCTCGATCTTCCGCAGTGACAACCCGCCATTTCCCACACGTGCTTCCTTCACCCAGGGGCTGTCCGCACAGTGAATCCATGGCGGACCGATGTAGTCCAGCCCCGTATCGCACCAGGCTTCTAACTGATCCGAAAACACCAACGCGTCAAGATGGTAGATCAGTATGTATTGGTACTCACTGAAGGAACGGTAAAAGGTTTCGGACAATAAGAGGCGTGTATTCGCGGCAACACTCCCGAAATATTCATCGCCAAAACGCTTGAGCGAACAGCCCGGCAAGTCGATGTTGAGTGAGTTGGGCACCACCAGATACTTGTCATACGCATGCAGATAATGCGTGAGATGTTGAAAAGAGACCTGCTCATCAGGAGTGAGCTCACTCCGATTATGCATCGGCACTACGACGGCTACTTTTTTTTGATGTGTATTCACCGTTTCAACCCGTCCATTTCAAAGCATTCTGTTCTGATCAACCTCAAGAACGCAAAAATCGGAGCCACCGCAGGCCACAAACAGGCACGTAACAAAACACACTTACCGGCTCGACATTTCGACACGCACGATCGGCAGACGTCACAGCTTCCCTAACTGCCTGAGCACCTCTTCGCCTACGAGCTTATGCCCGGCTTCATTGTAGTGGGCGTATCGTCGAAACGGAAAAAGCGATAAGGGATCCGGATGGGTGACAAATACCTCATGCATGTCCATTACATGCAACTTCAACCGCCTGGCGATCCCCAGCACGTTGTCGCGATCCTTGCTGGCCAATTCAGGGAGGCGATATCGTTCCCACGTGGGCAGATAGACGAACACGACACGCCCACCCCACGTCTTTGCCGTTGCCTGGGCCTCGGTCAGAATACGCTCGAACAGTTGAAGGTCTTCCGGAGCAGCGGATGCGCCGGAATGACGAAGAAACTCCAGCAACTCAGCCGGAAACCCCTGTTCGGCTGGGCGGCGCTCATAAAATGAATGCATGGCATGACGGAGATGGTGAAGCTTCAGGATGTTCTCAAGAGAGATCGGAGCGGTCGCCTTTGCCATTGCGGCATCAAGATAGTCCCTCAACGAACGATCGATTTCAGGTTGCCGCTCAAATAAGTGTTGCGAAAATGAGGATGACAAATACTTCATCAAGAGCGGAGAATTCTTCTCCCACCCGTCGAGATCTCTGAGATCATTGCCTTCATAATAAAACCACAGCACCAGTTTCGGCTTAAGAACCGGACCATACTCTTTAAGCGTCGCTAAGCTCGTGAGCGGACCATGGCTATTTACGCCCAAATTCATCGTATTCGGATGATGTCCCCGGACCACGGCCACAAATCCTTTATCCGACGGGACACACACTCCATGGGTATAGGAATCACCCAGCGCAAGAAGTTCGACCGGTCTGTGCTCCCACATGCCACGCGGATTGTGAAAGCCGTGCTCATCGCTTTCGTATACGACATATTCCCCGCTCTCGTTGCAAAATACCGTCGTCGTGGTGGCCATTCCAGCCACCGGTAATAATTCCTCGTACTGGCTAGTCAGCACGGATTGAATACTGTCACTGGATGACGGTGCAAACAGGACCATTGGGAAGACATCCGGATACGCATTGACGCCATGTGCCCGCATATCCAGGATCACCTCCAAACGCGAACGAGCATCGAACTTCTGGTGAGTCTCCTGCACAGTCTTCATTCGTTCAGCCGCAACCCGTACGTTTGCGTCCTGAGGGAAGCTTAACCACGCTTGAGCCCCCAAGGAGGTAATTGCTGTGCCGGAATAGGCGAGGAGCAATTCAGCCAGATAGACCGCGACACATGTGGATACGCCGACAAGCACACTATTGATCCTGAGGGATTCCGGCATTCGTACGCCGAGCGCCAGTATCACTGCAAGCCCCACGAACACCACATAGCGGAGCGACATGCCATGGCGCCATACCAAGAAAGCGAACACGCCTGCACAGAGCGCAGCCCCTAACAAAAGCACAAAATTTGCCAACTTTCCCAGCTGGCGCCCAAGCTTAGCCATTCGTCAATGCGCTCCCTACGCCCCACAGAGGCTTGACGGCGAAGACATGATCCTCCGCCTTCCCCGAAGCGAACATCTTTCGGCAGATGCTGCTATCGTCTTCCATGCTTTGCCAAAATCATTTCTATGGTTGCACGATAGGAACGCTCAAATTTCTCCGGCGTGTTATTGTTGTGGGCCGCCTCCCACGCTTTCTTAGCCCTGCGACGCAATTCATCCACAGACATCGCAGCAATCTCGCGCACCTGACGCATGATGGTTTCGATCGAAGCGTCCTCCAAAAGAAAACCAAAATTCTCCACGTCAATTGACGCTTCATAGGTCACCACAGGGATTACCCCTGCAGCCATGGTCTCTACCACAGCCGCCGCCCCGGCCTCAGAGCAAGAGGGAAAGACATGCGCAAGGGATTGCTCCAAAACCGTTCGAAACTCCTCACTGGACTTATCAAGCCAGCCGACACACTTGATATTCGGCGTGTGGAACAATTCTTTCCGATAAACATTCGCAAACTCTGGCTCATTGCGCACCGGCCCCACGATGGTGAGCTGGCATTCCGGCATTCTCGCGAAAGCCTCCAGCACTAAGTCGAGTCCCTTGTGAACCATTCCTCGACTTCCAAACCAAAGAAACCGGCGACGGGACACCTCGAAGTCTTTGTTCTCGGGCCAAGGCCACATCTGCTGGACAACCATGGGTAACCGAAAAATCGGCTTATCCGCATAGGTATATGTGTTCACCGTAAACTCATTGCCGCAGGTCGTGAGATAATCCGCGTGTTCAACCCCTAAATGCGGTGTTTCCAATCGATTCGGCGGAACCGTGAGCCCCTTCCGCCGTTGAAACGCCAACATTCTGCCCATTTCAGCCGCGTTTTGGTAGACAATCTGAGCCGTATCACAGTGCAGAATCTTGATGCAGGTAGAAGGTAAATAAGGTTGTAGTCGCTGCAAATTCAGACGTGTATCAACCATGATATCGTACGGCTTCCAGGGAATGAATCTCTGATTCTCACAGTGAATCACATCTACGTCATAGCCCAAATCGACAAAGGTCTGAGCCATGATGATAGTCTTCAGAAACTGGGGGTGGCTGGTGGGAATGGGTTGCCCTCGCATTTTACAGAGCAGCCCATGATTGTCGTAAGAAATCAAAACGTGGCCGTGTGGACTCCCTGCGGCGTGCAAGGAAACAACGCCCCCATGAAACTGAGGCCAGATGCGGCGAATCGCAGCAATCACCTCTCGTCCCCATAGATACAGTTGGTACCGTTGCAGATATCGCCACAACCGTTTCAACACGTCGCCCTCTGCCACCCTTCAGGAATCGGCCACCCAACTTGTCGCCACCCATCCACTGCGGCAATCCATTGATGGGAATCTAGAGGATGGGAATCGATATGATGCATCCCGCCTTGGGTCCAGAGCCTCCAGCTCGGGCCGAATAATGAACCACGCGAAGCGGGCTGCTCACGGTAGGTTGAAGGAGTCAGCTCCGTAATTTCGAACGCCTGTACCCTTGTCCCATAGACCGGAAAACAGTCCTGCGCAAACCTGAGGAGGCGATCGCCGACAACCACTACCCGTCCTGCCGGCCTTGCAATATGGGGGTTCTCTTGAATGATCGGAGATCGAGGATGCTCCTGCCAGGGTCCTCGAAGGTCAGGAGCATGATAGAGGCGAAGCGTATCGTGTGCCAAAGTTGGGTTGGTTTCACTGAATAACCACCATCGATCGTGATAATAAAAGATTGAACTATCATTGAAACGATGGCCCCGGAGCAACGTGTCGGTACACTCCCACTTTGTCGGAAACAACCGAGCTTCGTAGAGACGCACACTCTCCGCCTGGTGGGTTTCTGGAATCATATAATATCGGCCGTGCCACTCGAAAACGTAGGGATAGGACAGGTGAAATGATTCCCGTAATACAACTTTCTGATAGGTCCAAGCAAACCCATCCTTGCTGGTGGCCCAGGCAATCTCACCACGATCAGCATCAAAATTGTATACCTCGAAAAACATGTGCCACAGATCTCCTACTCGAAGCAGGAACGGATCCGCGACGAACAACGCCCTCACGTCCGAAACATCTTCCCGAGTCAGTACCGGATTGAGTCCCCCTAGCGCGTGGCGAAGGCGCAAGGGCGATGCCCCAGAGACAATCCCTATCGACCAGAGTTGATGAATAGCCCCCTGGTCCCCCAACAATTGGTCCGCAATCCTCGAGGGACAAAGCTCGCGAATTTTTCGCTTGGCATACCACTTCAGGACCTGCTGCATCGCTGCGGCAGTCATGCACCACCCATAGCAGCATGAGTAGTGTACCAAGCAATCGTCCGCCTCAAGCCCTCATCCAGGGAAATCTGCGCACGCCACTTCAACAGTTGGTAGGTTTGCATCGTATCGGCGCTTCGCACCGGTTCCGACGGGCGATCCGGCAACATACCGAATAGTGGTTGCGTCTGCTCTCCCATCAGTAAGAAAATCCGCTCGACCACCGACCGGACTGTCCGGTTAGTTCCCGTTCCCACATCAAAACAGCCCCCCTCAATGTCTGGAACTGCCGCAGCTGCCAGGAACGCCTCCACGAGATCATCAATAAAAATCCAATCCACCTCCCAGAGGCAGGAAGAAAGCCGGGGGGATTCTCGCCTGAGAAGTGAAAGAATGACGGACGGAACAATTTTGCTTCGGTCTTGGCCGGGCCCGAATGTCATGAAGGGAGTAAGAACCACGGTCGGCGCCTGATAGAGCAGGTGAAACATTCGCGCATAGGCGCTCGACGTCCATTTTGCCGCCGCATAGGGAGAACTTGGAATCGGTGCGTGCTCGCCCCAAGCCGGTTCGGTAAGTGATCCCGTCATCACAATACGGCCACAGCCAGCCTCTGTTCCTGCCACAAGTATATTAACGGCGCTAACCACAAGCCCTTCGAGGGTAGGTAATACGAGAGCAAGGTCAGGCTTCGCGCCAGCAGACCCAGCCAAATGGTACACCACCATAGGCTTCAGATCCGTCAGCAGTTTCCGCACACGATCGATGGCCGTAAGATCGACCTGCCACCAAATCGGCCCACCCGGCTCCGACGTCCGCTCAACGCGTGAAGTCGCGTGTACCTCCGCCCCCAGCTCGAGCAACCGTTGACATAGATGTGATCCGAGAAACCCACTGCCTCCTGTTACGAGGATTCTTTCGCCACGCCACCGATTAAGATTTGGCATAGAAGCAATACGCTTACAAAGACGGAGTGGAGACATCCTTCGGCTTGTACTGCAACTCACCGTCTTCCTGCGCGCCATCATCGTAGAGCGCGACGATCTCGGCAGGAATCTGGGACAAGTCTGTTCCGCGCAGGTAGTCTCGCATGGTCGTTCCTGTGCACTCTTCATCAACATGAGGTGCCCCCCGGCGGGCGGCAGCATCATCCACATTCACCACACGGAAATCGATACTGAATCGGGTCTTGCCGGAGGTATTCGGCACACTCGAATGCAGCTGAGCCGCCGAAAACAGAATAATTCCGCCCGCAGGAACAATGATGCGAATTTGGGGATCGATCTCAATCGTTTCAATAGGCTTGGAAAGGGGTCGTGGGTCGGCTTTCAGAAATTGAGAAACATGTCCGCCCCGATGTTGCTTGTTCCACTCATAATAATTGTGACTACGGGAATCATTCTTGACCGCCCGATTCCAATACTTGGGATGAAAGGCCATCGCATTATCGGAACGGAAGTCGTAAATAGGAATCCACCAATTGATTTGACAAGGCGGGGCTGAATACCAGGTATCCCGATGCGGATGCCACGCATACGCTATCCCGGTCGTCAGATAGTTATCGCTGGTTGAACTTCGCATTTTGGGGACATCGAAGTAAGTTTTCTCAGGATCAGCGCCCATCTCCGCCAACAACCCTTTCAGGTGTTTCTTGGATTCTGGGTGGTGAATGAAGTGCGGCTTCAGCTTACCTAGCACTTCAGCGTATTGCTCAACAGGCATGTGATATTGCGCGGTCTCAGGATCGAGCGGGGCAAAAGCCTCTTCGATCAACTTGCGCGCATGCCCCACCAACGCCAGGGAATGCTCTCGAGGTGAATACGCTACCAACTGCCCTTCAAAAATCAGTTTTCTTCTCTCGTCATCAGTCAATTGGGCATCGTAGTAAATTGTGTTATTCATTCGGAACCTCCTTTGGCGTTACGCGCGTGACGATGCGCGTTCGCAACTGGACCGCGACACGGCGCTCACTCACAAACACCCAGACCCTCCAAGAACCATCGCACTGCGGCTAGCATCACTGAGAGTTCTGATTCCCATCTGCGCACGCTCTCGGCACCCTAACCAGCAGGACGTAGCAATCCCTGACCTTCCAACGCATCAGCGGCCAGCTTGATGGTTGAAAAGGGCAACCCCGCTCGCTCAGCTATTTGCAATAAGGTGTGCGCCCCGTCAGACAGGTTCAAGACCCAGAGAAGAGCCATTTCCGCGCTCTGCCCCGTGACGTTTCCTCCGATTGTGCGATAGAGACCACGTTTGCCTAACTGCGGTTCGCAATAGGGGGACGTGTTGACGTACCCCCTATTTGACTCCAACACCTCTACGACTGACTGGACCACTTGGAGGGATCGCGACAGTGATGTCGGTTTGACAAAATCAAGATTGTCGGCAGACGTGTGATACTCCGGATACCCTCCATTCGCCCGACGCATGAAACATCCGACGGGAAGGTTAAATCCCGGTGAACCATACTGGCGCTCATCGTATCCATATGGGATAAATTCAGTGACCGCAAACGACTCTCCCGAGTGTTGTAAGACATGGGCAAATGCCGCATCAATGTCGGCATTGCCATCTCGACTTTTCTTGTAGGTGAAGCCCCCCTCATCACCCACGCCGGTCAGGACAAAGCCATGCTTGATGTTGGACACCTTCTGCTGGTTGAGGGCTAGCCAGGTGATCGCCCCGATAGTAACCGGAAGGAAGAGGAAACGATATGAGTATCGACGTGAGCCAGTCTGTAACGATTTAGCCAAGAACGTCGCTACCGCAATTCCTGATAGGTTGTCATTACACAGTGATGGATGGCAGGCATGACATGAAATGAGCACCTCTTCTGTAGTGTCCCCGGGCAAATAGTATTCGCCATAGGTGAGGTGTCCCGGTTTCAAGGACGAGTCAATCACGACGTCATAGTCCTCGTCACGAAGGTCCAGATATTTACGATGGCTCAGACAAAATCCCCAGGACTCTTTGTAATAGGACGTTCTATAGGGGATCCAATCCGGATGATCCGGCAGCGTGAAGAGGTGCGCTTTGAGCTCGCGTAGCGGCATACGCGCTGCGGTCGGGATGCTATAACTCACCACATGCAAGTTGGATTGCTTAAAATCAATAACTCGCACCCCCTGACGATCAGCCACGTATGCATCCCGAATATTCCACTCGAGCGGGACCGTCCAATCAAACACCTGCGTTCCGCTTGGCACGGCAGTTATGCTCAACGGGATATGCTGTTGAATGCGCACGAACGTGTCCCGGATACCCTGTCCTGTAATACTTCGACAGATCGGATAGAGTTCAGAGATAAATCGATACATCTCCTCGCCGCAACCGTCCGGCAAAACTCTGCTTGCATCAAAACTCTTCACGTCACCAGGCCCCTCAATATCTTCACCCACCAAGATTCACTCGGCAAAAGAGCTTCTCTCTACACATCGATCAGGGGCATATTCGAACTTCCGGAATCGGCACAACAAACTGTCCACCCCAATTTCTGACGTAGCTCATTTGCCTCATGATTTCTTCTTTGAGATTCCAGGCAAGAATCAACACATAGTCGGGCTTCGTTTCCTTGATGCGTTCGGGGTCATGAATGGGAATATGCACCCCGGGTAGCCAATGTCCTTGCTTGTACGTACTTCTATCCACAAGATAGTCGACAAAGTCCTGGCGTACCCCGCAATAATTGAGCAGCGTACTGGCCTTCGCCGCGGCACCATATGCGACTACTGATTTCCCCTCACGTTTTGCCCGAATCAGGAACTCCAAAAGCGCTCGTTTCGTCTCCCGGGCTTTCTCAGAAAAAGAAAGATAGTGAGCGAGTGTCGCAAATCCCTGTATTTCTTCCTTCTTCTTCAGGGCCATCAACCGCTCGGTCACCGGCTTTGAATGATGCTCATCATGACGAGCGTAGATTCTCAACGAACCACCATGCGTCGATATTTCATCGACATCGAAAATGGTCAGGCCATGTTTCGCGAAGACCTGGTTCACGGTAGTCAGTGAAAAGTAGGAAAAATGCTCATGATAAATCGTATCGAACTGATTCAGGCCCATGAGATGCATCAGATGAGGAAACTCAATCGTGATAATCCCCTCAGGCGCCAAGAGGATTTTGAGCCCTCCGACGAAATCATTCAGGTCCGGCACGTGCGCCAAGACATTATTGCCGATGATCAAGTCAGGACGCCTTTCCTCCGCTACTAACTCTCGTGCCGTCTGGGTCCCGAAAAACTTCACGCAGGACGGAACACCCTTCTTGACGGCCACTTCAGCCACATTCTTGGCCGGTTCGATCCCCAGCACGCGAATGCCTCGTGCCACAAAATTTTGCAGTAGATAGCCGTCATTGCTCGCGATCTCCACGACATAACTTTTGGCGCTCAGCGAGAATCGTTCCACGGCCATATCGACATAATCTTTGGCATGTTGGAGAAACACGTCGGAGAACGAAGAGAAATATGCGTAATCGGAGAAGATGTGGTCAGGGCTCTCAAATTCTTCTAGTTGGACTAACAGACACCGCTCACACACAAATGCCCGTAACGGATAAAACGGCTCCATCTGGTTTAGTTGATGGGCCTTTAAATATGAATTGGCCAACGGAGACATGCCCAGATCAAGAAAGACGTGCTGCAGAAGCGTCCCACAAAATCGACATCCGTCACGAAGCATGACCTGTTCTCCTTTGGCTAGAACGATAACGATACGGGCGTGCAGTCACTCAAGGGAGTCTTTCTCTAGGTAGATTCTGGCGTGTATCCAACGCCGCGCCACACGACCCCTGCCGCGGCCATTGCTGCAGGCTCGAATACGCCACGACCATCAATCACAAGAGCACGGGTCATCAATTTTTGAAAATTAGTCGGCTGAATATTTCGATACTCTGGCCACGCCGTCACGAGACAACAGGCGTCGCTCTTCCTCAACGCCTCAGCCCAATCTTCAGCAAACACGACATCCCGGAATTCCGGTCGCTTCTTCGCATGGGGCATGGCAATGGGGTCATGGACGAGCACCTTCGCGCCTTTCTTCCGAAGCTCAGCCACCAAGGGCAAAGCCGGTGATTCTCGCAAATCATCCGTTCCAGGTTTAAATGCGAGGCCAAGCACGGCCACAGTCTTGCCTGCGAGGCTCAACTCCTTTTCCAGCAGGGCAACCATTCGGAGAGGCTGGTCGGTATTAATGTCCAACACGGCGTCCAACATCCGAGTCTGCTCGCCCACGGTACGCCCAAAGCTTCGAAGCGCCGCCACATCTTTCGGAAAACAACTGCCCCCAAACCCCAAACCATGCCAAAGATACTCCGTTACTCCTGCCGCCCCACCTACCTGTCCATTGATTGGCGTGAGCCGCCGATCAAGATGAACCCCCTTCCACACCAAACGTGCATCGACACCGGGGACTGCGGAACACATATTGCCAATTTCATTCGAGAATGAAATCATCGTGGCAAGCAGGGAATTTGATACATACTTAATCATCTCAGCCGTGCGCGGGGTTGTCACCAATTTAGGACAGGTGAAATCGGCATAGACGTTTAGAAACACCTCTGCGGTCATGGAGTCTGTGGCACCGACCACAATGCGGTCCGGAACACGAAAGTCCTCGACGGCACGACCTTCCCTCAAAAACTCCGGATTCATGCACAAGCCCCAGCCGTGCCCTACTTTCTTGCCCGAGTGAGACTCAATGGCGGCCTTCACCGGTCCCTCCGTGGTTCCAGGCAATACCGTACTCTTCACTGCCACAACATGGTATCCACGTTTACTCGCTAGAGCTGACCCGATTTCCTTTGCGGCAGCCACAATTTGCGACATGTCCATCCGACCATCCACCGTGGGCGTACCAACACAGATCAGAGTTACATCGGAATCGAGAATGGCAGTCTTTGCATCCGTGGTGGCAGACAACATTCCCTTGTCGCGCGCCGAGCGAAGTAAATTATCTAATCCTATTTCATGAATCGGTGGACGTCCGGCGTTAATTTCCTGTACCACCTCAGACCTGATATCGATACAGGTCACTTGGTGACCACGCTCTGCCAAGCAGGTCCCTGATACAAGCCCCACGTATCCTGTCCCCATCACTGATATCTTCATGGTCACCCTAATGGTTAGCCCACAGGTTCATCTTTCGCCAGCTCTTCCAAGCCAACGAACTGCTTGTACCACTGCAGCATTCTGCTCAGTCCGAACCGGAGATCGACCAGCGGGGTATAGCCGAGAAGCGATCGAGACTTCGCAAGATTCGGGCAGCGGCGGTTGGGATTATCCGTCAGATAGTCGACTTCCTCACTCGGCGTATGGATAACTTTCCGCTTACTACCGGCCACCTCCAGCAACATACGTCCAAGCTCACGCATTGAAATTTCAGGCGAATCACTACCTATGTTGAACGGTTCAGCATGATTCGATGATAACAGGGTCAGGAGATATCCGGTCAGTGCATCCGAAACATAGCAAAACGTCCGTGTCGGACTCCCATCCGAGCGAAGGACGATGTCGCGATCGGCCAGGATATCGCGACAAAAATCAGGCAACACGCGGCCGTCGGCCAGACGCAATCCCGGGCCAAAGTTGTTGAACGGTCGGACGATCTTCGCGCGCACACCATGTTGCTGATGGTACAAATAGCAGAGCGTCTCGCCCAAACGCTTCGATTCGTCATAACACGCCCGAGGACCGATACATGACACATTGCCACGATAGGACTCGTTCGTTGGAATTTCATGAGCCGGCGGATCACCATAAATCTCACTTGAGCTGAAATAGAGGATACTTTCAGCCCGATGACTCTTGGCAAGCTCGAGCATATGCCGTAAGCCGGAGATATTCGTATCCAAAGTTTCCAACGGGTATTGTCGATACACTTTCGGACTGGCTATGGATGCGCCGTGAATAATGAAATCAAAACGATCGCCCGCTGGTCCTGTCCAGGGCTTGGTAATATCTTGTCGGAGCAGCTGTATGTCTGGGCTTGCAGCGACTAACTCAGTCAGCCAGCGTGGGCAACCCCGGATGTAATTGTCGGCGGCAACAATGGACAGACGCCCAGTCTTTAAGAGGTTCCTATTGAGATACGAAAAAAAATGGAGGAATCCAAACCCGAGAAATCCCGCTGCCCCCGTAACAAGAATATGCTTCCCGCGAAACGCCTCCAACCGAGGGCCCAGCGTCTTCTCCATTCGCGCCCAATCTTCATCCAACCATGCCTGCGCCTGTGCGAACAAAGATGTATCAGCGGTCATTGACATGTACTCCTCTCTGCCAGTGCACGATGCCGCCAAAAGTCCGCGACTTTATGCATTTCAGAATTCCTATATTCAGTGCTCGTCACCATAACTTCCAGGGAGCCTTGCCAGAATTCCACAACTCCTCCAGGTAACTTTTTTCTTTTAGGGTATCCATGCACGACCAGAATCCGTAGTGTTTATACCCTACCATCTCGCCGGCGTGAGCGAGGCGTTCGACAGGCTCACGCTCCCAAGCCGTATGATCACCATCAATATAGTCCAAGGCTTTTGTGTTGAGGACAAAAAATCCGCCGTTGATCCACCCTTCCCCAGACTCAGGCTTCTCAAAAAACTCAGTCACTCGGTCGCCGTCAAACCCAATCCGACCAAATCTCGCTGGGGACCGGACGGAGGTCATGGTTGCAATTTTTCCATGGGAACGATGAAACTCCAGCAACTTGCTGATGTTCAGATCTGCCACGCCGTCTCCGTACGTCAACATGAATGTTTCATCGTTTTCTAGCCATTTCTTCAAACGCCTTACCCGTCCACCCGTCTGCGTTGTCTGTCCTGTATCGGCCAGATGAACGGTCCACTTTGGCTGGTTTCCATCATGGATTGTCGTTTTTCCAGTTGAAAGATCCACCGACAAGTCATTGTTGATGGCAAAGAAATTCAGGAAGTACTCTTTGATCATTTCCCCTTTGTAGCCAAGGGCGATGATAAACTCGGTCACCCCATACACCGCATGAATTTGCATGATATGCCAGAGGATTGGCTTGCCGCCGATTTCAACCATCGGCTTTGGACGAAGCACGGTTTCCTCGGACAATCGAGTCCCCAATCCCCCAGCTAAAATCACCGCTTTCATGTCCCTACCTCCAGCAATCAATCATTGTCGCCATCCGTACTGACATGGATACCTACGTCAGAGCATCGAGTACACTTCCTTCGCCTTCCCAGCATATGCCTACCTGCAGCCAGGACAAGGCTTAAATTCGCAGAACATCATCGAAAGCTGATCAATCACCAAACTCATAGTCGTACCCACGGAGTTTGCCGCCTCGACCCAATTCTGTACCCACAAGCACGACAAACTCACATGGCAGGTAAGGCTATTGCCATCGCTCTTTACCATAACATCTTTAAGCTGAAAGACCTCCTCAAATAGCATTCTGCTCGCCAAGAAGGTGCAGCTGAGCTTTCCCGTTAAGTCCTCCCATCGTCTCTGCATCATTCACTCCTACAAGGATCATCCCCACAGCCCAACGAGTTGTGAAACGTGAGCCTTATCTCGATCTCAGGCTTTGCACAGACGACTACTCCCTATTCACGCCGAAATCCTGTTCGTGCGCCAACAGGGTTACTCCCACGAACCTATTTGCTGGCTTATTAGCCAGTCACAGAAAAACCAACAGCACAACGCTATCGATTGTCATGATGCCATCCTCTCAACCCAGCGAGGAACAACCATACCAGTACGGACTACTGGGTCCCTCGTTATAGCGAGCTATGCTCTGTTGTCCATCGAAGCAAGGGCCTTACAACCCCCTCCCACCGTCCTGTCACGTCACCTCGTGCCGTATCCCTAGTCCCGGGATCCACAACTCGAAAACCCACAGCTCGCGGCACATCACAATGTTCATGCCAAGGATCTTCCGAAAAAATCCCTCCCCCTACTATCATTGTTCCCTCTGACAGAAAGTTCCCAGGAATCCAGGCGGTACTGATATATCGACCCACTGGACGAGGACGCCTGTACCATACTGGGTCCCGGTCGTTGACGATGAAGGCGATCACGTCTTCTTCGGTATTGAAACCAAATTGCGCAACAACCATTTGCCCTGGCTTGAGGATGTCATACTCGATTTCTACTCGCATAGGCTTTCGAATATCGATGACATCCGTAACTTGTCCCGCTTCGGATCTGACCCGTAAGGCACGGAGGCGAGCGACGTCATTGCCCGGAGCCTGGATTGGATCCAGCCATTCGACCGCAGGCTGGATGTGCCCGGCATGGAGGTAGTGATTCACCACTTCATGCGCCGGCCCTGCCTGCACGATCTCCCCCTTGTTCAGCAGAATCACGCGGGAACACATCCGCGTGATGGCCGGCATGTCGTGGGAGACGAGGATCACCGTCCGCCCATGCTGCCCCACATCTTCCATCTTCCCCATGCACTTCTTTTGAAACCGGACGTCCCCGACCGCCAACACCTCATCGACGATCAGAATGTCCGGATCCATATGGGCCAGCACGGAGAACCCTAACCGGACATACATGCCGCTGGAATAATGTTTCACCGGCGTGTCGATGAACTGCTCCACTTCGGCAAACGCCACGATCTCGTCGAACTTGCGGGCGATTTCCTGCCGCTTCATGCCGAGAATCGCGCCGCTCATGAAGACGTTATCGCGACCGGTCAGCTCCGGATGAAAGCCCGTGCCCACTTCCAAGAGGCCACAAAATCGGCCGTGGATGAGCGCACGGCCTTTGGTGGGTTCCGTCACCCGCGAGAGGATCTTAAGGAGTGTGCTCTTGCCCGAGCCGTTGGTGCCGATGACTCCAAAGACTTCGCCTTTTTTGATTTCAAACGACACGTCGCGCAGCGCCCACAGGGTGTCATGGGTCTGGGGGGATGCCGGCTGTCCACCGATGAGGCGGCGGAGTCCACGCGTCAAGGCTCCGGCCAGAGAGCCGTCTTGAGCATGCGTCGTCCCCAGGCGATAGCACTTGGAGAGACCGGTAACGCTGACAGCGGTGTTGCTCATCTAAATCAGATCGGCGAAGGTTCGCTCCACCCTCCGAAAAAACATGACACCCCCGATCAGCAAGAAGCCCACAACACCCAAACTCACCGCCACCATAGTCCAGTCGGGAGCCGACTTGCCTAGTAGCGCCCACCGAAATCCCTCAATCACACCTGCCATAGGATTTAAACCGTAGTACCACCGGAGCGACTCGGGTACCAGAGATGCCGGGTAGAGTACCGGAGAGGCGAACATCCACAACTGCGTCATCAATGGGACGACCGAAGCCACATCGCGATATTTCACATTGAGAGCCGACAGCCACAGACTTACCGACAATGCAGTAAGCAGCGCGACGATAACGAACAGAGGTAGAAACAGAACCGTCCACTGGGGAAGCACCTGATACCACGTCATCATTCCTATAAGAATCAGCAGCCCGACAGTAAAATCAACGAGATTAATGAAGGTGGCGGCGATTGGAATGATCAGCCGTGGAAAGTAGACTTTCTTAATCAGGCCGCCTTCGGTCACCACGCTCAATGTGCTGCGTTCCAGGCTCCTCGCAAACAGGGACCATGGCAGAAGGGCAGCGAATGCGAAGAGTGGATAAGGCAGTCCATCCGAAGGCACTTTTGCCAAGTAGCTGAATACAAGGGTGAAGATCAGCGTGCTGAGCAAAGGCTGCATGAGGGCCCAGCCAGCCCCAATAGCGGTCTGAGCATAGCGGGTTTTGAGATCCCGCCATGCGAGAAAGTACAACAATTCCCGTGCAGCCCACAATTCACGCCATCCCACCTGGACATAACCCGTGCGGGGTTCTATTACCAGCACGGCCATGCTTTCTTGCTCTACAGTAGATTCCATCGTGATACCTAGCTATTGGATTCCGCCACCCGAGACGAATATTCCGGCGCAACTACCTCTCCACTCATTCTCGAGCAAATGACCGGAATCCACTTCTTTTCCTGGGTCTGCCTATGCAGAGAGTGTCAACGAATGCTGACGGGTCCACACCACAAGAGTAGCACAGCCGGCAGGAAATGATTTCTATCCTAATCAAATTCACTGTTTACGATCGAAGAATAGTGCACACTCAATGGAGGCAAGCAAATACGCTTCTCGAGAGGCGGAGAACCATTCTGTTGAACTATCAGCGCCCGCGCTTACGCATGTGAGAGAAACGACTTGGGACGGGAGCTGCTGATACCACTCTCCCAATGCGCCCCAATAAGCGGGAAGTCGATCCACGATGCGATTACTGAACGTTAGCACAGTTTGAGTTTTGTCGATATAAGTAGGAACAATCTAATCGCGAGCAAGAAAGCGTCAGTGTAGTCTGGGTAAATTGCCCTGAGAAGGATATTAACTGGGTAATGCCGCTGATGGACTTTTCCGAGAATGCACTTACACTCCCGAAACCTGAGAAACCAGCCGCGCACTGTGCATTTGTTCAATTTGGGGAAAGACTTCTCGAATTGGAGCAAAAGAGAAATCTTGCAAGAGTTCCCGCATTCGGATTTCGGTCTTGTCAAGATTCAAGTAGTGTCGCATTCGCGACACCAATGAACCCTCCATTCTTGGCTGATCCGGGTCGAATTCCCACGGATGCATATACATCACTAGTGAAGCCCCCTCGGCTTCCAACTTGCGAAGGAGCGCACGCAACAGTGCATACGGATACAACCGAAAATACCCACCCCCAGCAACGGGTAGCCGCACCCCCAAGCACTTAACCGTTGAGGGGGGCACCTCCCATAGGAGACCTGATGCGGTCAACAGTTGATGCGCCTCCGGGTTTGCAGAGGGCACACCGTAGCGATCATGGAGTACCGGGAAAATACTGGAATCGTAGACATAGCCCTCTTCAACCAGAATCTGAGTCGCCCACATCGTATCTTTGGTGATGGAAAAGCTCGGTGCGCGATAGCCAAGCATAGGCTGAGAAAGAATATTCTCTAAGATACCCTTGGCCTTACGAATATCCTCGCGAAAAGTACTAGGAGTTTGGCTTGTTATGAGTTCATGGGCATACCCATGTGAAGCCACTTCGTGTCCGCCGGATGCAATACGGCGAACTAGCGAAGGATACCGCTCTGCCACCCACCCTAGAATAAAAAAGGTTGCGCGAACGCCTCTATTTTCCAGCAATCCAAGCAGTCTCTCAGTATTGTCTTCGACGCGACTCTCGAATTGCCCCCAGTGCCTTCTTCGCATGGGGGTTTCAAATGCCGAAACCTGAAAATGCTCCTCGACGTCAAATGACAAACAATGTCTAGGAATTGCATCAGGCATTTGCGCCCCCTACCGTGCCCCCTCACCCATCAACATTACTTTCACTGTATGAACAACAATTCGCAAATCCAACGCCAGTGACAAATTCTTCACATAGAAGAGGTCATATTGAAGCTTGACGTGCGAGTCTTCCTTCGATGCACCATACCGAAAACGGGTTTGTGCCCACCCTGTGATTCCTGGACGAACGGTATGCCTCAGATCGTAATAAGGTATGGTGTTTCTGAGTTCCTGCACAAACACCGGGCGCTCTGGTCTTGGGCCAACCAAACTCATCTCGCCTCTCATCACATTGATCAGTTGAGGCAGTTCATCTAACCTCCACTTCCGAATCCATCGACCAACTCTGGATACCCTGGGATCTTCACTTGTGGCCCATCTCGCCCCGCTTTGTTCAGCATCCTGTCGCATGGACCTGAACTTCCAGATCATGTAAGGGCGGCCGCGAAGCCCAACTCGCATTTGCCGGTAGAAAACAGGACCGGATGAGTCTAGCTTGATAAGGATAGAGAGAAGCAATACCAGCGGCACCAGTGCGACTATTCCTACGATTGCCACCAAAACATCCAGGCACCGCTTCAAGAGCATCGTGACTAATCGACGACGGAACCCAGTCGAAAAAATGAGTGCACTCGGCTTGAGATGGTCAATCGAAAGGCGGCCCGATTCTTCCTCATACAGATAGTGGCCATCAACAACATCACGCCCCATGGCCTTCATGTCCAATAGCGTTTGAACGGGCAGAACCGCGCGACGATCTTCCAAACACACGGCCACGGTATGAACTTGATATCGCTCCGCAATCTCAAATAGTTGATCGTAGGTACCGATGATGCTCGGATTTACCAACCGCTCACCAACCCTACTCGCATCCTTATCAAGAAACCCCACTACCTCGGTAAAACCGGTTCGTTTAGACAGAAGGGTCTGACAGAGATCTCGAGCAAGAGGCCCAACACCTAGAATCAACACTCGCCGCGTGAATTTAGGAAAGCTAACCGACACTGAAACCAGTGGTGGTTGAGTGACCACAGGCTCTAGGCCTATCTCCTGTTCGGACTTACTTGAGCTGTTCATGGTGAGCTTCGCGGTAATACTCCTGTTGCATATAGTAGGGAGTGGTATGTGCATCTAAGCCATTCAAGATAATCCCCACATTGGCGGTATCACCGATGACCCTCAATGCCTTTTGTACAACATCGCGACCAGTCATGCTCGCCTTCACCACATAGGCGAGAAGATCTCCCATGCTTGCCAACACCTGCATGTCAGCAAGTGGCAACACCGGCGGAGCATCAATGATCACGTAATCAAATTTTTCTTTCAGTTCAGCAATCAGATCAGCCAACTGATGCATTTTCGATAAGGCCAACGGGTTATCTCCGACCGCCCCTGCGGTAAGAATCCATGGGCCCGCCTCCCCAAGTCTCTGCAAGCAATCTTCGACCACCTTGGTGCCACGCAGAACCTCAGCCAGGCCCGGTTGCTGCCAGACTCCTGCATAGATATGTTGCATAGGCCGCTTGAGATCGCAATCGATCACTATGGTTCTACGATCAAGGTCTTTCGCCAGCACGTAGCCCAAATTAAGGGCCGTAGAGGACTTTCCCTCTCCCATGACAGCACTGGTCACAACTATCGCCGTACTCTTTCGATCCCCTGTCATCAACTCAAGCCGGGTGGCCGCAACACGATATTGCTCCGCCACAAATGAAAGCGGTCGCCACATTGAGACCAACTCCAGACCAGGAGTTGGGTCATTTAGTTTCCCATTGGCACCTCTGGACTTGCTGACAGATGCAACAGGAAGGCCTCCAGAAATCTCCAGACTTTCACCCTGTTTTCCATAACGCGGTAACAACACCGCAGCATTTCGGCTTTTGCCAGAAAGTGCCCGCACGGTTTGCATTGATCCGCCGAACGCACTTTCGTACAGTGGAATTGACGCAATCACCGGAAGGCCCAAAGTCAGCTCGACCTCTTCCGCAGACCGGAATCCTCGTCCCATAAGCTCAAGACCGACGGCACCGCCAAAACCTAACGCGCAGCCCAGGACAAGTCCTGCCGCCATAATCAACGGAATGTTGGGCACAACAGGAACGACTGGGGTATAGGCCGGATCTACGATGCTAAACTTGGCTCCCTTGCGTCCTTGGGCCAAACTCTTCTGCATACCGGCACTGAGTTTCTTGTCCAGAAGCGATTGATAATTCTTTTGAAGGTTTTCATAGTCCCGTTCAAGTGTCTTTAGTTTCTGTTCCCGCTCTGGGGTATGTTCCACCCTCCGTTCATACTGAGAAATTTCACTAGAAATATGTGTCTGGTGGCGTTTTACTGCATCCAACTCAAGAACGATCTCCTCACGCTGCTTGAGAAGCTCAGCATGGTATGGATCCATCGCCTTGCGCTTAGACTTTTTTCCAACAGCCGGTTCTTCAACGCCCTCGCTATCAGGCAACAAATCGCGATACTGAGCTGAAGTCATCTCTCGGAGTTTCTTAATCTCCTCCTTAACTTGTACCAGATCGGGATAGGTCTCTTTATATATGGAGGACAGCTCCACTAAGCGCCGCTCCAATTCCTTAATTCTCCCAAGGCGTGGATCCTTATTGCGCTTGCTGGAACCGCCGACCGGCGAATCACTACTGATTTCTCCAGTCTCCTCGTAATCTTTAATTGATTTGTCGATTTGGGCCAATCGATTGGCCAGATTCTGAGCCTGCTCACTTTGCGAGCGCATATCGTCCTGAAGCCGATCAAGCTTCCGAAGATTAGCGTCTATTTGCTGTGGCAATTCCCCGAGATGTTGCTGTTTGAACTCCGAAATTATTTTCTCTTTTACTTCGAGTTCTGCCTTTGCATGTTTCAACTCCAATCCAAGAAAATCCTCCGCCGCCTCAACCCCTCGCTCCCGGTCTTTCAGCGTCTCCTCGATGAACAAATCGCTGAGTCTTGTCGTAACATCCCTAGCTATAATGGGATCCTCGTTTGAGAACGAGAGTGTGATAAATAGCTTATCCTTGGTAGGCTCAACCTTAATCGATCCTCGCATGGCTCTGATGGCATTCTCTGATTCTGAAGCATCCGGATGATCTTTTTCGTATCCAAAAAGCCCAAACTCTCCCGCAATTTGCCCAAGAGTTTTTCTCCCCATCACAAACTGTCGCACTTCCATGACGCGATCATCCAGTGTAGGGGAATAGCCGCTTCCAGCTGGAGTAGGCCCGCTCACAATGGACTCTTCGATCTTCGCACCCTCAAACCACATTTTGGTCGCTGACTGATAAATCTTCGGCATGAGCGCACATACCACACCAGCAATACTTAGCGAGACCAAGATTGCAGAAATAACAAACCACTTTCTGCTGACAACCGCTCGCCAATAATCCTCTGGAGACAATGTGCGCGTGTTCATTTCTTTGTATCCACTCCTCCTGATCCAGATTTACTCACTCCTGACTCAGCAGACGAGGAGGCACCGGAGGGACCTTCCCAGAAGGCACCAGACCGGAAAAAATCTCCTCGTGGTGAATACGCGTATGTGAAACCAAGCAGAACTACTTGTTTTGCAAAACCGAAATCGGCAGCACTCACACCACTCGTTTGATTATCAAACTTGAGCCACTGGTGACTTAGTCTGGCAGTCAACATGGGTGTGATGAGGTAATTGAGGGATACAGTCGTTCCATAGGTGCTGAACGTCGTACCAATGGCCTCAGATGTGTAACTGCTTCGGGCATAGTTGAAAAGCGCCTGAGCACTCAGCCTATCAGTGATTCCAGCGGTACCACCCAATAAGATTGTATGCGTATATATAGGCCCGGCAGATTGAACAAAGCTTGGAAACACGCCGAGGTTATACATAAGGGTGACTCGATAAGACCCGGGAGCCGCAATTCCACCGGGCATATTCATTCCAGCAAGAAGTGGAAGAAAACCTCCACCTCCTACAGAACCGGCACCACTCGTTCCAGTCGCCTCTTGAATTTCACTGCCTAACTTCCTAAGAAAAGAAGAGCCTGAGGCATACGTTACGCTAAAACCCCCCGTCGGAAACATTGTGGCGGGGATTCTTCGCTGACCTCCGGTAGTAGAGAGGTCCGGGATAGGCTCAACGAGGGTCAGCCCCCCGTTAAGCGAGGAACTCAGCTCCTTGGTCCACGCTCTCCCCCAGCCAAGTGTCCCACCATGAGTCGCATAGTCGCCAAATTGGGCTTGAGACATTTGCACAAACGTATACTTCACGGTCAAGGTGTCGATAGCGGAAATCCGTGACGTCGGCCCTGCTGAAATGGAATGGGTCGTGGTATCGAACACCGTGTTCTGGGCTTGCCCGGACACTGTCGTAGATGGGGTGAATGACCCACCGAAACTAATCTGAGAATAGGTGTAGGTAGTTTGAAAATCTGTAGTCGGCGAAAGGGAGTAAGAGTTTGCAAACCCAGCGTTGAACATAGTGGTTCTAATTCGCTGAGTGAGCAGTCCCGAGTCAATCGGCCCTGCAATCCCGACCCCTCCGGCACCAAACCCTCCTCCTCCGAAAGCACCGAATGCAGGGGCCGAAGGGGTATACATGTATGTTCCAAAGATCCGAGCCCCTCGCATTCGTGGCAAAATCCTATTCACAGCTTGGGAGAGATCAATTCCCGTACTCGCATTGAATCCGACGTTGTCCAGGGCTGAGTTATTTACGAATTTCTGAACAACCGCGCCAACTGACAGATTTGTTTTCACCAGTGAGTTACTCTGCATAAAATTTAGCTGAGGAGTAACTACAGTGATAAAATCATCGACTTTTGTACCTGGTGCCAATAACGACTTCGGTGTGAAAAATACGTTACTGTCGTACTGCTCGATAACCGAGATTGACGGCACCACGCGTATCTGTTGCGCGGCAGAGTCGGATATAGTCCAACACGACACCAGGGCAAAAACGCCGTAACACAACCAACCTATCTTCAAGCACTGGTCACGGCACAACAATGACATCACCCGCCTTGAGGAAGAAATTTCCCTCCGAGTTTTTACCTTGAATAATGTCTTCATAGGGAACAGGAATTTGAACCTGTTTCGGCTGCCCTTGACCATTGGGAACAACCCGAAGCACATGGATTTTATTTCTCGAGGCAAACGTTGTGAAACCTCCGGCCAACGAGATGCCTTGTAAAACCGTTGCATACGACTTTAGCGGCACCTTACCCGGCTTTGATACTTCGCCGAGAACGTACACATAATAACTATTGACCTCTTTGACTTGCACCGACACTGTCGGATTGGACATAAACTCAGCCAACCCATCTGCGATTCTCTTCGCCAAAACATTGGATGTCATTCCTGCGGCCTGAACATCGCCAATTAAAGGCATGGAGATTTTCCCATCAGGACGAATAATGACTTCTCGGGACAGCTCTTGATTTCGCCAAATATTTACAACAAGAACGTCCTCCGGTCCCAACAAGAACTCATTCGGTGGGATATAGGTGACATTAAAGTCGATTTGTTCATTCCCGATCCAGCACCCTGGGAGAGGTAGAAGCAGGCTGAAAACAATACATACCCCCCCTCGCAACCATCTGCAACCGAAAGTTTTCAATTTCCCCACTCCTTTGGCTCGCTTCAGCGAAATGTCACCCGTAAATTCGACCGACGAGGCTCTACCTTGACGGCAACACCACCATCGTTTCAGAAGGCACGACAATTTGATCTCCGGGCTTTAGCTCTATGTTTTGATCGGATCCATCTCTCAGTACAATATCGTCGTAACTCGCCTTAATCTTGTTCAGCCCCTCGCCGTCTTTCCCGAATCGAAATACCACAATCTTGTTGCGCGCAGCCACTTGCGTAAAACCATGCGCGATCGTAATCGCTTGCAGCAAGGTTGTTTTGCTTTTTAAAGGGTACTTACCAGGTGCATTTACCTCACCAAGAACATAAATTTGATAACTATTTACCTCTCGAACCAAGATCGAAACTGTCGGGTTTTCCATGTAAGACTTCAGTCGAGCAGAAATCTCTTCGGTCAGCTGAGCCGCAGTTCGTCCCACTGCTGAGACATCGCCAATGAGCGGAAGCGAAATCCTTCCATCAGGTCGAACTTGAACTTGCTTGGAAAGATCAGCATTTTTCCAGACTGTAATCTCTAACACATCTTCTGGGCCCATAATATAATCCGGGGTCACCGTAAGGGATGATTTTTCTGCCCCTTCGCCTCCGTGGCGGACCCCAGACGAACTTGCCCCTGGAGACGGTCCCGCTACTAACGTCGGCTTGGGCACCTGGTCAAATTGTCCGGCATGCGCCACACCGATCACATTTCCCACAAGGATAATCCCGCTCAATAAGGCCTTACCATTCATGACTTATTCTCCTGAAGAAATTCCAGCTGGCCACTTGCAACAACTGCCTAGCATCTACCTTCCCGCCGAGAACAAAAACTTCAAACCCACGAAAAAGGATGCCTCACTTCCCGACGCTGAAAAGGGGACTTTTCTAATCCAGCGCACTTCCGCAAGTGTTGGGGTCTCGGCCAGCGCAACAGGGGTCGGAACATGTACCTTGATGACCTGATCAAGCAGTGGCGCCTGAGCCATGAGGATCAACATCCCACCACTGCTTATGTTCAATGAGAGCGCCCGTCCGTGGAACACGCTGGGTCCGTTTTGACCACTTTCATGATTCGGTAGGGACATTTCATAAGGAATTGGACGGAGGAGCGCTAGCCGCTCGGCGTGCTTCTCGCTGGCCGCAATTGTGGGCCAGTCCCATCCGTCCTGGGCTACAGGCCCATTTTGACTGCTTAGATCACGCATCTCCAGAAACCTCATTACCGCACAAAACTTTACAAAGCGCCTGGCTGGAACCCACCATAGCCTATACCATTAATAACTAAGCAATTTACGGTTGATGGACAGATCCGGCACGCCCATTGAACAACGGCTACCGAAGTCATTTACCAGTTCATCTCATGCTAGCTGCCCTAACCAACGATAATTGCCTCTGCTTTTGCAGTATAGAAGTACGAGCGCCAACGAACAATACCAATGACGTACGGATAAATCCCCCACAAGTATAATTTGACTACCTCGAAAGTATTATGTAGCATTACTAGTAACAGACACATGCTTTAGGTTATCAGAAATAGCCTGATTGTCTAGAGAGATTAAGGACCATACGGAGTATAACCGTGGCTCAAAACGCTGCTCACTCTCAGGAACCTGCAGATAACCTGGCTGACCAACGTGCAGGTGCCGGGATCGTCGTTTTATCCTCCTCCATGCAACTGCTGCATATGAATCGACAAGCCGCTGAGCTGTCCAAGCTCATCAATATGGCTGAAAACGGTGGCGCACCTGCAAAGTCCGCCCAGGGGGTGCTTCCCGCTGCCTTGACCGAACTCTGCACCGAAGTTCTGAAAGCACTCCAAGTTCGCACCGAGGCAAAGGACTGGGAACAATTTGAGGTCAAACGAATCGCAGGAAACCCAAATCAGCCCGTCCTCCTTCGAGGATTTGGCTTACCCGATCGAGGTGGCATCCAGTATGCCCGCCTTGTCATAACACTAGAAGAACTTGGCCGCCGGCAGCAACTTAATACCGATCAAGCCAAGGAACGGTTTCAGCTCACAAACAGAGAACAATCAGTGGTCGAAAATCTGGCGAAGGGATGGACCAATAAGGAAATCGCCAACGCGCTGAAGATCACCGAGCAGACAGTGAAGGAACACATCAAACACATTATGCGAAAGACAAATTCAACGACTCGGACAGGAGTTCTAGTCCAAGTGTTCCGATCTTAGCATTCTAGTTGTCATCCTGCGAGAATAAGATTATGGATTTCAATCGGAGCCAGCCACAGACCTGACGCTCACTTACTAGACTGAGCTTCGCCCAAACTACCATCCTGCACAAAACGCTCGAGCGAACCACCCCACGCCTCAATTCTCGACAAAATCCATGAACGCATTCTTGTTCTGACTTGGAGTTGTTACCGGGCGCCCGATATCCTTCCTGGCACCACAGCGTACTCGGACCTCCAACAAGCTCGGACCACTTGAACGCTGTAACTCTGCCAGACGGGACTGAAGTTCCTGCTTAGTTTGAGCACAAAATACCGATTCGTAGCCGCTAGCATGGGCAATGCCCGGAACATCGACATCAAAGGCCACAGTCGGCTGCCCGCCTACCGAATCGTGAGCCCCATTGTTCACAATGATATGCTTAAAATTGCGGGGTTTGAGAGCGCCAGTGATAGCAAGAGCCCCCATGTGCATGAGCAGAGCGCCATCTCCATCAAGACAATAGACGGGACGTCCCGGTTTTTGGAGCGCAATTCCCAGGGCAATTTGGGAAGCGTGCCCCATCCCTCCCACGGTTAAGAAATCCCGCTGATGGCCTTCCCCCCGCTTGCTCCTATACTCATATACTTCACGCGATGGCATGCCGGTCGTAGAAATGAGCACATCGCGTTCGCCCAACGATTCGATCACCTGCTGAATCGCCTCTTCCCGTGAGAGCGGAAACTCTGTTTTCTCAACCTTGGGTACAGCAAACGGTTTAAAAGTCCCTTTCTTGATGACGAGCGCATACGGTGCGCTCATCTTTCGAACATGAGCCAGGGCATCCGCCAGCGCTGCCTGCGGATCAACTAACTCAGGCCCCAAAATGGAATGGGGAATTTCCATCGCTTCGAGCATGGAGAGCATCACCCGCCCCTGCTTCTTGTGTTGCGGTTCATCATGGACACCTGGCTCTCCTCGCCACCCGATCACAAGCAAGAGAGGAACCGAATACACTTCGGGGTCGGCCAACGACAAAAGAGGATTGATGATGTTTCCCAACCCGGAATTCTGCAGATAGACCAGCGGAACCTTCCGCGTTGCGAGATGGTACCCGAGTGCCAGCGCCACAGCACCCCCTTCGTTAGCACCGATGATGTGGTGACCGGCACGAGGCAGATGTTCAAGGCAGGCACAGAACTCCTTCAACAGAGAATCAGGTACCCCAGTGAAAAACTCCACCCCATTGGCCTGAAGGTGCTTAATAAAATCCTGCGGATCAATCATGCCGTCGTATCTCCTGAAGCGGACGCCTCGTGTAGCTGGACCTCACCTGTGCTTCTACTGCAGACAGGATTTTTCATCCGGCCATAACCACCTAACCGAATCTACTTGGGTGGAAACTCAGAAATTCCCAGCCTGGACAACATCCTCCAGGCTGTTGACATCCAACCAATGACCGACCGTATACAACACACGAACCGGGACGTCCTGTTTCAGAAGTGCCTGCACTAATTGCGGAATGCCGGCCCTTCGATTCGCTGGATCGGCAAGCATGTCCAACAGGAGATCATTGACCTGGCTGGCCGCGCTGGAAGAGAGCTTAAGAAACCCCATCCAGACTCCATGGATCGACTCTTCGGGAAGGGTCTTCCCCAATTGCTTGAGATGGATTTTGGCATTGAAGGCTTTCCGCGAATTCGGAATGGAGCATTCGGCAAAACCGCCCAAGCGGGCATAACTGCTCTGATCCCTCCAGTTGCTGTCGACGAAAATCACGCAGTCATCCTGCTCCTGGCACAACGCCTGCGGAATATATTTATTGAACAATACATCTCCATAGGAAACGATCGTCGGCTGGAAACGCCCTTTTCTGGATTGCAAAGCCTGGGACAAGGAGGCCAACTCGCCGGTCTCAGCAAATTCGAGATTGTCGATATACGTCAAGTTGGGGAGGTTCACCGCCTCTTTCTTATAGCCACGGACGACTAAAATATCTTTAATCCCGACGGCATTATACGCATCGACGATGTGGCTCAGGATGGGAACGCCCTGCACTTTCACCATGGTCTTGGGTTGGTCCTCGGTCAGCTCCCCCAATTCCTCTCCCCGGGAAGCGGCCAATACTACCGCTGAGGTGCCCTCGGCACCTCGGGGCAGATAACGTTCTTCCGCCTCCAGCAACTCCGCGGCATTCTGCAGCCGAAATATTTCGGAGACCGGCGCGACCTTATCCTCAATGGAGAGGAGATGCTCACTCTCCTTCAACGCGCGCGCGGTTTTCTGCATGCTGGCCACGGCCGCACGCAGCATATGATTTGCCCAGATCACCATCGAAAAACCATGCTGCCGAAACACATCCGTCGGCGTCGCATAGTATTTCGTGGGCACAATCACCACCGGACAACGATTGCCCCATTCCCGCTTGAACGCGAGGATCTCATCCGGCACCGAGAGCGCGCTATGAATGAGAATGCCGTCCGCGCCCGCCTGATGATAGGCCTCCGCACGCCGCAGCGCCTCCGCCAGCCCCCACCCGCAGATAAAGGCCTCAACCCTGGCAATCAGGCAAAAATCCGGGTCGGTCTGCGCATCTTTCCCAGCTTTAATTTTGCCGCAAAATTCCTGCATATCGGCGAGCGGCTGCGCATCGCCCTTGAGAAAACTGTTGGTCTTGGGGAACAGCTTATCTTCGATGCACACCGCGGCGATGTTGCGCTGTTCGAGTTTGCGAATGAGCCGCTGCATGTTGTTGAAATTGCCGTACCCCGTGTCACCGTCAAGGAGGATCGGAATGCGGGTGGCATCGGACATGAATTCCAAGTCTTCAAGCACCTGGGTCCAGCTGGCCTCATTGTTGTCACGTACGCCGAACTGAGCCGAAATAGAGAGCCCGCTGGCCCAAATACCGGGGAACCCGGCCTCTTGGACGATTTTCGCGCTGAGTCCGTTGTGGGCTTCGCAGATGAACTGCAGTTGTTCAGAGAGGAGCAGGTTTCTGAATTGACGTGTCTTGGTCAACGCTTGGCTCGCATTCATGAGCGGAGGAACCTTTCACCAAAAGGATGGCACTCGATACGGTTTGACTGCTGGGATAGATGTCAAAACGGTCAGGCAGTCGGATTGCAACAACCGCCCCATCTGCGGAACCAGCTGCTTGAAGCAACGCGTGCCGCCGGGTTACATGACCAGACACACGGCAGAGGACATGCACACCACGAGTTCCCGACAATATCAGCCACGCACAAAATTCGCTAGAGCCACAACCGCCAGCACTCTACCCGAACCATGTGAGGGGCATTCACCCAACAATGGGCTCCTTCATCTTTAGCTACCACTGATGCCCCACTTCGCTACATCCGCCGCCCAGTTGCAGAATAGTAGCCCAGTGACGGGCACTGCCGCCACCGCATCGTCACAGGAATACCATCTCGCATCCGTCGTCCTGCGAGCGATGGCCGAGCACGGACTCGGTCATGGAGAAGTTCTCTATCACCCAATTTGCGAGGTACCACCGAGAACATCGCAGGATAACGCCAACCAGTCCTGAATACTCAGCTACACCAGACACTACCCATCACGCCACAAAGCGATCCGCGCAATCTCGACGGCTAGGTCGACCGCCAGGGAAGGCACGATGCGACCACCGTTTAGCCATTCAAGATCCCTATCCGGCTCTCATCTTCCGTGTTCTATTCAACACAGTGACATATTATTGAGACAGGAACGACTTCAAAATACGAATTTAAGGTCAATTATTTCAATTTGTTACGATTGCAAACCGTGGCCCGACACTTGCTCACTACGTTGGTTGTCTCGACAAAGAGACACGAATTGGAGGAGGCGGCACATGAGCGATAGACGAGACATCAGAGTCGGCATCCTCGCCATTCTGGTTGCTGCCCTGTCGGTCGTTGGTTGCCAATCCAACCCTGCGACCACCTCGGTTCGATACGATAATGTCCGATTTATGGATGTGTGGAGCACCTACACACATTGTCTGTCCTCGGATCAAACCCAATCGGCCCTGCTCGATTCACACAAATTACGCGAAGTCAGTCAGGCCCAGGCTTTCCGCGCACCACTCGAAAACTTCCTCCCGACCAAGCTGAAGAGCATGGTGACCCAGCCGGCCTCGAGACTGGCGGTGGACGTTCATGCCATGGCCGCTGCCTGTAGCCTGCATGCTGGGAATCTGGCCGTGTCAGTCGGAGAACATGATCTGGCAAGAAATGAGTTCAGGCTGGTGCTAGAAAACCAGACACAATCCGACTATTCTTACTACACCTCGCAAGCTCGAGAACGGCTGTCGTACCTCGACCTCACACTCCAGGCCGCTCTCCGGTAGTCTCTACGCTTCGCGCAGGTGAGCCCTACTTCCGCTGCGGCGCTTTCCCTTCAAGCAGCTCCTGAAATAACCGCAGATAGATCTCGGCTGATCGAGCCCACGACAAATCTTGCTCCATGCCCGCCCTGACGATGCGGTGCCAATCCGCCTTTTTCCGGTAGATCGACAATGCAAGCAAGAGACAGGTCAAAAGCGAGTCCGCGCTGGTATCCGTAAAGCTGAAACCGGTGACACGCGATCCCTTGAAAGCGCTCGGTGTATAGTTGACCACAGTGTCGGCCAACCCTCCGGTCTTCCTCACGATAGGAACAGTACCATAGCGAAGGCTGTATAACTGACTGAGGCCGCAAGGCTCATAACGGGACGGCATGAGAAACATATCCGCGCCGGCTTCAATCCGATGGGCCAGCCCTTCGTCAAAGACGTTGCGCACCGCGAGTCGCCCAGGATACCGTTCCGCCAACTCACGCACCAGCTGCTCATACTTCACATCTCCGGTCCCGAGAATCACGACCTGCACATCGAGTTCCATCAGTTCCGGAATAATATCGATCACGAGATCGATACCCTTCTGACCGGTCAGTCTCGCAATCACCCCGACAAGCGGCCCCTTGTCGGTACGAAGCTTCAGTTCACGCTGAAGCCCTTTCTTGGATCGCGCCTTTCCGGACATATCGGACAGAGAATACTGGGTCGGCAGGTGGGGATCCTTGGCGGGATTCCAGATCTCAGCATCAATGCCATTCACGATTCCGTGCAGCACGTCCTTCCGCCCGCTGATCACCCCTTCCAGCCCACAACCATATTCTGGCGTCTGAATCTCTTCACTGTACGTGGGACTTACTGTGGTGAGCAGATCGGCGAAGACAAGCCCTCCTTTTAAGAGATTCAGTTTCCCGTAAAACTCAAGCGCAGCGGGGGTAAACAGCTGGGCAGGCAGGCCGGTGAGGGAAAAATGTTCAGCCGGAAATAATCCCTGATATCCCAGATTATGGATGGTCAGCACGCTACGGATATTGCTGAGGGCGGACTTCGCTTGATAGAGCGTCCGCAAGTAGACTGCACACAGGGCGGCTTGCCAATCATGCACATGCAGCAGATCCACCTGCCAGCCGTCCTTTTCACCGAAGTGCACCAACAATTCCATGACGGCCCGACAAAAAAATGCGAACCGCTCGAGATTGTCGGGATAGTCGTGACCGGCCTCCTGGTAGAGACCTGAGCGGGAAAAGAACGCATCGTGGCGAACAGTCAACACTCGCAGGCGTCCAGAACCTGTCACATGCGAATGCGGGCCGGTGCGCTCTTGGATACGCGCCTCTACCAGCCCCTGCGCGGTCGGCACCGCCAACCGGGCATAGTCGACCACCTGATCGCCCAGCGCATCGACCTGTCGATAGGCCGGCAGTAGAACGCAGACATCGTGCCCCAACCTGGCAAACTCAGTCGCGAGGGCTCCGACCACATCGGCGAGTCCGCCCGTCTTCGCAAAGGGTACGACCTCGGAGGACACCATACAGATCTTCAGGGGACGATGATTGGAAGGAGGAGCCATCATAGGAGGAGCCGCCACCACTTACTTCATGGCCGGGGATAATTCGAGTCGCGTCTTGAACTGAGATTCGTACTTCCAGGTCTTGCCGACAGCATGAACCTTCTCGGGCGTCATCGCCTCATGGTACACAAGCGCCTCATCGAGAAACACCAGATACTGGCCACGATCGGCATAGGCCAGGAATAACGCATCGCCCGCGGCAAGCCCCGTCTCCCACCCCTGCGGAGACTCTCCGAGCGCCATGCGCGACTGAGGAATCAGTTGCCCGTCCTGCATCCCGAAGAAATGCGTGAACTGCTGATGGGTATAGGTCGGTTCCCCCCAGGTTTCAAGGAAAGCTCTCGGGGTCAGCTGATGGATTCGATAGTCCCCCTGCTGAACCAGCTGTTTTTGCTGATCCAACGAAGGAAGACTCGAACAGCCCGCCGAGAGGATAGCGACAAGCCACCACCATCCCACAGCAATGATTCGCGCTTGTGTCATCTGAGTAGACCTCCCGTTCCGTCATACACCTGCGTCCGACCGATCAGAGCAACCGTCTGGACCGCGGCTCCACAGGTTTCACCGGCTGGCACACATCGCACTGGCACATCCGCCGAAGAAACGTATAGGAATAGATCCCCGTATCGTGCCCGTCACTCCATGTAAATTGGAACGCATACCGTCCCACCGGCTGCACATCCTGCAACATCATCACCATCGGCACGTCATCCGGTTTCAGCCGAAGCTCTCCCGTCCACTCATCCGTACAGGCGGCGCACGGGCAATGCTGCCGGAGATAACGGACAGGATAGAGCGCCTTGTGCCCGTCACTCCACGTGATGCTCAAGACACCCTTCGCCACCCATTCCATGTCGGTCGGTTCAAACACCGTCTCAGTCATAACAGGCAACACTCCCTTACTAGAAATCCGAAAACACCTGCAACACGCAAACCGGATGCCTTTTTACGCAGGGCTTCCACTGGTCAAAAAATCGACCGGCGGAAGCCGTCGCCCCGCCACCACCGTGACATAACTTTCTATGGCCGACTCGACTTCAGTCCGCACCTGGCCGGCCGCATGCAACCGATTCAAGAGCGCCGGCTGCATATGCAACGCTTGATGGAGAAATGCGACGCTTCCGCGGGACAACGCCGTACAACGAAACGGCTGACGGCTCGCGCACCGCTCGCACACGATCCCCCCGGCCATGGGTGAAAATTGCGGGAGCGGACTTCGATGCACTTGGCCGCAGGTCGCACACTGCTCGGTTTGCGGCCGGAACCCCGTCATCCCCAACAGACGAATCTGGAACAATAAGGTCGTCCATGCCGCGTCCCGACTCTCCAACAACGTGCGTAACCCCGACTCCAACATCTCAAATACCCGCGGCTCCGGATCGCCTTCCGCCATGACGGCACTCACAAGGTTGACCATGCGCCCCGCGGCGGTCATGAGGGTCAGATCGTCTCGAAATTTGGCGAACGGCTCATCCAGCGCGACCTGTGAAATCCGGTAGAGTGAATCGCCGGGCTTCTCAAACAGATCCAGCTGGCAGAGGGTAAAGGGCTCGATCATCCCGCCGAGACGGCTCTTCAACCGACGCGCGCCGCGCGCGACCCCGCGCAACTTGCCTATACGCATCGTATAGAACGTGACGATCCGGTCGGCCTCACCCCACTTTCGGCTGTGCAGCACGATGGCAGCAGTCTTCACCAACGGCATCTCACCACCCAGCGTGAAGGATGACAGGGAAACGAGGAGACCCACCGCGCATCATTATCGAATTTGCTCGAGGAAGATCGTCGCCAGCGTGAGGTAAATAGCAATGCCGGTGATGTCATTGGCCGTCGTCACGAACGGACCGGCGGCGACGGCAGGATCCACGCCCATCCGCTTCAAGACGATCGGCATCACCGTCGCCATACTCGTCGAGACCAGGAACGCCGTAATGAGCGACACACCGACCACCATGCCCAAAAAGACCTGATGCCACAGCCAGCCCACCACCGTCAGCATCAGACTACAGGCAATGCCCATCAAAAAGGCAATCTTCGCTTCGCGAAAGAAAATCTTCCACACGTCGGTGAGTTCCACCAGGCCGGTGGCGAGCCCTCGAATAATCAGCGTGGAGGACTGTAACCCGACGTTGCCCCCCATGGCCGCGATGACGGGGATAAAACTGACGATGGCCACCACTTCCTGAATGGTATACCGGAACATCCACAACAGCATGCCGGACAGAAGGCTCCCGACGAGATTGGTAAAGAGCCAGGGCAGGCGCACACGAGCAGCGGCCATGCTGGAGGACTTGAACATCGCATCCTCTTCGATGGCGCCGGCCATTTTCAACATGTCTTCGGTCGCTTCTTCACGGATGACATCGACGACGTCGTCTACCGTGATGATGCCGACCAATTTGCCGTCTTTCTCCACCACCGGAATGGCCAGCAGGTTGTAGCTCGCGACCTGGCGCGAGACCTCCTCCTGATCCATGTCCACGGCCACGCTGATCAGATCCCGGGTCATGATGTTCTTTAACGGAGTCGCCGGTGGGACGGTCAGTAATTGGCGGAGCGATAACACACCGACAAGCCGGTCCTCCTTGTCCGTTACATAGATGTAGAACACCATTTCCGCGTCGGTGGCCTGCTGCAAGCGACGAATGGCTTCCTGCGCCGTGGCATCCTCGAAGAGCGCGAAAAACTCGGTGGTCATGATGCCGCCGGCCGTGCCTTTGGGATACTTCAGCAGGTCGGCGATTTCAGTGGAGTCCTCCGTCCGCATCAGCGCCAGGATCTCCTTGGCGCGATCGTTCGGAATCACACTCAAAATGTAGGCGATATCGTCGGAACCAAGGTCTTTCAACAACCAGGCGGCATCGGAAGGCAGCAGATCGGACAACACCAGCGTGATGCTCTCGCCGTCCAATTCGCTGAGCACCTGCCCACGCTTGACGTCTCCGCGCACCAGTTCGAAGATTTCTCGTTTTTCTTTCAGTGAGGAAAGATGGTCGATGACGTTGGCAATATCCGCCGGATGCATGCGCGCCAGCATCTTGGCCAGATTGGTGATGGCGCCACGGCGCAGAAGCCGCTGAATGGAGACCAGCCGCACGTCGGGCTTAGCCTGTCCGCCGCCGGCGTCACGAGACGCATCTTTCCCGAGCGGCTCCCGATCAGGAAGTCGCGCAGGCTCGGGCGGTTGGATGGTGAGGTCGTTAATAACCTAACTCCGCAAGCGTTTGTTCGTCTTCCCGCCAGGATTCGCGCACTTTGACCCAGACCTTCAAAAAGACCTTCGTCCCGAACAGGCGTTCCATATCTTCCCGGGCCGCCGTCCCCACCAGCTTGAGACGTTCGCCGTGTTTGCCGATCAGAATGCCTTTCTGCGACTCTTTCTCGACCAGCACCACGGCGCCGATCTTGGTCAATTTCTTGGTCTCGATAAACTCCTCGATCTCGACCGCCACCGAGTGAGGCACCTCTTCGTAGGTCTGCTGCAGAATTTTCTCCCGGATCAGTTCCGCCGCGAGGGTGCGCATCGATTGATCCGTGACCACATCGTCGCCAAACGTCGCCTCACCTTCCGCCAGGAGCGACACCGTCACCGACAACAGGCGATCCACATTGTCCGCGGTTTCCGCCGAGACCGGAACGATTTCCGTCCAGGGGAAAATCCGCAGATACTGCTCCATCAATGGCAACAACCGCGACTTGTTCACCAGATCGACTTTATTGATCACTAGCACCACCGGCCGCGCCTGCTTGGCAACCGCCTGCTTCACATGTTCGATGACGGCGAGATCGCCAGGGCCTGGCTGAGCGGTGGCTTCGACCACCACATACAGCACATCGGCATCGTCGAAGGTGTCCAGTGTCGTGCGCACCATGCGGCGATTCAACAAGTGATGCGGTTCGTGAAACCCAGGCGTATCGAGAAACACAATTTGAGCGCCCTCAACATGCGCCACACCCAGAATCCGCGTCCTGGTGGTCTGCGGCTTGTCGGAGACAATGGCGATTTTTTCTTTCAGCAGACGATTGAGGAGCGTCGATTTCCCGACATTCGACCGTCCGATGATGGCCACACTTCCAAACTTCATGGTGTCCTCACCGTGGGAAACCGTTCCTTCTCTCCAATCGGAGCCAATTGATACACCGTTTCTCCTTTCCGCACATACCCTAACCGCTCCCGAGCCAGTTCTTCGATGCGAGTCGGATCGTATTGCACACGATCCAGATCCGTGCGCAGTTCACCGTTCAACCGCTGAAGCTCGGCCAGCTCCTGATCAAGCTGCTCCGCATGGTCACGCAAATGCAAGTACCGCGAAATCCCCATCTCGCCGAACAACAGGGTTCCCATCATGAGGAACAGCGCTCCGAGCCCCACCCACTTGCCGGCGGAACAGAGCTTCCGTTGCCAATCCAACCAGTCGCGACCCCGGTTCGGCTTGATCATCATCACGGTTAGGCCCTCGATGGGACCGCTGCACGGCCTCGATAGACGGCCGCCGCGCCCAATTCATCCTCAATGCGAAGCAGTTGATTGTATTTTGCGACTCGATCCGTCCTGGACAACGACCCGGTCTTGATCAATCCGCTGTTCGTCGCCACCGCGACATCCGCGATCGTCGTATCTTCCGTTTCCCCCGATCGATGGGAGATGATGGCCGTATACCCGGACCGCTTGGCGAGTTCAATGGCATCCAGAGTCTCCGTCAACGTGCCGATCTGGTTGAGCTTGATCAGGATCGAATTACCGATGCCCTCCGCGATCCCCTTGGCAAAGATCTCGACGTTCGTGACGAAAATGTCGTCGCCCACAAGTTGCACCCGCTTGCCGAGTTTTTCCGTCAGAATCTTCCACCCCTTCCAATCCAGTTCACTCAAGCCGTCTTCAATCGAGAGGATCGGATAACGATCCAACAACTTGCCGTAATAGGCCACCATTTCCTCGGAGGAGCGTTCAGGATTCTTTTCCGCCTCCAGTCGATACCGTCCCTTTTCATAGAGTTCGCTGGCTGCACAGTCTAAGGCCAGCGCGATATCCTGACCGGGGCGATACCCGGCTGCTTCAATCGCTTCCATAATCAGCGCGAGGGCCTCTTCGTTCGATTGCAAATCAGGCGCGAATCCCCCCTCGTCGCCGACAGCCGTATTGAGCCCTTTTTTCTTTAGGAGCGACTTCAGCGTATGAAACACTTCCGTGGCCATCCGCAACGCATCACTGAAGCGGGACGCACCCACCGGCACGATCATAAACTCCTGCAGATCGAGCCGGTTATCCGCATGAGCGCCGCCGTTGATAATGTTCATGAGCGGCACCGGCAACACCCGCGCGTTCGTTCCACCAAGATAGCGATAGAGCGGTTGACCGGTCTCGTTGGCCGCGGCCTTGGCCACCGCCAGAGACACGCCAAGGATGGCGTTGGCACCCAGTTTGCCTTTGGTCTTCGTTCCATCCAGCGCGATCATTTCGTGATCGACAGCCGCCTGATCCAAGGCTTCCATCCCCATGAGGCGCGGAGCGATGGTCTTGCTCACATTCGCCACCGCCTTGGACACGCCTTTTCCCATCCAACGCTTCTTGTCGCCATCCCGCAATTCGATGGCTTCCTTTTCACCGGTCGAGGCGCCTGACGGCACGGCCGCCCGACCATGCGCCCCGCTCTCCAGAAGCACTTCAACTTCCACCGTGGGATTGCCCCGTGAATCGATGATCTGCCGTGCCTTCACGTTCCTGATTCCGCTCATGCTCGTGTCTCCTCCAGATACCCAGACTGAATCTTGACCACTCTGATCACTCTGACTCCTTCACCGAGGGCCACGTCGAAACGCGTGACGCGGCGCCCACCAGTCACTCACCCCTCAGGCCAACGCCTTCTTCAGCAGCTCATTCACTTTCCCGGGATTCGCCTTGCCTCCGGACGCCTTCATCACCTGTCCGACGAGGAACCCCAGCACCTGCTGCTTGCCTTCCTTAAATTGCCCGACCTGGGCAGGATTTTTCTTCAAGACTTCATCAATCATCGTCGCCAAGGCCCCTTCATCGGAAACCTGCGTCAGTCCCTTTTCCTGGACGATCCGGGCCGGCGCCTTACCCGAGGCATAGACATCAGGAAAAATCTCTCGTGCCACCTTAAGGCTGATCACCCCTTGATCCACCAGGGTCAACAACTCGACCAACCGTTCAGGCGTTACGGGAGAAGCGGCCGCTTCAATCCCGGAGTTGTTCAATTCACGCAGCAATTCGCCCATCACCCAATTGCTCACCGTTTTGGGTTGCGGGTACAGTTTCACGCAGGCGTCGAAATACATCGCCAGCGCTTTGCTGGAAGTCAGAATCCCCGCATCATACTCAGGCACGCCGTACTCCGTGATAAATCGCTGTTGCTTGGTCGAGGCCAGTTCCGGCAGTCCCTCGCGCAGTTGCTCGATCCATTCGGACGAAATCTCCATCGGGACCAAGTCAGGGTCTGGAAAATACCGATAGTCATGCGCCTCTTCCTTGCTGCGCATCACAGCGGTTTCCCCGCGCTCGTGATTCCAGAGCCTGGTTTCCTGATAAATCTTCCCGCCCTCGTTGAGCACCTTGGTTTGCCGCTTGATTTCGAAATCAACCGCGTCCTTCACGAACTTGAACGAGTTGATATTCTTCAACTCAACCTTCGTCCCTAACGTGGCCTGCCCAACGGGCCGCAGGGACAGGTTCGGCTCGCAGCGGAAACTCCCCTCTTCCATGTTCCCGTCACAGACATCCAGATACATCAAGAGGTCGCGCAGCGCCTTGAGGTACGCCACCACCTCTTCAGAAGAGCTCAAGTCCGGTTCGGTCACAATTTCCAACAGGGGCGTTCCGGCGCGATTCAGATCCACGAGGCTCATCCCGCTGCCGACCTCGTGCAGATTCTTTCCCGCGTCTTCTTCCAAATGCGCGCGCCGGATGCGCACACGCTTGCGGCTGCCGCCGGCCGCAATTTCAATCCAGCCGTGTTCACAAATCGGCGCTTCGTATTGCGAAATCTGATACCCCTTCGGCAGGTCCGGGTAAAAATAGTTTTTGCGCGCGAAGCGATTCTGCACCCCGATCGTGCCGTTCATCGCCAATCCGGCGCGCACCGCCATCTCCACGGCCTTCTCGTTGATGACCGGCAATGTCCCGGGCAACCCCAAACAGACCGGACAGGTCTGCGAATTCGCCGTGAGGCCGAAGGTCGTGCCGCAGGCACAAAACAATTTCGACTGCGTGCGCAGCTGCGCATGCACTTCCACGCCGATGACGACTTCGTATGCCACGCTCAGCTCTGCTCCCCCTTCGTGAAATGCTCGCGCTCCCGACGCATCGCTTCCCGCCCTGCATCGAACGCATCGCGCAACACGGTTTTCTTCGATTCAATAAAGTCGCGACCTTCTTCGACCGCCCCTTCAAACCGCTCACCCGCTTCGCCGACCAAATCCCGCAGCCCGTCCTCCGCGCGCCGGGCATAGCCGCGCAGCATCTCGCGTGATTCCTGTCCGGTTCGCGGCGCCAACAAGATGGCTGTTACCGCACCCAACGCCGCTCCGCTCAGGAAGCCCAACAATACCGCTGCCGACGATGGACCTTGATTATCCGCCATTGTGATGCCCTCCCTCTTTGAAACGTTCCGTCACCACTTGCTTTGCCGCGCGAAACCCCGCCACTACACTGGCCACATTGGCCAACAACGAACCGCCGGAGCCCCGCACCACACTATGTATCTGATTGACCGATTCGCCGATCTCCCCTACGGCATGCAGCAGGACAGCCGCATGCTCAACCCCGCCACGCGCCTGCTCGGTCACATCATTCAGATTCTGACTCATCGCGCGCAATTCGGTAATTAGCGTCGGCAACTCGACGTTCAACTTCGTCACCAGCTGCTCCGATTCGGCCACCATCTTGCGTATTTGAATCAAGAGCGGGACGAGGTAGCCCACGAGCACCGCAAAGGCAATGGCGACCAGAATCGCGGCGACATCAACAATCATAGGGCCTCCTTGTCAGGCTTACCGAATCGCCGGCCGTTTTGCCCGCCAGTTCGTTCCCTGCTCGTAGGCATGCGCCCCACGCAACAGGGTCTCTTCTTCAAACGGCCGACCGATCAACTGAAAGCCGATCGGCAATCCCGCCTTGCTGAATCCACAAGGCAACGCAATGGCGGGCAGCCCGGCCAGATTCGCCGAAATCGTGTAGATGTCGGACAAATACATCTGCAACGGATCCTGGGCCTTCTCTCCGAACTTGAACGCGGTGGTCGGAGTCACGGGGGTGACGATCAGATCGACCGTCTGGAACGCCGCCTCAAATTCCTGCCGGATCAACGTCCTGACCGCCTGCGCCTTCCCGTAGTACGCGTCATAGTAGCCTGCGCTCAGCACATAGGTCCCCAGCATAATTCGGCGCTTGACCTCCGGGCCGAATCCTTCCGCTCTGGTCTTCAGGTACATGTCCAGGAGATCTTTGCTCTCCGCCGCCCGCAAACCGAACTTCACGCCGTCGTATCGGGCCAGATTTGAGCTGGCCTCGGCGGTGGCGATGACATAGTAGGTCGCGACGGCCGCATCGGTGGTCGGCAACTTGATCTCGCGGATGTCCGCCCCGAGTTCCCGCAGGCCTTCGATAGCCGTACGCACCGCCTGGTCCACTTCCGGATCGAGCCCGTCGGCAAAATACTCGGCGGGCACACCCACCTTCAGCCGTTTGAGATCTTTCCGTTTGAGCGCCTTGAGATAGTCGGGAACCGGCACGTTCGCGGACGTCGAATCGCGCGGATCGTGGCCCGCAATGGCGCCCAATAAGATGGCCGCATCCGTCACATCCTTGGTGATCGGACCGATTTGATCCAGCGAGGAGGCAAAGGCCACCAATCCATAGCGGGACACACGGCCATAGGTCGGTTTCAACCCGACGACGCCGCAGAACGCCGCAGGCTGGCGAATGGAACCGCCGGTGTCGGATCCCAGTGCCGCCACACATTCATCAGCCGCCACGGCCACTGCCGATCCGCCACTTGATCCTCCCGGAACAGTCTGGATATTCCAGGGATTGCGGCTGGCGCCGAAGGCCGAATTCTCGGTGGACGACCCCATCGCAAATTCATCCAAATTGGTCTTGCCGAGCAGGAGATAGTGTTGCGCCCGCAACTTGGCGACCACGGTCGCGTCATAGGGCGGCACGAAGGTGTCGAGCATCCGGGAGGCACAGGTCGTCCGCACGCCTTCCGTGCAGATATTGTCCTTCACCGCCAGGGGCATGGCCATCATCGGCGCGGTTTTCCGCCACCCCTTCAAGGCCTGGTCGAGACGTTCCGCCTGCGCAAGGGCCGCTTCCTTGCACTGCGTCAGATAGGCGTTCACCTTCGGCTCGACCTGCGTCACCCGCAGGAAGTAGGCCCGGACGATCTCCGTCGCCGTGACATCCCCGGCTGTGAACTTCCGCTGCAATTCCGACAGTGTGAATTTGTGTATTAACGTGAGCGACATCAGCGTTTCACTGCCTTACGAGTGATGCGATTCTTACTATCGACTTGGATGATCTTCGGCTTATGCCGCTTGATCTCTTCATCGCTATAGTACTCGTAGCAGAAAATAATAATCTGATCCCCCACTGCCGCCTTGCGGGCGGTCGGCCCATTCAGCACGATCTCGCCTCGCCCCCGCTTTCCCTTCATCGCGTAGGTCATGAACCGTTCGCCGTTGTTGAGATTGGAACAGACGATCGCTTCATAGGGAAGAATGCCCGCCGCGTCCAACAAATCTTCGTCCACCGTGAGACTGCCTTCATACTCCAGGCAGGCCTCGGTCACCGTCGCTCGATGTATCTTTGCCCGCAACATTTGTCGAAACATAGTCGATTGATGCTCCTTCGATCGCTTAGGATTCTTGGATGATTTTCGGAACCCGGAAACACTGCGCCTCCGCATCGGGAGCATTGCTCAACGCTTGCTCGGTGGACAGCGACGCCTGCACCTGGTCCGGACGAAAGACGTTACTCTGCCCCGGCACGGTCGACGTCGGCTCCACGCCCTCCGTGGAAAACGATTTCAACTTTTGCACATAGCCCACGATCTGATTCAGCTGCTGCGAAAAGGCCGTGGTCTCAGCCTCGGTCAGCGCCAACCGCGCCAACTTGGCTACCTTCTCGACTTCCTGTCTGGTAATCTCCATCTCATGCTCTCATTTCTGTATGGATGTTCAACATGGTCTTCCGACAAGGCCGCGGGAAGCCGGGCGACCAAGAACGCAGTGGGAAGCCATGTTCACCATCCGATTATTCCACCGTCACACTCTTGGCAAGGTTCCGCGGCTGATCCACGTCCTCTCCACGCAAGACCGCAATGTGATAGGCCAGCAGCTGCAGCGGAATCGTAAAGAGAATGGGCGACAGCAACGGATGCACATCGGGAATGGTGAAGACCGCGTCGGCGATCTTGCCCAACTCGCGCTCGCCTTCCGCCACAAACGCAATCACGGGGGCCCGGCGCGCTTTCACCTCCATGAGGTTACTGACGGTCTTCTCATAGAGCCGGTCCCGCGGGGCCAACACCACCACCGGCATGTCCTTGTCGATGAGCGCGATCGGTCCGTGCTTCATCTCTCCCGCGGCATAACCCTCCGCATGGATATACGAAATCTCCTTGAGCTTGAGCGCCCCCTCCAGCGCGATCGGATAGTTGATCCCGCGCCCCAGATACAAAAAATCCGATTTCTTGTAATAGCGTTTCGCGATCGCCAGAATCTCCGCTTCCCGGCCAAGCACATGTTTCACCAATGCCGGCAACGTGACCAGGCGATCGAGCCAGGCCTTCCCGTCCGCCACAGTCAGGACACCCCGCACCCGGCCCAGATGCAAGGCCAGCATGTAGAGCGCCGCCAACTGGCTGGTGAAGGCCTTCGTGGAGGCGACGCCGATTTCAGGACCGCAATGGGTGTAGAGCACCCCGTCGGACTCGCGGGCCAGGGTGCTGCCCACCACATTGACGATCGAAACGACACGCGCCCCTTTTTGCTTCGCTTCCCGCGCCGCGGCCAGCGTATCGGCGGTTTCACCCGACTGCGAGATCGTGATGAACAGGTCGTTCTTTTCAATGAGCGGGTCGCGATACCGGAACTCGCTCCCGATATCCACCTGCACCGGCGTGCGAACCATCTCTTCGAGCAGATACTTCCCGACGAGGCCGGCATGCCAACTGGTTCCGCAAGCCACGATCCAAATGCGTCCGACTTCGGCAAACTGTTTCGGCGTCAGTCCGATATCCGGAAGATCCGCCTCGCCGCTCTCATAGGAATAGCGGCCCCGGATGGTATCCAGAATCGTCTGCGGCTGTTCGTGAATTTCCTTCAGCATGAAGTGGGGATACCCGCTCTTTTCAGCGGCAGAGGCATCCCAGGTTACCTTCGTCTTCTTGCGCGTGACGGCCCGGCCGTCGAGATCCGTAAACGTCACCGCTCCGGCCGTGACTTCGACCACGTCGCCTTCTTCGAGAAACGTCACGTCTCTGGTATGGGACAACATCGCCATCACGTCCGAGCCGACGAACGACGCATCAGCCGTGCGACCGATGACCAGCGGACAACCGGACCGGGCCGCGACCAGCATGCCGGGCTCCCGCTCCGAAATCACCGCGATGGCATAACTTCCGCGAATCTCTTTCGCCGTCGCGCGCACCGCATCCGCCAGATGCAGCTTACTTTTCTTCATGTGTGTATCGATCAGGTGCGCCACGACTTCCGTGTCGGTTTCAGACTGAAACTTGTAGCCGTCCTTGACCAGGCGCTGCTTCAGCTCGACGTAATTTTCGATGATTCCGTTGTGCACCAGGACACAACTCTCGGAGCGGTGCGGGTGGGCGTTCTGCTCGGAGGGCTTGCCGTGCGTCGCCCAACGCGTGTGCCCGATGCCGCACATCCCGCCGATGGCCTTCTGCTCCAGCGACTTTTGCAGATTGATCAGCTTGCCGACGCTGCGGCGAATCTCGATCTTCTCCCCGCGCTGAATCGCCACGCCGGCCGAGTCGTACCCGCGATATTCCAGCTTCGACAACCCGTTCAACAAAATTGGTACTGCGTCCTGATTTCCCACGTAGCCAACGATGCCACACATAGGTCGCCGTTACCTCCGTTTTGTACGTTGAACTGCCGGTTGCTTCTTCTTCACGGCACGCGTTGCGGATGTTGCTGCCTTTGCAGTCTTCGCACGCTTCACAGCCTTTGCGGCCTTCACAGGGATTGCGCGCTTCACCGAGGGAGCCGGAGGCGGGACCTGCCCGCTCTGTAACGCGCGCCGCCTGGCCGCCCAACCCTCGCGGGTCACCTGGGGAACCCGGGCAATCACCAATGCATCCTTCGGCACATCCTGCGTCACGGTGGCGCCGGCCGCGATGATGGAACCTTGCCCGACCGTCACCGGCGCAACGAGCTGCACGTCGCTGCCGATGAACACACCGTCCCCGACCACCGTGTGAAATTTCTTATAGCCGTCGTAATTGCAGGTGATCGTTCCGGCGCCGATATTCACTCCCGACCCGATCGTGGCGTCTCCAAGATAACTCAAATGGTTCGCCTTAGAGCCCTCACCGAGTTCCGTCTTTTTCATCTCGACGAAATTGCCGACCTTCGCTTTGCGTCGCGCGATGACACCCGGTCGCAGATGCACAAACGGTCCGAGATGACAGTCCTCCTCCACCTGCGACTCACGCAGAATGCAGTGATCCAGAATCTCCACCCTGTTGCCGATGGCGCAATCCGTAATCCGGGTCCCGGAATGCACGACAACGGATTCGCCGATCACGGTCCGGCCTTCGAGCGTCACGTTCGGATACAACACCGTGTCACGGCCGATGGTCACCTCAGCATCGATCCAGGTCGAGGCAGGATCCCGCATCGTGACACCGGCTTCCAGCCATCGCTCCCGAATCCGCTGGCGAATCACCTGCTCAGCCTCCGCCAATTGCACGCGGCTATTGATCCCGAGTCCCTCGTCGATCGCACGGAGACGCAGAGCCGACACCGTGCGTCCCTGCTGAACCGCCATCTGTACAATATCGGTGAGGTAATACTCGCCTTGCGCATTCCGGGGATCGAGTTTGTCGAGCGCCGGAAAGAGAAACTCGCCGTCGACGACGTACGTCCCGACGTTGATCTCGCGCACGGCCCGTTCGGCCTCAGAGGCGTCCTTGTCTTCCACAATGCTCTGCACCGCGTTGTCCACCGCGCCTTGCAGCCATTCATCGCGACGCCGGCGAATGACCCGTCCGTAGCCGGAGGCGTCGTCGAGCACGGCGGTCAACAGCGTCACCGCAGCACCCTGCGCATCGTGCATCGCCAACAATTCCCGCACCGTCGCTTCCGTCAATAACGGCGTGTCGCCATTGAGGATCAAGTAGCGCGATGGTCTGCGGTGGGCGCCACCGCTGAACACCGGACGCGCCTGCAACACCGCGTGGCCTGTCCCCAATTGCTTGGTTTGCTCGGCGACGGCAACCTGCCCGCCGACCGCTTCAACAACCTTCCTGACTTCCGTCCCCTGGTGGCCGACCACCACCGCCACACCCTGTTCCGCCAGGCCGCAGGCGATATCGAGTACGTACATCACCATCGGCCGGCCCGCGACCGGATGCAGCACCTTGGCGAGCGCCGACTTCATGCGCTTGCCGAGTCCCGCCGCCATGATGATGACACCAAGCCCGGGAATGGAGGATGGCACGGCCTTGTCCTGCGATGAATGAGTCATTGAGTCGTCACCATAAGAAATCGACGCGATGTCCGTCGAGTGCAAGCGCGATCAACCGACCTGCACACCTGCGTCTGGTTGCTTAATAGGCGCCCACGTCTTCCCGCTGGTCTGCGACGTGCCGCCCGATGGAGGAGTCGGCGTGTAGAGTCCCCCCGAGACAATCAGCTTCATGGCCTCTTCCACCGTAATATCCACGGCGATCACTTCACGCTCGGGCACCAGCAAGAAATATCCGGACGTGGGATTGGGCGAGGTCGGTACGTAGACGTGCACCAGCGGATCCGGCGAGAGCTGCTGCATTTCCCCCTTCGTCACCCCGGTCACGAACGCAAAACAATAGTGGCCGTTCTTGGGAAACTGGATCAGCACGACGCGGCGATAACTCTCCCGCTCCGCAAACGACAGAATGTCCATCATCGACTTGATAGTGGAATAGATGCCGCGCACGACCGGCACGCGATTGAGCAATCCCTCCCACTGTCGCACCACATGACGGCCAATAAAATTCGCGGCAAACAGCCCGGTGACAAAAATGAGCAGGATCAGCGCCACGATCCCCAAGCCCGGCACATAGTAGCCGGGGGTCACCAACTGAGCCGTAGCATCGCCGAGAATGCCGTCCAGACTGACGAACAGGGTTTTCAAAATCAGGATGGTCCCCCAGAAGGGGATCATGATCAGCAAACCGGTGAGAAAATAACGTTTGAGTGAAGCTTTCAACATGTGTGGCTGAAGGGCCCTTGGTAGAGCTGCATGATACTGGTCTTTCACCAATCGTCGCAAGCCTTTTCTTGCTATTTTCAATCACTTGGAATAGGATCCCGCCCTCTTGCTCCGTAGTTTTTCAGACCCGAATGATGACGCCACGCAACCGACCACCCCGGGGCCTGTTCATTACCCTCGAGGGAACGGAGGGGTGCGGAAAATCGACCCAGGCCAAACTCCTGGGCGAACACCTCCGGAACCAGGGATACGACACGGTTGAAACCCGGGAGCCGGGCGGCACTCCGCTCGCTGAAAAAATCCGTTCGCTGCTCCTGGATCGCGCCGACGAACCGGTGGCGCCCGAAACCGAGGCGTTTCTGGTCCTCGCCGCGCGCCGGCAACATGTCGCTCAGGTCATCGAACCGGCACTCGCGCGTGGCAGCATCGTGCTCTGCGACCGGTTCATCGACTCCACGCTTGCCTATCAGGGCTATGCGCGAGGACTAGACATCGCCACGCTCGAACGACTCAATCGCCTCGCCGCCCATGCGCTCATGCCGGACCTGACACTGGTGTTCGACCTCCCCGTTTCGACGGGACTGGCGCGACGGCGTTCCGCCGCCGAGTTGAACCGGCTGGATCGCGAGTCTCTCCGGTTTCACCGGAGCGTTCGGACCGGATTTCTCGATCTGGCCAAACGTCACCCCACACGAATCAAGGTCCTGTCCGCAAGGGCATCGAAAGAGACGGTGGCCCACGCAGTCGCCCGGGTCGTCACGCCGATGCTCGGTCACATCCGCCGGGGCGTAGACCACAACAGGCCGGCAGCAAGCCGGCCGTCACCTCAGAAGTCACAGGCTCGCCATGCCATTCGCTGATATCATCGGCCATGACAGCGCCAAAACCTTGCTCCGGTCTGCAATCCTGCAGAATCGGCTTGCGCATGCCTACCTCTTCCATGGCGACGATCGCATCGGCAAACGCCTCCTCGCCCTCCGCCTGGCGCAAGCGCTCCTCTGCGAAACCGTCCCGGACGATCCGACTCCGGATGCCTGCGGCGCCTGCCGGGCCTGCCGCCAGGTGGACGCGCGCACCCATCCGGACTTCATGGTGATCGAGCCGGATCAAGAACTCGCGAATCCCCAAATCAAGATCGAGCTCATTCGCGACATCGAGCACCAGATGATCTATCGCCCGCTGATCGGTGATCGGAAGATCTGCCTGATCGACGACGCGGATCGCATGACGATCGGCGCCGCCAATGCCTTGCTGAAAACGTTGGAAGAGCCGCCCGACCACAGCCTGTTCATTCTGGTGTCGAGCCGACCCTATGCGCTGCCGGCTACGATCCGCTCCCGCTGCCAGGCCCTGCGCCTGACGGCACCCGCGCAAACCCAGGTGGAAGCCGCCGTCATTCTGAAGCGCGAACTGCCTCCCGCCGACGCGCACTTCCTGGCGGTGCTCAGCGACGGACAATTGGGGCGGGCCCTGGAATGCGATCTCGAACAGGCGCGGAACAGCCAGAAGGAATTCGCCGCCATTTTTTCATCCAAAGGCCTCCAGTCGTATGCCACCGTCCTCGCCGCCGCCGAAGCCCTGTCGAAAGAAGAGCGTGGACCGGAAGCCTTCGACTGGCTGCTACGTTGGCTGCGCGATGTGCTCCTGGTTGCCGTCGGCGCCGGCTCCGATCATGTGCTCAATCTGGATCAAAAGGCCGGCATGCAGGCGCTGGCCGAACGCATCGACATCGACGAACTGCTGGACCTGATCAACGATCTCGAAAAACTGGAGCGGCAGGCCCATCGGAACCTGAACGTGCAGATGGCGCTTGAAACCATCTTGCTGCGGGTCCGTCACCTGCTGACGCCTCAGGACACCGCCGACACGCCGCGATAAGCTAGCTTTCACCGCAGGCATCTTGCTATCTTCGTTCGAAAATATATGAACAAGCGCGACACCTTCTACATCACGACGCCGATCTACTACGTCAACGACGTCCCTCACATCGGCCACGCATATACGACCGTCGCCGCCGACGTGCTCGCCCGCTACTGGCGATTACGTGGACGCGACGTGTTTTTCCTGACCGGTCTGGATGAACACGGGCAGAAGGTCCAGCAGGCCGCGGCCAAAGCCGGTATCGACCCGCAAGCCCACTGCGACCGCCTCGCGCCGCAGTTCACAAACCTCTGGCAACGGTTGAACATTTCCAATGACGCCTTCATCCGCACCACGGATAAACAACATCAAGCCGTGGTTCAACGATACCTTCAACAGCTGTACGATAAACAGCTGATTTACAAGGCAGACTACACGGGATGGTATTGCACGTACGATGAGCGGTTCTGGACGGAAAAGGATGTCGCCGATGGCCTCTGTCCGGATTGTAAACGTTCCATCGAACGACTGAGTGAGCACAATTATTTTTTCAAGATGGGGCAGTATCAGGAACGGCTGATCGACCACATCCGAACCCACGAGGATTTCATTCGCCCCGTCTCCCGGCGGAACGAAGTACTGGGATTTCTGCAGACTCAAAAGCTGGGCGATCTCTCGATCTCACGTCCGAAATCCCGCCTCTCCTGGGGCATCGAACTTCCGTTCGACAAAGACTACGTCACCTACGTTTGGTTCGATGCGCTGGTCAATTACGTGTCCGCCCTGGAATACAAATCGGGACTCGAGCGATTCTGGCCGGCCAATGCCCATCTCGTGGGCAAGGACATCCTCACCACCCACGCGGTCTACTGGTCCACGATGTTGATGGCGCTGGAGCGCCCGCTGCCTCACTCGATTTTTGCGCACGGCTGGTGGACCGTCGATGGCGAGAAGATGTCCAAGAGCCGGGGCAACGTTGTTGATCCCAACGCCATGATCGATCAGTTCGGCGCGGATGCGTTCCGCTACTTCCTGTTGCGCGAAGTGCCGTTCGGACAGGACGGAGATTTCTCGGAACAAGCATTGGCAAGACGAGTAAACAGCGATTTAGCCAATGGGATCGGTAATTTGCTAAGCCGCACTTTGACGATGATCGAGCGTAATTGTTCAGGTTCGATTCCTACAGTGCCGACGGATTACCTGGACAGCGAGGCGGCAAGGGCAAAATATCCGCTGCTCGTTCACGTAAAAGAATCGCTCCGCACATTAGAAGACTGCCTCGACGAGTCTTATGAGAGCCTTGCCTTCAATAATCTTCTCCTCCACATCACAAGTCGAGTTTCGGAGGTCGATACCTTCATCGATAAGCACGAGCCGTGGAAGCTCGCGAAAGACCCCGACAAGCGGGATGAGCTGGAAATCGTCTTGTATACAGCCGCTGAATGCCTACGAATCCTTGGCCTATACGTTTACCCCGTTATGCCTAGCACAGCTAAAAATCTAGCCGAGCAGTTAGGAATTAGTCTCGACTTCAACTCACCGTTGCTGCGCCAGAAAATCACTTGGGGTTCGCTTCCAGGCGGCACCAAAATCCGCAAAGGAAATGCATTGTTCCCAAGAATCGCGGTTGCAGAAGCTGCCACAAATATTCTTACTGGTCATGAAGCGAAATTATCCAAACCACAAGGAGCCAAACCCGTGAGCGAGACACCTGCATCTCCGCAGCCAGCCCCTGTGACTCCGAGCCCCGCTGCAGCCCCAAGCCCGGCCCCTGCGACCGCCGCCCCCGCTGCCGCGCAACCGGCGCAGATCGGCATCGACGACTTCATGAAAATCCAACTGAAGGCGGCGAAAGTCTTGTCGGCGGAGCGGGTTCCGAAATCCGAAAAGCTGCTCAAGCTCCAGGTCAGCCTTGGCAGCGAACAGCGACAGATCGTCGCCGGTATCGGCAAAAAGTACGAGCCGGAAACACTGATCGGAAAAACCATCGTCATCGTAGCGAATTTGAAACCGGCCAAACTGATGGGCATCGAATCTCAGGGCATGGTCCTCGCGGCGGGCGACAGCGAAGTGCGCGGACTCGCCACCTTCATCGAAGATGTGGAGCCCGGCACCAAAGTGAAATGAGTCGCCCCTTCTTCATCCGACTGATCGGCACCTGCCTTCTCGTGCTGCTGAGCAGTGCGGGCGCGGCGTTCACGCCTGACCCCTCCGACTCCGAGCTCGAAAGCAAAACCCACTACAACGATCCCCTCCCCACCACCGTGCTCGTGCGAGTCGTTGCGCACCGCTCGTTGGTCCTGGGCCACGACGTCGGCGGCGCGCGCGTCACGATTACCGATATGGCGAGCGGGCAACTCCTGGCCTCCGGCCTGCAACAGGGAGAACCGGGCGACCAGACTCAGATCATGCGCACGCCGCACCTCATGGACGAACCGGTCTACAGCGGCCGTCCGGCGGCGTCCTTCTCCACCACGCTCGAACTCACGCGCCCGACGCTCGTGGAAATCACCGCCGAGGGACCACTGGCCTATCCCAAAGCCCTGCAGCGCGCGAGCACGACGGTCCTCCTGATCCCCGGCCACGACCTGACGAGCGACGGCATCGTGCTACACCTCTATGGCTACCTGGTGCAGGTCGAACATCCGAAACCCGGTGAGCCCCTCATCGCCAAAGAAGATGTCATGCTGCGGGCGTCGGTGCGCACGCTCTCGGGAGCGCTGGTCCGCCCGCATAGCGACTGGGATTCACGAAAGATTCACATCTACGCGGAACTCCTGATCGGCGACCGCGTCGTCGAGCGCCTGCAAATGTTTTATGCGGGCGAGAAGAGCCGCTTCGAAGCGCCATTCTTCGTGCCGATGTCCAAAGACGCGCCCGACGGCATCACGCTGCGCGTCATCGCGGCAGATACCGCGACCGGCAACTTCGGCATGGGAGCGGCTCAATACCCGGTGCTGTCTGAGCGGCTCCGGCCCAGGAAGAATTGACCCGTTGCATGATCTATTACATGATATGGTGATATCGTGGCCCGGTGATTGGATGAAGGACCAGAAGCTCCTTTCAATCACCAGGTCTCCCAACTACTCAATCATACGTCCTGCTTATGGATCCTAAACAACGGCAATTTTCCATCTGGTACATGTTCATCGCCCTCTGGGTGCTGATCCTGCTTCAGACGTTTCTCCCCTCGTTCTTCAACCCGACTGAAATACCTTACAGCGAGTTCAAAGAATCCGTGGCGGCGGGCAAGGTCACCGAAGTCGCGGTCTCTCCGCAGATCATTCACGGGAAACTGAAAGAGGACAAGGTCTTCCACACGATTCGTATCGAAGACCCGGACCTGCTCAAGAATCTTGCGGAACATCAGGTGAAGGTCACCGGCGTCATCGAGAGCACGTTGTTCCGCGACGTGTTGTCCTGGATCGTGCCGATCGTCCTCTTCTTCGGCGTCTGGTGGTTCCTCTTGCGCCGCATGGGACAGAGCCAGGGCTTCATGACAGTCGGTCAGAGCAAAGCCAAGATCTACGTGGAGAAGGAAGTGAAGGTGACGTTTGCCGACGTGGCCGGGGTGGACGAGGCCAAGCAGGAGCTGGAAGAGATCATCGAGTTCCTCAAGACACCGGAAAAGTTTCGTCGGCTGGGCGGCAAGATCCCCAAAGGCATCCTGCTGGTCGGCCCGCCGGGTACCGGAAAAACCCTTCTGGCGAAGGCCGTGGCAGGAGAAGCAGGCGTGCCGTTCTTCTCCATCAGCGGCTCGGAATTCGTGGAGATGTTCGTCGGCGTCGGCGCGGCCCGCGTGCGGGACCTCTTCGAGCAGGCCAAGGGCAAGGCGCCCTGCATCATTTTCCTCGACGAGCTCGACGCGCTAGGCAAGGCTCGCGGAGTCGGCCCGATGGCCCATGAAGAACGGGAACAGACCTTGAATCAGTTGCTGGTCGAAATGGACGGCTTCGATTCACGCGTCGGGGTCATTCTCGTGGCCGCCACCAACCGCCCAGAAATTCTGGACCCCGCGCTGCTGCGGGCCGGGCGATTCGATCGGCAAGTGCTCGTAGACCGGCCGGATAAGATCGGGCGACTCGCGATTCTGAAAGTCCATGCCCGCACCATCACGATTGCCAATCAGGCGGATCTGGAAACGATCGCCGCCATGACGCCCGGCTTTGTCGGCGCCGATCTGGCTAATCTGCTGAATGAAGCGGCGTTGCTCGCAGTCCGGAGAGGCAAAGACACCGTCAGTCTGTCCGAGTTGCAGGAAGCCGTGGAGCGCGTCATCGGCGGACTCGAAAAGAAAAACCGCGTCCTCAATAAAATGGAACGAGCCCGGGTCGCCCATCACGAGGTCGGCCATGCGTTGGTGGCCATGTCCATCCCGGGCGGCGATGCGGTGCACAAGATCTCAATCATTCCACGAGGTATTGCCGCGCTCGGATACACCATGCAGCTCCCGACCGAAGACCGGTTCCTCATGACCGTGTCGGAACTCAAGAACCGAATCGCGATCCTCTTGGGTGGTCGGGCGGCGGAAGAAGTCATCTATGGCGAAGTCTCGACCGGCGCGCAGGACGATTTACGAAAGGCCACCGATATCGCCAAGAGCATGGTGAAAGCCTACGGTATGAGCGAGAAACTCGGCCAGGTGAGCCTGGAGCGGGATCGGCAATCCATCTTCCTGCAGACCGGTCCCTCGCAGACACCGGGAGACTATAGCGAACAAACCTCCCGTGAAATCGATTGTGAGGTCCGGGTGTTGATCGATGAACAGTACGAACATGCGCGCAATCTCATCACATCCCAGGAGGCCATCCTGCGGAAGGCGGCACAGGTGCTGCTCGAAAAAGAAACGATCAGCGGAGAAGAACTCAAAACACTCGCCGCATCGCACTGACGGTCTGAACTGAAACGCGACCGCCACGTCCGACAGCACGATCCAACCGTCACTGCAACGCGTCCCTCCCGCTCCCGCAACAGGACCGTGACAACGTCTTGCCCCCGTCGGTCTCTCATGAGACACTGACTACGATGGTTCCTCACACCTACCATGAACTCCGCTCCCGATTGAGGATTGCGCTCGCCCTCAACGCCGTCATCATCGTCGCGGAATTTGTCGGCGGCTTCCTCACGAACAGCATCGGTCTGATCGGAGACGCGGGCCACAACCTCGTCGATCAGGGCTCCCTGTTCCTGGCGTTATACGCGCACATCCTGACGGCGCGCCCCGCCACCGACAGCCGGACCTTCGGGTATCACCGGGCCGGCATCGTGGCCGCATTCCTCAACTCCTTTATCCTGCTGCTCACTGCCGTCGGCATCACGATCATGAGCGCCCAGCGCATCCTGACTCCTGTCCCGATTCCCGGCGGCTGGGTCATGCTCATCGCCCTCATCAGCTTTGTCGCCAATCTGTCGATCGCACTCCTGCTCCAGCACGGGGCGAAAGACGACCTCAATATCCGCAGCGCCTTCTGGCACATGCTGAGCGATGCCTGGGTCTCATTAGGGGTCGTGGTGAGCGGAGGGGCCATCATGCTGACCGGCTGGTCCGTCCTCGACCCGTTGGTAAGCCTCTTCGTCGTGCTGGCGATCGTTCGAGGCGCCTGGCCGCTCTTTAAAGAATCACTTGAGGTCCTCCTGGAGTCCACCCCGCCCGGCGTCAGCCCCGCGCAGGTCGCCGCCACCATCGAATCCATTCCCGGTGTGAAGAATGTCCATGACCTGCACATCTGGGCGGTTGAGCCGCGCCTCATCATGATGACCACGCATGTGCAAGTCGACGGAGACGATGAAGCCCTCACCAGCGAATTGCTCCACACCATCCGAGAGCGCATCACAACCGACTTCGGCATCAAGCATCTGACGATCCAGCTCGAAACCGAATGCTGCCATCCCGAAGCCGTCCACTGCGACCTCTCGAAACTCCACGACCAGCATTCCCATCCCGAGTTTCTGCACAGCCACCATTAACCGGATGGTCGGAATCGTCGGAATTTTGAAGCGCCCGCTATACCTCCCTCAGCCCCGACAGTTACAATAGCCGCATGACTCAGCCGCAGACACTCCCGGTTCCCTTTTACGTCCTGTGCGGATCGCTCGGCGCCGGCAAGACGACGCTGCTCATGCGCCTCCTCGAATTCTGGAACAGCCAGGGCCATAAGGTCGGCGTGCTCATGAACGAGGCGGGCGAAGTCAGCATCGACGGGCCGCGCGCGGGCACGATCGCGGAGCAAGTTCTCAATCTTGCCGGCGGCTGCATCTGTTGCGACACCAAAGACGATTTGGCCTGGAGCATCACCCAGCTCGTGCAGGACTACCAATCCACGGTGATCGTGCTGGAATGCTCCGGCATGGCGGACCCGGCGGAAGTGGTCGATGCCGTGACGGATGCCTACGTATCACGCATCGCGAAGCTTGAACGGATCTTCGCAATGTTGCATCCCGTGCCCCTGCCCGATACCGGCATGGCGGAACTCGTGACCCGTAACGCGATTCGTTACGCCGATGACTTGATCCTGAATAAACGGGATCTCTACATCCCCGGTCATTGGGAGCAATTTCGCGAGACCATCACCCATCACAATCCGTATGGACGAATCTGGGAAACCAACCACGCGCGGCTCGACATTTCCGCGTTGCTCGCCGCGCCGGCGACACGCACAGTGCCGACCAACGTGTCGTTCGGGAAACCGCCCACAGCGGACGAGAGGCACGACGCGCGCGCACCTCATCACCCGATGGTGACCACGGTGCGGCTACCAAAGCCGCTCGACCGCAAAAAGTTCATGGAATGGACGAAGTCGTTGCCGGAGGGAATGGAGCGAGCGAAGGGATTTTTTCGGTTTGCGGGAGAACCCGAACTGCAGGAGTTTCAGTTTTTTCCGCCGCGCACCAGCACGGTCGCGCCGGTCATGTTGCTCGATGAACCGGACCATGTCGTGGTCTTGATCGGACGTGCCTACGACCAGGAAGGCTGCCGCGCCTCCCTCCTCGCCTGCCTCGCTTCATAACATTGTCAGGAGATCGAACCGGCTGAGGACTGTCGCACAGCGGCGGGAGCCATGCGCTCAGCACGCGGCCTGAATCGAGACCAACGGGTGAGCGACCAGGC
>NZ_FWEX01000006.1:3109235-3383998 GCF_900170025.1 Nitrospira sp. ND1 | reverse complement strand
CGATCAATCCGCCCACCACCCATCCACCCATCACATCCGTCAGGTAATGGGCCCCGATGTAGACGCGCGAAATGCCAATGGCCGCCACAAGCGGCCAGCCGATCCAGCCCGATTTTGGATAGAGCACCTGGAAGAACGCCGCCGCCGCCGCGGTATTGGCCGCGTGATTGGAAGGAAAGGAAAAGGCCCCGCCGCAGCCCAGCAATTGATGCACATCCGCAAGCGTCACACAGGGACGTGGACGCTGCACAAGCCCCTTGAGTTGCGTGCCCAACGCATCCGCCGCACCGATCACGCCGGCCAACGCCGCCGCTCCGATCAGACATTCCCGCTGGTTCTTCCAGAACCAATAGGCCGCAGCGAGCAGAATGGGATACAGCAGATTGCCCGGTTTGGCCAATTCGACCATCACCCAATCCAGCAGACTCGACCGACCGGCCACGCCGTTGATGCTGTGAAAGAGAGTCTCGTCCAAACCCATGCCCGCGACGATAAAGGGTCGGAAGGGATCAGTCAAATGGTTCGTGCGGCAGTAGCGGGTGAAGAAGGTGCGGGTCCTGTCGCCGGTCCAGCCCGTGGCTGGTCGCGCTCCCCGGCCACCTCACCGACTCGGCGGCACACACAGACTTGGCGCTCTTTTATTCATCGCGCCGTGTGCCCCATCCCCCGGTGGAGCCCTTACGCCTCGGGCGATCGGGCACCCAGTTCCAGCACCACCCGCCCACCAATCAGAGCTCAGGCGCTGAGCCACGCCTGGTATGCCAGAGGGCAAGCACCTCAACCACCATTGGTTCAGCAATCACACGGTAGGAGATAGTAATGAATGCGGGTGAGATGAATGCGGCGAACCCCGGTCAGCCTAGCGTTGCGGGCTCGTGCTCCGATGGTCGGCTGGGATGAAAGAAGTTGGATCGCACGTTCCAGCTCAACCGTAAAGCCATCAGCAGCCTTTGGTCGATTAACGACCCACCATTCGGCAGCTTCTTGAATGGCCCGGGCGGCGCTCCGGACGATACGGACAGGGACTGGGCCGCTCACGATCGAGGGATCTGCTTGAGGACTTTCGAGGCGTCGGTTGTCTCACCTCGCTCCGCCTCCGCAATCGCAGCGAGTAGCTGAACCTCTTCTTCCGGTCGCAATTCGAAGGTTTCGTCACCCTCCGGAGCCAACACCGTCACAATCGCCCCTTCCGGCAGGCTTTTCTCGTCAAGTTTGATTATCCCACCGAGAACTTTTCCAGTGGTGATTAGCATAGCGGCATCCTACCATTTCATGCTGTGATCGTCCAACAGCGGATGGGAAGTGTGTGGCTGTACGCTCCCCGATCACAATCAATGCAGAGCTTCCTTCTGACGTTAGGCTCGACAGAGGGTGGGAAGGTGAAAGCGATCGACGACACGCACCAGCACATCGAGAAACCTCTGCCGGTCCCGGTCATCGAGCACGATGGTGTGCCGGGCGTTCCCGCGGACGATGACGTGGTACAGCGCCCCGGAAATTTCAGGAGAAACATTCGGGGCATGCTGCCCAATCCGACTCAGCGGCACGCACACTGCAAGATCTGAGGTGGCCCCGGAATAACAGACACGTGAATGAGGCACCACTCTCCTGTTGCTCGAACTCCTCCGGCTTCGATAGCCCAGCGCTTGATGGAACCGCTCACGGTTATGGAATCGTTCGATGTACTCCGTGATGGCGAACTGGGCCTCGGCCTGACTCTGGACGAAGAAAAGGGGACGAAGAAAAGGGGTCGGGAGTCTTTATTGGACCATCGTTTTGCGGCTCCGGCACCCGCAGCTTTGAATTCTGGACCGGCAACCTCGTCATTCACACGATCAGGTTGCCAGAATCGCTCGTCAAACAATGACTCTCGACCCCTTTCTTTCCGCGATCTCACCGGCTATTACAAACTCTACGCAGCGAAGAAATCGATCCGTATCGTGTACCGGATCATCGACCAAAAGATCCTGGTCGAAGTCGTCGCCATTGGAAAGCGCGAAGATCTCGCGGTCTATCAGGAAGCACTCAAGCGATTCACACACCAGGACCGATAGAACTGTTCCTCCGGGCCTGCATGCGGCCATCAGTCTCTCCCTCATCCCCCTACCGCCTCTCGCATATCCACGGCGTCTCGAATCGCTCACGTTCAGCCAGATCAGGTACAGGGTCTTAGCCTCCATTCCTGTTCCCTTACATTTCGTCCATGTCACGAGCCTGGGCGGCCCTGCCAGCCTCTCGCCAGAGCGGCGCAACTGACGTACAATCCGACCCGTCACAACGAGGAGGGATGTCCCATGACCATAGGAACGTGTGCGCCGCGTGTCGGGCTTCTGGTTGCGCTGGGAGCCGCGCTGCTGCTGCCGGCCTCCACGCCGTGGGCCGGGACGGGCGCCGTGCGACCGGGAAGCGGCTACACCATCGCCGGCCATCCGTTGGATGACCGCGACCCGCAATACACGGTGAACGACTATCGCACCTATGTCATCGCCGGCTGCGTGCCGAAGCATCTGCCGATTAAGGGGCCCGTCGGTTCCGTGTGGGTGGCCTGTAACGATTTGGATTACGCGAAGGACAAGGTGGTCGAAAGCCGGTTCGTGTCCTGCTTGGAGATGTTTACCGACGGCGTGCTGCAAGGGCTGTTTATCAAAGAGGTGAACAACCGCACGTGGGAATCGTTCCGGTTTTCCTGCCGGGAATTGCAGGCCGACGGCACGGTCGGGTCCCGTTGGGAGAAGAGCCCGTTTCTCTTTAATTACGAAAAAGAGGGCGACTTGTTCGAGACCACGGTGCCGACAAACCGCCTTTCCATTGGCCTGTACGAGGTCTACAACAAGCTTCAACTTCGGGAAAGTCTCCTGCAAGTGGGGCTGGAACATGCCACCGCGGAGGATATCTACGAGAACGGGTCGAAGGGAAAAGATCCGCAATCCATCCAGGTCAGTCCCAGGGTGCCGGATGCGTTCGGGCTGGGGGGCATCGCGGGCACGCACAAATGGGAATGTCCTCCGGGGATGGTGGTGACCGGCGCCGCCATCGGCCACGTGCCCGATAACAAGGGAAAACACACCCGGCCGGTCTATCTCCTCATGGAGTGCCGGAAACTCTTTCACGGGTAGGGAAAAATCGAAAGAGGAAATGGGGCGGGGAATCGAAATGGCGCCAGGAATCTTTCCAGGTTACGTAAGGACTGTTCCATTACATACTTGCACCCGTCACCGGTCGACGAGATGCGGGAGCCACAAAGTTCGCTCTGACGGTCCTCAATGCACGGATTCGAACGAGAAAATGATGTCGGGAGCCCTTACAACGATTTTGTGGGTTTCATACGGTTGTTAGACCATACGCTATCGAAGCAAATATTTGTCTGCAGTTTCCCCGACAGCACTCAAAATATCGGAAGGCAAATCCGACTGGAGCAGACTTTCGATCAAATCTTCGGCGAACACAGTGCGGATCAGTGGCCTGTAGTTCTCGGATACAACCTCAGAGGTAAACCACTCCGCCACTGCAGCAACCGCCCTATTCTGCCGCGGCATGATGAACACCACCTGATCACGATCTGTAGCGGCATACGAAGCGTTTCTGAGGAGTTGGTACATCTTGAAGAAATGCGGAATCGCCAAGGCAGAGGCACTTACCTTTGCAGCAAGCCTTGGCAGGTAGATGACCTCGCGGCGACGGCGTTGCGTCTCGGAGTCGGAAACTGCCCCAAACTCCGACTCGGTTAATTTCACCTCGATGAAGACGCGGCGGTGTCCCCCGAGTTGTAGCACTACGTCAAAGTTCGTGAGCTCGGCGTGATCTACGATTTCCTCAAAATTCCAGTCCTCGACTACTCCCGCAGTAACGCCTAATGCCCGAAGAAGCGACGCGTGAGCGTCACGAGCGTGCAGCAGTGGGAAGAAGAGGTTTATGGCGAATGCCTGGGACGAGTTCAGATGGTGAAAATCCCGATGCCGCTTCACACCTCTTGCCTTGGGACTCGCAGCCCAGAGCGCTCGAACACCGCTTACGAGGTTAAGCTCAGCCTTGTCGGAAGGAAGTATATGCGGATAGGGCTTATTATTACGGAACCAGACGCCGTCTTCATGAACTCCGAGGACCACGTTCTTATATGTCTCGAGGTGAGCTAGGAGAGTTGTCTTGTAGTCGTTCATAGCGGAGATGCTACCAGGAAGCTCTTCTATGGCCCCACGATTCAGCGGCTGACTCCACGGGGATCATCCACCGCAACCAGTCCTTAGCCACCCACGTTCGAAAGAAGCGTTCCGAGAAGGAAGGCGGCAACCGCCGCTGCGAAGACCTGCCAGCGATTATTCAAACCCAGGATTTGGAAAGTCCCACCAAACACACCAGCCACGAAGAGAAGATAACCCAAGTTCGCGATGCCGTAGCCGACCACCATGGCTGCACCAGCTGGGGTAGCGGTACCGACGTAGACGATAGCCGTAATCGGGTACAGCAGCCCCAGTGCACTCGGCCACGGGAAGCTACCACCTAAAATCCCCATGAACTCGCGCATCTTCGGCTGATCGTATGCGCTGTATGCGTAGTTCATGACAACGATGTTGAAGAGGTTGAAAGCGGCCTCATCATCCGTTTCAAGGTCGAGAGGTCGAAGGACTGTCCGCGCATCGGCAATTATGTCGTCGAAGACTTCTGATGTGTCTCGCTCCCAGAATTCTTGATCATAAACATGGGCATTCCACCGGTCGATGAATCCTTCGGCAACGCCTCGCGCGACTTCTGGAAGCAGGTTGATGGTCGCTTGAAGTCCGTCGATTCGCCTACGCTGGCTCTGACGCCGTAGGTGATGCTGAACGAGTTCGCGGAGGCGCGTTCCCGCAAACTGGGCTCTCAGATCTGGCAGATTGATTGATTGCATTGAGTCGCTTTGCCGTGGTGGCTACTCGCTGGCCATGGCTAACAGTTCGCGCGCGTGCGCCTTCCGCTCCGGTTCAGCGGCCACGCGCTCAGCGGGACGTCTGCCGCAGCCGGTTCTTAGACATGCGGTTGCATTGCGGTTCATGCCGTCGTAGCCGTAGATGGACTCTCTACGAAGTCCTCACCCATCATCATCTTATAATGGGCGCTGTGCCCTGACTTATCGAAAATCGCCCTGAAAACTTTCAGGTAGGATTCTACCATCGTGTTATCAATCGAAACGTAGAGGTCGTCGTGCGCATAATGTGATCCGTCATTCACCCACGAGCAGAGTGACTTACAGACTATTCTCTCGTTCGCGTCGAACATCGCGCAGAGATCGTCAAGATCAATGCCGCCCAGTATTTTAAAGTAATTCTCCAAGATGCGCCGCAGCGTGTTTTGAATGGCCAAATTTGAGCGATCAGGTTTGCGAACCTCAGCCCATAGCAAGTCGTACGACGTTTTGATTGGGTTGGTCTGGTGCTTATCGATCTTCGAGACCAGCCCGGACTTGCGGACAATCCAAAACGTCTTTTGTTTCGGTGATGCACCCTTCTCCTTTGGTGGAGTATAGGTGACCTCCTTGTGGAAGTAGACGTTGTGCGTGAAAACGAAGATCTGCTTGATGTGCCCGGTTCCATCACGCACCTCGTCAAACAGCCCTTTGATGAGACTGCCGACAATGAAGAGAATGTCGCTGTCGAGGCTGGAAACCGGATCATCGAAGACCACGATTCGGTCAGTTGTCATCCCGCTGTCTGAGTCGCTACCTCTAAGCAGGTGGTAGAAATAGAGGAAGGTAACGAAGGTCTTCTCGCCCTCGCTCAAAGTCGCCTTGGCATCGGAATCATCCGAGCGCACCAGCTTGTAGGATATCCCACTTGCCGCTTTCGCGAGCTTAAAGCCTTGGAAGCCAAAGGACGATAGCAGACTGTTTATGCCGTCAATCGTCGGCTGGATACTTGTCGTTTGCTTTTCCAGCTCGCGAATCTCAGATGCCTTTTTCTCCCTATCAGTTATCGCTGCTTTAATCTGCGTCGTCATTGCTGCGATGGCTTTGTCCAAGTCATTTTTCGCAGCCATGAACAAAGCGAGATCTGTTTTCAGTACTTCAAGAACGAACTTCCATATTTGTGCGGTAAGCGTCGCACGCTCGGTCGCAAGGTTCTCGACCATGTTGTTGTGCGCAGCCACTTTAGTGTTGGCCGCGGCAATCAGGGCCTCAATCGCCGTGCAGACATTGCTCAGAGATTTCAACTCGACTACCTGGCTCGGCTCCTTTTTCTTTCCGTCAAGGCGCTGGTTGTTCAGTGTGACTTTCGCGTCAAGTAGATCCTTCTCTGCCTTCAGCTTCTCGACATCGAGTAACTTGGACGGTGACGCAATGATTCCGGCAAGTTGTTGCTGAATCCGGGCTGCTTCGGTGGCGTAGTTCGTGGTGAGGTCGTCGATCGCCTTGCTGTCCGTCACAAAGGTCTCGTCAAAATACTCATTCAAACTTCGCGCAAATGCATCGGACGTCTTTTTCTGGCAGAACGGACACACTCCATCATTTACGTCGTAGAATTCCCGGCCTTCTCGAACCCAGTCGCTGTTCCCGAGCTTCTTAATCATTGCAGCGATATCGACGTCGTCCTTGCCGATGACCCGCTTCTTCAGAATTGGGTCAGTTTCATGCATGAGGAGTTTGGTCGTATCGATAGCGGGAATTGATGCCTCCCTCGTGGGTGTTGGTCCGAAGACGCTTTCCGATTTCTTCTCCAACTCTGCCAAGGTGAAGAGTGCCGCTGTATTCGACGCTTGATCCTGAAGCACTTTGCTTTTGAACTTTTCCGAATTGTTCCGATACCCCTCGAATCCGCCATACAGTTTCTTGTCGTGCTTCTGCTTTTGCGCCCAACACTTGGTTCTCAATTCATCCTCAAGCATTGCCAGCGCCCCCTTCTTTCCACCGTTCCCATCCGCGCCCTGTAGTCCCTGAGTGAGGTTTTCTATCCTGGCCGTAAGCTTGTCGAGTTCGCCCTTTGCTGCGGCGATCTTTGCTAGGGTATCGAGTTGCTTCTCGCCCAGCGTAAAGACCCCTTTCAGCTCTGGTGACTGGTTGAAATTCCGTTCCACAAAGTCATGGTTGTAGACGAACGGTTGGAGTTTAGTTCCTGCTTTCCATGTCACCTTGCACGTAGGAAACTTCGCTTCATCTGCGATGACCCGACCGATAGTGGTTTTTCCGGTGCCATTCGAACCGAATAGAAAGTTGAACTTAGAAAGACCATTGAGTTGCTCGGGCGTCGTGTCGTAGGTTGCCAGGCTGGAAATGGTGATGGATTCAATCATGCGCTATGTGTCCCTAGGTCCCGCCCTTGAATCCGCTCAACTAGGTTTCATGCGATCGTGTCAATTCCTGTCCGCACAACACACCAGGACGTCGCCCCATGATTGAAGGACTACGGAAGCTTCCATTCTGGTCTGATCCGAATCGGCTCTGACAGTGCGCCCATTCCTATCCCTTCCAACGCCTGTGAGAAGCAGGAACAGAGGCTGCGGATTTTCCGCCGAGCTTGCGGTCCTGTCAAGCAGGACGGAAACGTACCCTGCGCTGCCCCGAACGCTGCCCGACTCGCCACGACTCGGAAGTTGTCACATAACTAGGGCTCCTCCTAGGGTCGGCCCTGGCACTCAATGTGGTACTTCATTTCTGTACACATCGGGCGAACCCAGGAGGCTTCATATGATCACCACACGCTTGGCACTGATTCCCGGTTTGCTCCTCACCCTCGGCGGCTGTATGACGAATGCCACCGTCGAGTTGACGAAGGCGCCGTTCGACGCCACGACCCAACTCACCAACGGCACATCCGGAGCCACCAAAGAGTTCCTCGATCCGACGACCGAATTTACATCAAGCACGACGCCGGGCGCGCTCGCCGACGGCCGTCTGCTCAGGGCCAAACAAAAGGCCACCGTCTTCGCGATGCATACCCACGAAAATCTCCGCGCAGACATCGCCCGCGGCCAGGGGGAATATCTTGCGTCGTTGGCTGCCCTCACCGGCGTCTCCATCGATCACTGGACGGACCTTCAGAACAGCATGAGAAATTCTTATCCTGATCTTTTCAATGAGCAGATCTCACCGGCGCATTCCAGCGAGCAAATCGTCGAGATCGCCTGGGCACGCGGGTACGGGATGCAGGTAGCTGCGGATCGATAGTTCTCCCGGCCACGCAGGCCGGCATGACCAGGCCGACCCGTGATGCCGTTCACGTCTCCGGCCATACCCGAGAGGCTATCCCATCTGCTGCAGAGTTCTGAAATGAATCCGCACGGTGAGTTCACTGTCGACGGGATCGTCGCCGCTCATCTGCTGGAGGAGGATCCGATTGCCAGGCGCGATCATGCTTGCGAAGGTCGGTCCCCGATGCTGGGTCGGCTCCGGCCCCGGGACCATCACTTTGCTGTCCTTGGGGACGAGACCGCGGGGCTTCTTCCATTTGACAGTGGGCTTGCCCTCGCACGACGAGGAAATGGCAGGCTAAGGCATCGTCTTGGGAACGGGCTCTTCCAGCACCTCAATGGTGTCGGCATCCGGCACAGGGCCAGCCTCGTGCATCGCCGCATTCCCCTACCGCCGCTCCGGCCATAGCGGGCGCCGGACAGGGAGCCATCTCAAGCATGGCACCGCTTGGGTCACGCACTTCACTGATTATCCCCTGTCGAATCGAATGTCGCTTACGGTTACGGCTGAGCTACGCTCAAGGCGCCTCACAGGCTCGCGCATCGTGCTGAGCCGCAACGTCGCCCTACGGTTTCAACTCCTGCCACCGCCAGCAAGCCCCTCGACATCCCAACAACGAAACAGCCCGTCCTTCATCAGGCGTACCAACTTGCGACACGTGCAGGTAATGCACGTATTATCCACCGGATAACCAATTGACAGATTGAGGCGGCGGGAGTACGTTCCGAGCGCTCGCAATGAGCGAGTATCGTGAACAGCCGGTTGTCGACGCACGCCACGTGCGTGAACCATCGGCATGATTTACCCCATCGCATACGTAGCGACATGACGGTTGGTATCGGAAAACAGCTCTTCGAAAAGATACAGGAGTACCCTCTCCCCAAACAGACGGGCGTCAGGGACTATCTCTTCTACTTCGTCCCCTCGAGCGACGGTTACGGGAAGGGGGCACGGGCATTTTTCAACAAGTTCTATCCGAATCACATCGGAAAAGATACGCGCAGTCTCCAGGATGTCGTCGAGACCCTGCATGCAGAAGTGACCACCCGCGGTGTCCGACACATTCGGGAGGTCGTCCTCGTGGCGCACGGCACTGCGCAAGGTCTGATCACGCCGCTCCTGAACAACCTCTCCTCCGAGGCGATGCAGGAGTTCAGATACCTCACGGCTTTCTCGCTGGCGTGCCTGCAACAAGATTTTCTCGCCGGGAAATTCCCAGACTTTCAAGCGAAACGGAAGACGATCCTGGCTCACCTGCAAAACGATTCCTGGGTCACGGTCCGGGCGTGTAATTTCGGCCAGTCCAGGGAAGGGCTGTACGCTTTGCATTCGTTCTGGGGGGGCAAACCTAACGTCTATGCCCCCACGGACTATCAGTTCTTCGGCTCGCACCCGATCATGGAGGACATGCGGTTCAAAACCAGACTGGAGGTGCATGCCCACCTGGTGAAACAGCGCTTTCTGCCGAGGGACATGCACAGCCCGGAGCGGAAAGACGCGATTGTTCGCGCACTATCCGATCCGGCCGGTTTCTCCGAGCCGTTCGCCTTGGCCTCCATGCCCATCGACGCCCCCGAGCCGGAGGAAGCCCAACGATATGAAGCACTGATCGATGCGTTGGACGGCAGACGAGTTCCCCCTTCCATCCGATCTACCTTTGCCGCACAGGGCTTTCCGCTCACGAACCGGTTGCGTGTCTTCGTCATCGAACGAAACAGCGCGTGGCTCTTGAAGGACGTGCTCGCGCACGAAGGCGCAGACTACAAAATCGAATATCGCGTGTATGAGGAAGTCTCCCTCACCGAGCCGGGGAATCGCCGGCGAGCCAAACTGTGGGCCGAGGCCAAACTTGTCGCCACTCCCAGCGCGCACGAGTACTTCCCGCTCCAGCTGTTTTTCTATCAGGGCGATCACGACCTTTGGCGAGGCCGGCTGTTCACCTTGGCCTTCCACACCGAAGATGTCGAGGCCGACCCCAAGGACAAACAAAAATTCGACGCGGTCATGACCCTCCTCAACGCCAAGCGCTTCAGCGACGGGTCGGGAACCGGCGTGGACATTCGGGCGGAATTCCAAAAGGAGCAGAATATCGAACTCTCCGGCACTGCCACGATCACACTGCTCTCAGGGCCTGACTCGTTTCGCCGAATCACCTGGTCTATCCGAGACCAGCAGGCCTATCTCGTGAAGCTGGAACACCCCTCGTCCTCGAACGGCATCGCCACCCACACCCTCACCGTCTACGAGCATCCCGACCGAACCTCTCAGCTTACACGCGAATATGAACTCATGTCGTTTCTCGGGATCTCTCCGGATACCCCCGGCACTGAACTGGCAGCCTACTTGGATCGCCTCAGCCTCGATGAACTGGCAGCCGTGATCGATCACACGCGCGCGACGTACAAACCTACTTACGCCCTGTACCTTCACCATGCCCAGCAAGCGCTGCGACGCAAAAAGGGATTCGGCGAATGGTTGCGACAACGGGAACCCGATTTTGCATCTGCCGTGCTCCCGAGCGGCATGTCCTACTCCGAGCTCTCCTTATCGGAACGAGAGGACAAGCGGGCGATCGCATACGATTTCGAGTTCAACGGAAGCTGGCACGAAGTGAAGTCGGCGGATCCTCCGGCCACACCGGCGCAGAATGATCTGTTTGCCGAAGAGCGCCTCGGCCCGAAATTCAGGATCCCGGAGGAGGCCCTGGTCCAGCGCACGAACCTACCGAACTTGGAGCCCGACTCGCCGTATACGGATCTCGAAGAGCTGCGCACCCTGGAGCGAATCGGATTCGCACCGTTCTTCTCCGTCGAGAAACACACCTTCGACCCTGTGAAGGAGAAGGACGGGCTCAGTTGCGAGGAATTCGCGGCGGTGATTGCAAAATGGAAAGAAGTGGCTCATCTGACGCCCGATGAGATCCGCGCCATCCTCGACGCCCAGCGCACGAGCACAGGGGAGTCCTACCTCGATGTGATTCAGCAGCTGGGTAGCCACTACAGTCTGCTCCGGAACATGGGCAAGCTGGTCGAACTGTTCAAGCTGCCGCCTATTCCGGTGACGACCTACAGCATCTCCAAAGAGGTCGCCAAGCACGTCGTCAAACGTGTGCCGCTTCTCGCGCGGATCGCGCTGCTGAGCGCCCTGTTCGAAGTGGCCTTCGTTTTCGAAATTCCTTTCAAAATGTGGATGAAGTTCCTTGAAGCGCAGGAGGATGCCGCCCGCGCCTGGGAGAATAAGGCGAAGCTGACTGCGGTGCGGCAGTGGTTGTCCGAACTCTTGGATCTCACCTACCTTCACGAAAGCGACTTCCCCGATCGCATCGACATCGACATTTCGACTCCCGTCTCGGCCGAACCCTACTATATCGGCCGCTACTATGCGCAACAGGTCAACGATCACGGACGCTATTTCCGGGCGATCTTCGCGCCGGAGGCCATGAAACGTGGATACGACAAAGGCGCCGAATTGATGCCGGCGGTGGGAACGGAGATACTCCGTCAAGCCGACGAGGCCATCGGGGATGTGCTGCAGGGGATGGAACTCGACAGTTGCAAAATCTCCGTGCTCAACGACGCCGGGTTCATTGACCTGACGAAACTCAAGGCGTTGGTCGTCCGCCAGTTGACCAGAGCCTTGCTCGATCAATTGCCCAAAGTGTAGGCAGGAAATCCGTCTTCTTATGACCAACCAACTCACAGCCCTCTACCTTTCCCTGAAACGGGTCATCGACCCGCTGCGCTCGCGGCTGTCCAGCCTGGAGGGAATGGAATTCCTGTTCCATCGCTACGGATGGCGAATCACGCTGGACGACCTCGTCTTTGCGAAGATCAACGACCTGCTCCAGATTCAGGCGCCCATCGAACAATTCCTTGAACTGGCCGAACGATTGGAATCCGCCTTGGAGGCCGACCCGGAAACCTCCCTTGGGATCGAGGACGGTGCAGACATTGCCCGATCAGCCACCAGGCTCGTCCGTGCGCTCGCCGATTTCAAACTGTCCGCCCTGGCGGACTTGCCCGCGCCATTGGCTGACCAAGAATTTTGGAGGAGCATAGGAGATCACCTCCTGGATGATCTCCTGGAAGAGTATCTTCGCCTGTACCACCCCGTGGCCTATGGAGGACTGCATTTCTGGGGCATCATCCGGTACGAACCCACCGAGCCGAACGGGCCGTTTCGCAAGCCCTATGACAGGATTCGTATCGAGTGGGAGCAGTTGCTCGAGACAGTGAAAAATCCCCTGGATGCCCTGACACGGGCCTACCGATGGAATGATCGCGCCCATCCCTTCGAGCACCGACGGCTGTTGGAGGCGGCGGCCAGGACGTTGCGTGCCTTCGGAGTTCCCGCAGCGCTTATGGTTCCCGACCAACGGCGCCACGTTGCCGAGCCGCCGGAGCGACGAGACCGCATTCTTCGTAATTCGGACGCTCTGCGAACTCGCTGGTGTTACGGTTATTCCACCAGCGACCGGATTTTGTATGAAATCGGATGCGACGTCTTCCCGGCCGCATCGACGGATCAGCCAGCGGTATCGGGCTTGGTCTTCATGCCGATCCTGCGGGGAGGAACCGGACGGACACTCTCGCTCGGTGAGCACTTGCGGTTGCGTTGGAATGTCGACGCAGCCATCGGCGACCTGATCAGCATCGCATGCTTTCCGAACCATATCGGTTTCATAGGTGGAGAGGCGGCCCTCGACACCGTCGTCGAAATCACGAGCGCAGGGACAACACCGCGGTACCTGCTCGGTAACGCCCGCACCTCGCGCATTGAACTGCGCGGGTTCGTCCTGCAGGCCTCGCTCCATGGTTCGGCCGACGATCCTGAGTTCGCCGCACGCTTCACGGCCGCGGGGACGGAGGGGCAGCCGGGCTGCAAGATTGTCCTGTCCTTGGGCGAGGCCGACGGCTTCCTGCAAAGTACACTGCCGCAACGGACGATTGAACTCTCCTGCTCCCCGGAGATTGCCTGGTCCAGCAAGACTGGCCTGACGTTTGGTGGAAGACCGACTATCGCCTTCGACCTTCCGCTACAGACGCGAGTCGGCCCCTTTACCGTAACCCAAGTCACGGTTGCCGTCACCAACAGGCCTCCTCGGGCAGGGGCAACGAGCTTCGCCTGCGAGGTTGGAGCCGACATCCGCGGGTCGCTCGGGCCGGTCGATGTGGTAGTGCAGAACCTGGGCTGCGCCTGCATGGTCACGGCCTACGGCCGTGAGGCCCTCTTGGCCCTTCCACAGGACAGTGACGGACCGGCACTCGGCAACTTGGGAGTCGATCTCCGCTTCAAGCCTCCGACCGGCCTCGGCCTGGCGATAACGACGGCAGGGGTGACCGGCGGCGGGTTCCTGGGCTTCGATCCCCAACGGGCTGAATACAGCGGCATACTCCAACTGGAGTTGGCCGAGACCATTGCCATCAAGGCCCTAGGGCTCCTCACCACCAAGCTGCCCGACGGCAGCAAGGGCTTCTCGCTCGTGATTCTCTTGACCGCCGAAGGCTTCGCGCCGATTCCCGTGGGCTTGGGCTTCACCCTCACCGGCATCGGTGGATTGGTGGCGCTGCACCGGACCGTCCGTACCGACGTGCTGCGCGACGGGCTCAAGACCGGCACGCTCAACTCCATTCTGTTTCCATCTGATCCCCTCCGCAATGCCCCGCAGATCTTCAGCGACCTGCGCCGCGTCTTCCCGCCGACGGCCGGCCGCCATGTGGTCGGGCCGATGGTGCAACTGCGCTGGGGCACGCCGACCTTGCTCACGCTGGACCTGGCGCTACTGGTCGAACTCCCTTCACCGGTCCGGGTGGTGGTCTTAGGACGTCTGCAAGTGCTGTTACCGAGCCAAGCCCATCCGCTCGTGCAGATCCGGATGGATGCGCTGGGTGTGTTGGATGTTTCGGCCGAGACGGTGTCGTTGGATGCGACCTTGTATGATTCGAAGATTCTGCAATTCCCCCTGACCGGCGACATGGCGCTCCGCGCGGGCTGGGGGCGTCAGCCACAGTTCGTCTTGGCCATCGGCGGATTCCATCCGCGGTTTGCGCCGCCACCGGGATTGCCCGCCTTACAGCGGCTGGCGCTCCAGCTGGCCGATGGGGACTCGCTCCAGTTACGCTGCCAGGCCTATCTGGCGGTCACCTCCAACACGGTGCAGTTCGGCGCCCGGGTGGACTTGCATGCGGCCGGCGGCGGCTTCAGCTTCGACGGGATGCTCGGCTTCGATGCGATTCTTCAGTTGGCCCCCTTGGCGTTTGAGGTGGACGTCGGCGCCGCTTTGGCGCTGCGGTATCACGGCCGTCTGCTGATGGGGATCTCGTTCAAGGGACGGTTGGCGGGGCCGACGCCCTGGCAGGTGGCGGGCAAGGCCAAGATCAAGCTCCTGTTCTTCTCGGTCTCGGTGTCCTTCTCACGGACATTCGGCAGCCGGACGGCGCCCCCGCTGCCCGCGGCGGTCGATGTGGTGGGGCTGATCGCCGCGGCCCTGGCGGACCGGCGCAATTGGAGTAGCGCCGTGCCCCGCAACAGCAGCCCGGTGGTGACGTTCCGGGAGACGGCCCCTCCGGCCAACGGCCTGCGCGTGCATCCCTGGGCGGAGCTGACGCTACGGGAGCGGATCGCGCCGTTGAACCGACCACTCACGAAGTTGGGCACGGCGCCGCTGGTGGGCGGCCCCACGATGGTGACGGTCTCGCTCACCGATCGCGCGGGCGCACAGCCCTGGCGCACGACGCCGGTCCACGAGCCCTTCGCGCTGGCGCAGTATGAAGATTTGCGCGAGGACGAGCAGTTGGCGCAACCGGCGTTTGTCCCGCTCCAGGGTGGCCTCACGGTCGCGGCTGACGATCTCGCGGTGGACGATGACGCCGGGCTCGCCACGCCGATTGCTTATGAAACGCTCCTGATTGATCCGACTCGGCCACCGGAGCGACCTAAGCCGGGCTATGTGCTCTCGGCGGCGGTGTTGGCCCGGGTGGCTCCCTTCGGCGCCGCCGGCCAGGCCCCGGCCCGCCGACGGCGACGGGGGAAGACGGCGGTGCTCGCATAGCATGGGACGGTGAAGACTCCGGCATCGCAATGCACGTATTTTCCACGGAGAGAAATTTGACAGTCATTCACGAGCGGAGTACGTTCGGCTCCTCCTGCAGGAGCGGTTGCGTCCCTGTGTAGCCTCGCGGTGCGAGGCGAGGTGTTTCATCAATCCAGCGGTACAACTATCGCCCTAGACGATCTACGCCCCCATGCCGATTACCGGGATCAAATGGAAACGCAGTCGAGAGTACGACATCCACTTGCTGCGTGGAAGAACCTTACCTGCCCTCCTCAGTGCGATCGATGTCGAACTCCCCGACGGGTCGACGCAAGACGCAACCGCATATCTGGCTGCCAACGCCGACGTCACCATCAACTTTCAACCCTCATTTCGGAACGTGCTCGACCTCACCGTCGCGCCGCCGACCTGCTCCGGCTTCGGAATCACGATCAACAATGATAACGGGGAAATCCGTGTGCCCGCGCCTCCCGGCCCAGCCACGACGATTCATAATTTTCTCCTGCACGCCACGGCAGAAGATTCGAGCGACGACAAGGAATACCGCATCAGCGTCCGGATTCATCTTCATAACCGCGTGACCTCAACCTGGCTGACACCTCCGATCCTGACCTTGCGACCGGACGGGCCGACCTTGCCGCAAACCACATTCAGGCGTTTCACGGTCCGCGCACAGTTCGATGACAATACCGTCGGTGACCTCACCAATCACCCCGGACTGGCGTGGGGTCCCCTCGCCAACGTGGAACCATCAGGTCGATTGATCATTTCGGTCGGGAATGGCCCGAGCGACCCGGCCGTGGAGATCACGGCCACGCTGCCGGCCGACCTGCGGGATCCTGCGCATCCTGCGCCACCGGAGATCAGGGCGAGCGGTCACATTCGCTTCGCATCTGACTGGGCGGTGGAACCCACCATTCGAACCGAGACCGTGCAAATCCAGGACACCTGGCCGGGTACGATCAACCCGGAACTCGTCCCCAATTTTCTCTTCTTGTGCGACGGCTACACCACCGACGACAAACCGCAATTTGAATCCCAAATCAGGAGCCTGTTGGGGCTTATGAAGAAAAGCCGGCTGACGCGGCCCTTCGACCTCCTCTCCACATCGATGAATTATTTTCAGGCCTTCGTGCCCTCCAGCCATCATGGCGTTTCGGTGCTCTGCGAGGTCTATCCGTCGCAACAGGATAACGGCAACGTACGGACCAACGACGACGACACGGTGGATCTCTACTGCGTTCCCGATCCGGAAGATCCATCGGCAGGAGAACGCTGGGGACTCAGCAATCTCCTTTTCAGGCTCGGGCTTCCCATTCCCGGTCAGGGCCTCGATAGGCCGGTGAAGGAAATCCGCGACTACTGGGACAGCATCCTCGACGACGTGCCGCATGACAGGATTGCAAATGAGACCGTACGACGCTGGCAAAAATTGGCGAGGCGAACGTTTCTTGAGGAAAGTGATTCAACCCTCGGATTGGCCTACGGCGACTACCCGAATGTCACAGACGAAAGCGACAATCGCGAAATCGGTTTTCATCCACGACGCATGTCTCGCGCGCGGCTGGATCCGATCTTGAACCGTCTCCATGATGCCAAAGGAAATCCGATGGGTCAGCTCTGGGCCGACCGGCCGGACGGAACACGCCCCAACAGCTACCCGCTGATTTTTCTCTTCTCTTCCCTCAAATGGGATCGCGGGGTGAACTACGGCCGCGGGTACATCGCCATGAATGTTGAAGACCGGTATGAAATCCCTGCCAGACCCGTCTCGGGCAAACCGACCTATCGCATCGATCTCACCGGCCGCATAGCCAAAAAAATATCTCATGACCGCCTGATTCGGGGTTGCCACGAGGTGGCGCACTCGTTCGGCCTGGGCGACGAGTACAGCGAAAAGGGGACGTTGCCGCAGAGCCGCGAGATCGACCAGCATTACGGCAACCTCCAGAAACACAGCGACCTTCTCGACTCGTTCAACGACATCGACGGCGATCTCATCAAATGGCGCTGGCATCGCATCCGCAAAGCCACCGTCCTCATGGGCGTCATCAGCGAGGCCACGGCCGGCGTCTTCCGCATTCCGATTCCCTTAGGCCAAAGCCTGCAATTCAAGCAAGGCGACACGGTGCTCCTGCGCGCTCGACGGTACCCCAATCCATTACCGCGCGATCCGGATGTCAGCGAACAATTGCAGATCGTCGGCCTCGCAGATCCCGGAGGAGTTGCCGACCTCTCGAAGCCGCCAGGCCCGGACAACCCCCTGGGCGCAGCCATCCTGGTCTCCCCCAAAGCCGGCCACTCGTTTACCGCGGCCGATGCGGCGCGGTTCGGGTCCGGTTGCGTGCTGTACCTGCCCGTCCAAGCCTCGGAGTCGGCCCGATCGGACGACTATCCCTTCGCCGAATTGATCGCCCTGAACGTCAAGGACCACATCACGGACAGAGGTTGCGCACTCAACCAAGACCCCGACAGCGACGAGATCTGTGTGCCGGATAAGAACAACATTCAAAAGCCGAAGAAACTCGACATCGATTTCCCACGCTGTTTCAAACACAAGAACCGGATCGTCGGATTGTTTACCGGCGGAAAAACATACCACTGCGGGGTCTATCACCCCACGGGCAACTGCATCATGCGCAACTCAGACAGTGACGGGAAGGAGTTCTGCCCCGTGTGCCGATACCTGTTGGTCGATATCATCGATCCGCACAAACATTTTTCCATCGATCTGGATTACGGCGAGATTTACCCGCAGACATGAGCACCACGGCCGGCACATTCGAACAGGTCGCGCGCGCCATGATCGACGCGTTGGCGCCGTTGCGCCGCGCCTTGGGCAGCACCGATGCGTTCCAGGCCTTCATGCTCCGCCTCGGTTGGGACACCGTCGCCGTCCCTCCGGCTTATACCCAATTGAGTACTGCGATTGCCGACGCGATACAGGCGGTCGAGGCCCTGCGAGACGATCCGACGGAGAACGAGATTCTGGTCCTGCTCGGCAAAGCCAAAGCCGCCTATCTCGCGATCAATCGAATCGATCAGGCGCCACCGGGCGTCGATGCGGGCACGTTTCTGAGTCAGATCGGCGAACGACTGTTCGAGATCCTGCTGACAGACTACCTCGCCGCCCAGCAACCGGCCCTGTTCAATCTGCTCTCGATCCTCAATGTAATCGAAACGGAGATCATTCCGGCCACGGCACATCAGCGCGGCCATATCCGGACGCACTTCCATTGGGCCAATATTCCCGACGTGATTCGCGATCCGTTGTCTCTGCCGCAAAAGGTGTACGGATGGGGCACGCAGGACTTGAAGTTTCCATTGCTGCTCCAGCACCTCAGCGAACTGTGCTTCGCATTCGGCTTTCCCGTTTTCATCGGCAAGGCAGAGGAATCCTTGGCCAACGGGTACGCAGGCCAGGACGTAGAACTCGATGAGGACTCACACTGGCTCAAGGTTCCGTTCTATTACATTACGATTGCCGACCGGGAACTCGAAGCCGCCATCAGTGTGGTGGAACTGAAGGGCAGCGGCACCACACTACCGGGCCTCGCCGTTCAACCCCACATCCCCAATGAATTCCCGCTTACCCTGCGCCTGGCGCCGACTATCGATCTTCGGGTGCGTGCCGGCACCAATGCCGCCTCCCAACTCGGCATCGTGCTCCGCCCCGGCGAAGCGTCGATCAAGTACCCCTTCCAACCAGGGACGACGCCTCCCTCTGCCGGCATCGGCATCGGGTTCGATTTCAAGCCCGCGTCGCCGACCCTGCTGTTCGGTGCACCGAACGCCACGCGCCTTGAGTTCCAAGGGGCATCGGTCGACCTCGGAGCCTCCTCCGTCGATAACGAACTGGATATTCAGCTGGCGGCTCAACTTAAGGGACTGACCCTCGTACTTCAGCCAGGCGAGGCCGACTCCTTCCTGCGCAACCTGCTCGGCGACGGCGAACGCCGGCTAACGATCCCGCTCGGCATTGAATGGACTCGGCGCAACGGTGTGCGCTTCGCAGGGAGCGAGGCATTCGAAACGTTCCTGCCTACGAATCTCTCGATCGGCCCCATCACGGTCGAAGGCATTGCGCTGCAACTCTTCGCGCCCACCGACCATTCCGCGGACCTGACCCTGGCAGTCGGGGCGCAGATCTCCGGAAAACTCGGCCCGGTATCGTTTGCTGTGGAAGGAATGGGGTTTCGCCTGCAAACGACCTTTGCCCCGGGCAATGTCGGTCCGTTCGATCTCGCCCTGGGCTTCAAGCCCCCGACCGGCTTGGGGCTGGCGATTGCCGCCCCAGGGGTCGTGGGCGGCGGGTATTTGGGCTTCGATCCCCAACGGGCCGAATACAGCGGCATGCTCCAGTTGGAACTGGCCGACCGCATCGCCCTCAAAGCCATCGGATTGCTCACTACGCGCCTGCCGGACGGCCGTAAGGGCTACTCCCTCTTGATCCTGATCACCGTCGAGGGTTTCACCCCGATTCCCTTGGGCCTGGGCTTCACCCTCACCGGCATCGGCGGCCTACTCGGCTTGCATCGCACCGTCTCCACGTCCACGCTCCGCGAGGGCCTCAAGACCGGCACGCTCAACTCCATTCTGTTTCCATCTGATCCGCTCCGGAATGCGCCGCAGATCTTCAGCGACCTCCGTCGCGTCTTCCCGCCGACGGCCGGCCGCCACGTCTTCGGCCCCATGGTGCAACTGCGCTGGGGCACGCCCACGCTCCTGACGCTCGAGCTCGCCCTCCTGGTCGAACTGCCTTCGCCTGTTCGCGTGGTGGTCTTGGGCCGCCTGCAAGTCCTGTTGCCGAACCAGACCCATCCGCTCGTGCAGATCCGCATGGATGCGCTGGGTGTGTTGGATGTGAGTGCCGAGACCGTCGCGTTGGATGCGACGCTCTATGACTCCCGCATTCTGCAATTCACCCTGACCGGCGACATGGCGTTGCGAGCGGGCTGGGGGCGTCAGCCACAGTTTGTGCTGGCCATCGGCGGGTTCCATCCGCGTTTTGCGCCCCCGCCGGGGCTGCCCGCGTTGCAGCGGCTGGCGCTCCAGCTCGCCGATGGGGACTCGCTCCAGTTGCGCTGCCAGGCCTATCTGGCGGTCACGTCCAATACGGTGCAGTTCGGCGCCCGGGTGGACCTGCATGCGGCCGGCGGCGGCTTCAGCTTCGACGGGATGCTCGGCTTCGATGCGATTCTTCAGTTGGCTCCCTTGGCGTTTGAGGTGGACGTCGGCGCCGCTTTGGCGCTGCGGTATCACGGCCGTCTGCTGATGGGGATCTCGTTCAAGGGCCGGTTGGCCGGGCCGACGCCCTGGCAGGTGGAGGGTAAGGCTTCGATCAAGTTGCTGTTCTTCTCGGTGTCGGTGTCCTTCTCGCGGACGTTCGGCAGCAAGACCGCGCCACCGCTGCCCGCCGCGGTGGATGTGATCAGTCTGATCGCGGCGGCCCTGGCCGACCGGCGCAATTGGAGTGGGACCGTGCCACGCAGTAGCGCCCCGGTCGTGACGTGCCGCGAGACGCCGCCCCCGGCCAACGGGCTGCGCGTGCATCCCTGGGCGGAGCTGACGCTGCGCGAGCGGATCGCCCCGCTCAACAAACACATCACAAAGCTGGGCACGGCGCCGCTGGTCGGCGGGCCCACGACGGTGACGGTCAGGGTGACGGATCGCGCCGGTGCGCAGCCCTGGCGCACGACGCCGGTTCAAGAGCCCTTCGCCCTGGCCCAATATGAAGACCTGCGCGAGGATGAGCAGTTGGCGCAACCGGCGTTTGTGCCACTCCAGGGCGGCCTCACGGTCGCGGCTGACGATCTCGCGGTGGACGATGACGCCGGGCTCGCCACGCCGATTGCTTATGAAACGCTCCTGATTGATCCGACTCGGCCACCGGAGCGACCTAAGCCGGGCTATGTGCTCTCGGCGGCGGTGCTGGCGCGAGTCGCCCCCTTCGGCGCCGCCGGCCAGGCCCCGGCTCGCAGACGACGGCGTACCACGGTACTCACGACGTAATTCAAATGGGATGACACACCATGCCTGAACCGACCGCAGCTACCTATCGCTTCTACTCCTGGCTTCGTCAGGGGCTCCTCGCTGGTCTCTCCGGTCCCGGCGCTCCCAGCCCGGCCACGGCGGGACGACTTGCCCTACCCATCCGTCTCCGGGTGAACGACCGGGCGCCAATCGAGGTCAATGTGCAACTCTATGGTCCCGGCGACATCACCGGCCTCGACGCGCGCGAGATCATTCGCACGGAGCCCCACGCCCACATGACCGACTTCGAGCCGAACTATTTTCCGGCCATCGAATTCGATCGCCCCGACTTCCCTTGGCTCTTCACCCCGGCGGCGGCGGACGGCGCGAGACGACTCCGTCCATGGATCTGCCTGATCGTTATCCCGAAGGAACGGGCCACGCTCAAAACCAACCCACAGCGGCCCTTGCCGGCGATCACCTGCGCCACTGAAGACTTACCTGACCTCGATCAGTCCTGGGCCTGGGCCCATGCCCAGATCGTGGCAGAACAACGCTCGACGCCCGATCCTTCACCGCGTGCAACACTGCAGCAAATACTCAACGACCATCCCGAACGCACACTCTCGCGGCTGCTGGCGCCGCGGCGCCTCGATCCCAATACCGCCTACCACGCCTGCCTCGTGCCCACCTACGACGTGGGGAGGAAAGCGGGACTGGGCGAGCCGATCACGCCGGAGGACGAACAGGCCTTGAAACCGGCTTGGGCCAAGACCGCCACGGCTGGACCGGTCACGCTGCCGGTTTTTTTCCAGTGGGAGTTCCGGACCGGCCTTGCGGGAGATTTCGAATCGCTTGCACGCCGCTTGAAGGCCCAGCCCCTGCCCTCTACGGTTGGCTTGCGGCCCGTGGACATCCGAACTCCCGGCTGGGGCATGCCGACCTTGCCGCCTGGCGCACCGGGCAGCCTGTTGGATCTAGGTGGCGCCCTCCTCACTCCCGAGACCCAACCGCGTGACTGGCCCGATCAGCCGCGCAAGACCTTCCAACTGGCCCTCGGCGCCATCCTCAACGCGCCGGCAGCCATGGTCGGCACGAGCGGAGCTCCAGCGCTTCTCGGCCCGCCCCTCTATGGGCAATGGTACGTAGATCGAGACAGCCTGCCGCCCGCCGATCAACCGCCGCACTGGTTCCGCGATCTGAATCTGGATCCGCGCCACCGCATCGCCGCCGGCATCGGTACGATGGTGATCCAACAGGAGCAGGAGCCGTTGATGGCCTCGGCCTGGGATCAACTGGAACAAGAGCGACGGGATCGACAGCGGCTCAAGCGCGCGCAGTTGGCGGAAGCCGTCGGCGACAGCCTCTCCAAGAAACATTTCGCGGCGCTCGACCCGGCAAGACTGCTGCAACTCACGGGGCCCGCGCTGCTGGCGTTGACGGGCATCGCCACGTCCCCCACGACGCCGCCGACTGCCGCCAACAAACTGTTGTCCGGCCATCCGGCCGTGACCGGCGCCTTTCGCCGTCTGACCCGCGCCCATGGTCCGATCGCCTCCCACGCCGCTACACTCGACGCGCTTCGACTCCCTGCCACGTCGCCCGCCTCGACGGCCGGCCAGGCGTTTCGCCCGCTCATGCAGTTTTCCGTCGCCACCAAGCAGCGACAGGCGCCGGCGCTGCGCGAATGGTCGGAGCTCAAGGTGGAGATGCTGCGGCGCCTGGCCCCGAAGGAGGCGGTGTTGGCCGCGGTGAAGAAAACAATGCCCACCGTCGAGAATACGGAGCTGACGACCTTCGCGCCGAGTTTCCCACAGCCGATGTATGAACCTCTGCGCGACTACGCACCGGACATGTTGTTACCCGGGATGGACCTGGTGCCCTCAAACACGATTGCCCTCCTGAAGACCAATCCCGCATTGATCGAGGCGTACATGGTCGGGCTGAACCACGAGATGAGCCGTGAACTGCTCTGGCGCGGGTTTCCGACCGATCAACGCGGCACCTACTTCCGGCAATTCTGGGATGCCGGTGGCGATGAACTGCCCACTACCGACGCGCAGCGCGAGGCTCGCTTCGACATCACGCGGATCACCTCCTGGGCAGCGGACAGTCTGCTCGGTTCTCACAGTGCGCGAGGCTCGGCGGTGGGCCAGATGGTGCTGCTCATTCGCGGCGACCTCCTGCGACGTTACCCGCGCGCCATGGTCTATGCGTTGGAAAGCGTCTGGTCGCCGGACGGCACCAGGCGCGAGCTCGGCACGACGGAGCGCTATCCCATTTTCCGCGCGACGCAGGCACCCGACATCACCATGCTCGGGTTCCCTCTGACCGAAGCGGACGTTCGCGGAGCCGACAACAAGGCCGGAGGACACCCGGGTTGGTTCTTTGTGCTGCAGGAACAACCGACGGAACCGCGATTCGGCATGGACGTCGCCACGACCTATGGCGGCACGCCTGCCCATTGGCCGGACCTGACCTGGGGTAACCTGGCACCGGACGAAGCCGCGCTGAAACAGATCGTGTATGTACCGATCGACGGCCTGCTGAAAAACACTGTCGTCGATCAGATTCCCTGGGGAAAGAATTCAGCGCATATGGCCACCATCACTAGACAACCGCCGTTCCGCGTGGCGGTCCATGCCAGAACCTGGCTGCCGGGCCGGCAGTAGCGGCGGAAAGAGACGACACCATGCCCTATTTGGAACAAGACACCGCGCGACTCCAGACGGCCCTGCAGGCCTTGGCCGCGCAACAGACTGCCTTGACGACCCAACTCACCACCCAGCAGCAGGCGGTGACGGCGGCCCAGGCCCAGCGCAGCAACGCACAGGCCGGCGTGACCCAGGCCCAGGCGCGCATTCCGCCGCTGCAAGCAGCCGCCGCCGCCGCGGACGCGCAGGTTGCGGAGGCGCAACAGGATCTGCTCGATGCCTCAGAACCGCCGCAAGGCATCCCCCCGGCCACCTGGAGGGCGCGCCTGGCCGCGCTGAGAAAAAAACTTGCGCTCGCCCAAACTGCCGCGACAGCCGCCCATGCGAAGGTGACGGAAGCACAGCAGGGCGTGGCGCAAGCGCAGGCGCACGTACGGGCTTCAGATGTTCAGGTTTCGGCGGCGACCGCAGCGGTGCAAGCCACCCAGGCCGCGATCGCCGCCCTTCAACCCCGCCGCCAGGAACTGCAAACGAAGTTCGCGGAGATCGAGCGCATGAACGCAGAGCTCACGCGCGACCCGTTGGCAAGGGAAACCCTGCAACAGGTGGCAGCAGATCTCTCGGCCCGCACGGCGACGTTGGAAGATACTCTTCTCACAACGCGGTTCGAGTTGGAGGATGCCGAGACGCTCCTCGCAAGCGCGATCACCAGACGTAACGAATTGACGACGCTGCTTGCCGACCTCGCCAGGCAGATCCCTGAGGCGGAAGCCCAACAGGCAGCGGCCCAGCAGGCGCTGGCGGCTGCCGAAGCCGAAATCAGCACGCATTTACAGGATGGGCCGTAAGTTTCGGTTAACCCGGATTATTCATGAGTGCCTGTGCGAGGCGTTTCAGGCCGAAGTCCGCCCTGGCTGCTCGCACGTGAGGCCGACGGAGGCGTACCGGCAGTCCGTCGAGGAGGCTGAACGAGAACAGCCCCGCCGGGCGAGAGGATCGGACGACGGAACGGGCAGTCATGAATAGTCCGGGTTAAGGAAAGGATCAAGCGCGTGAGACCGATTTCTGAAGGACCAGATATTCCCGAACGGGTGCCCCCGGCGCTCCTCCGGGCATGGGCAACGAAACTTCGGCAGTTGCAGGCGGCGCACGACCGGGCCGTTGCGAGGGCCCAGGCCGCGCAACGGCGGGCCGCCCTGCTCATCAGGCAACGGGCGCTCTATCAGGCCGAGTTGGCCCGGGTGAACGCCCAGATCACGGCCACGCAGGAAGCGGTGGCCCGGAAGAAAGCCGACGTGACGACGCTGTCGGCACAGGTCGACGAACATCGAACCGCCCGCGATGCCGCGACGGCCCGATTGCTTGGCACGGATCGCCTCAGCGGCACAGTCGCGACGACGCATCCTCTGCTGCTGTTCCCAGTCCGTGTGGAAACCAGGTTTGCCGCGAGGCGGACGGGACCGGGCACCGACCTTCTGCTCCGCGTCTATCCCGACGACATTCATCTCGACAGCCACGAGCCGGCCCTCACGGAGGAAGAAGAACGTCGCGGCAAGGAGTTTTGGGCCCATGTCGCCGCGGCCCCCGCAGGCCCAGACCGGCAGGAGCACATCAGGCAAGGCTGGCAACGACTCACGGAACAATTCGGCACGACCCGCGCTGCGTGGATCGCCCATGCGCTCGATCCCGCCCAGGCCGGACCGGTCGCTCGCCGCAACGACAGTTGGACCCGCGCACCCCACACGCAGGTCCTGCCGGATCGCTGGGTCGCCGTCGGCTATCGCAGCGATGCAGCGCGTGTCACCGCCTGGGGCAAGCCCATTCCCGAGACCGTGGCGGTCGGGCCGGACCCAGGCAGCACAGACCAGCTCGGCGGCAATGGATTACCGCCCGTCGATGAAGGCATGAAGTGGATCACCGACTTCGATACGGCTGAATCCATCGGCATGGGGCTACGTATTCCCATCACAGAGGAAGACGCCAAGGCGGGATTCGATCGGATCGTGGTGCTGGGCCTCAAGGCCTCATGGAACGCCCCGACCACGGCCGACCGGTTGGCCCGATTGTTCGATGCCCACCATTACACCGGCAGCCTCGCCCTCGTGGAGCAACACGTGCCGACGAACAATACCGCGGAAGCCTCCGCCGGGTATCGCTCGACCGGGCGTCATGCCGCCGACAGCATGGGCGTCGAACTGGGTTCCTCGCTCATCCGCCCCGGCTCCGATGGCGAGTTGCTGGCGCAGGCCTTGGGCGTGCCGGCTTCCGTCTTCGCACATATCCGCGGTGCCGACGGATCGGAACAGCGCCGGTCGTCCCTCATGCAGGCGGCCCTGCTCGCGCTCTGCGACAGTCCACTCATGCGGCAACTGCTCGGCGCAGCCGGACCCGATGTGCTGCGCGACCATTTCACGAAGTACGTCCGTGCCCGCGGGCCACTGCCGGTCTTGCGTGTCGACAGCCAACCCTACGGCCTGCTGCCGGTGGCGGCACTCGACCGCTGGATCTCGGCGACCGATCAGGACCAGGACAAGGCTCTGGCCAACTGGTGGCGTGCACAACGATTGATGCGTCGACGCCAGGTACCTCAGGCCATCCAGACCACGGTGGAATCCAATCCTGTCGTGCTGCTGGCGCAGGAAGCGAACGCCTTTGGCTACATCACGCGCGAATTTCCCGAGATCTCCACTCAACAGCCACCCGTCCCGCAACGGCTGCTCTCCGAGGCCTTCCGGACGCTGCTGCTGACTCGCGCACTTGCGACACCGCACGAGCCGACCTGGGACGAGGTGACGACCCTGCCTCAACCGGTTCAGCAGCAACTGCTCGCGGAAGTGATGGATCTGCTCACCTATCGCCTCGATGCCTGGGGTAGCTCCCTCGCCACCAGGCGGCTGGACGCGATGCGAAAGGCTGCGCCCAGCGGCCTCAGACTCGGCGCCTACGGCTGGGTGGAACAGGTCCGGCGTGCGGCCCCGCTGCTACCGGTCCCGGCACTTCCGGCCGGTGTCCCGGCACCGCTCTTGCGATCAGAAGCGAACAAGGGCTTCGTCCACGCTCCTTCGCTGGCGCATGCCGCGGCCGCGGCCGTGCTGCGAAGCGGCTACCTGTCGAATGAGTCGACTCGCGCACCCGGCGCGTCGCCTTTTGCTGTCGACCTGTCGTCCGAACGGGTGCATCGCGCCAAGTGGCTGCTCGACGGCGTGCGCCAAGGACAGTCCCTGACCGCCCTGCTCGGGTATCGATTTGAACGCCGCCTCCACGAACGCGGGTTGGACCGCTACATCCAACGCTTCCGTGCCCTCACGAGCTTCACCGGCACCGACCGCTTCGCCGACATTCGCGCGACCCTCACGCGGGCTGAGCGGCTGGCACAGGAGGTCACCTTGCTGACGGCGCAACGTGACCAGGCCTTGCGCCGGGCTGAAGATGCCCGTGGATTGAAGGCCGAACGAGAGCGCCGCGCGGAGACCTATCGCGCAGAACTGGGGACGATCACTACGCTCGCACAACAGGCACAGGCCGCGCAGGCACAGGTAGCGCAGGCAGCCCAGGTGCTGGCGCAACAACAGGCGGCGAAACCTCAGGGCAAGGTGATTCAACCCACCGTACGGCGATATGCCGTCCAGCTGTTGGAAGCGCGGGATTTGGATGAGTGGGACAACCGCGTGGAACAGTTGACCCAGGCCCATGCCACCGCCCTGGCCCAAGCCGCGGCCGCACAGCAGGCCGTCGGCGCACGGGATGGCGCACGCCTGCTCGCGGAACGGGCCCAGGCCAGGCTGCTCAACGCCGCAGACCCGGATTCCATTCCCGCCGCGCACAAGATGGCGGTCGAGCAAGACACACTCGTTGCAGAACTCGACCGCCAGGTCCTCGCGAAGGAAGGCGGGCAACGCGGTAAGGCCATGAGCGATCTCCTCGCCGCCAGGGCGGCACTCACCACACGCCTCGCCGCGCAATGGAATGAGGCGCTGAAATCGTTGCCCGCTGCCGCCGTGGTCGATGGACTGGCCCTGCATCGACGATGGACCGCAAGCCAACAACGCCAGGCGCCACTGACCCCATGGGATGTCACCACCATTCCCTTCGGCAATACGACCTTGGGGTTTCCGCCGCCCGGCAGCCCGGACTTCACGGCACTGGTGGAGGCGCTCAAGGCCCTCGACGATCTGGTCGACTCCGTGGGCGACAGTGTGGTGGCCGAAAGTGTGTATCAGCTCGTGCAAGGCAATCCCCTGCGCTCGGGCGCCACATTGGATGCCATCGCTGCAGGTGAAGTACCGCCGCCGGAACTGGACGTGATCCGTACGCCGAGAAGCGGGATCGGACTGACCCATCGCCTCTGCACGCTGTTCCCGGCAACCGACGGGACGGCACCGGCCGGCTGGCCGACGACCGCCCCATCGGCACGCGCTCAGGCCGAACCGATCCTCAACACCTGGGTGGCAACGTTGCTCCCGAACCCGGCCCAGGTCCGTTGCAAGGCGGACTACGTCAATCAGCAGGATGGACAGGTCTATCAAACGGTCGAGAGCCCCTTGACCTCGCTCGGACTGGCACCGCTGGATGCCGTGTATCTCGCCGAAGGCAGCACGCTGGCACAACAGGCCGATTTGGAGCAACGTTGGCGGTTCGTGTTGCAGCAGACTCGTCCCGCGACCGTCCCGCCGGATGCGATCATCCGATTGGAGTTCGGCCGCGACAGTGGCTGGAGCGCGGAGATCGTCAGCGTGAGCGAATGGTGCGAGGTCGCGACCACGGTGCGGCGCCTGCTCAGCAATGCTCGTTCGCTTGACGGCCGCGACCTGTCGTTGCCCGAATCGCCCGCCGACTCCGGGCTGAACCATGACGAATTTGCCGGTCGCGCGACCCGCGCGCTGCAAGCCTTGACCGATGCTCACGGTAGACTCAACGGCCTCCTGCCTCCGCCCTCTTCGGATGAGCTCACCACCAACCTCGACGAGGTTCGGCGCGCCCTGTTCGGTGTGGCAAACTTCGGCATACCGAGCGCCGTCCCGATGGACATCGGCGGCACGGGACCGGACGCTCGCTCGTTGCTCCTGACACAGGCACGGTCGGTCGTCCTCGAAGCACAACGACGGCTGAACCGCGTGGCCGAATCCGACCAGGACTTTGTGCGCGCAACCGCCACGCCGGAAGAACGGCGCGACCACGACCTGGTTCGATTGCGCATCCTCTTCGGTCAGGACTTCCTGGCACTCCCCCGCGTGACCGCAGCCAACGCTGCGCAATTGAACGAAACGTTCGCCGCCGGACTTTCGCTCCAAGGCCAAGACCCGATGGCCGCCGTGACCTGGTTCCAGCGCGCCGCCTACGTTCGGCCTGGTGCAACACGCTTGAACGAAGCGATGTTGTATGGCGAAACCGTGGGCAGCGCCGCAGTCCGGTTCCACGTCGGACAACTCCCCTTTCAGGCGCAGGATCGCTGGGTGGCCCTGCCGCCGGCACCGGACCAGCCGTTCCAGCGCGGGCGCCTCTCGCTGGTGGCGCAGATGGCGTCGGCACAACCGATCCGCTTCGATCAACCCTTTTGCGGGCTCCTGATCGACGAGTGGGTGGAGACGGTGCCGAGCCCCAAGGAAACGACGGGCGTCGCCTTTCATTACGATCAACCGAACAACGCGCCGCCGCAGGCGCTGCTGCTCGCCGTGCCTGCAGACCGGCGGACGACCTGGGACCTCAACAGCCTGGAAGCCGTCCTGCACGAAACGATGGACTTGGCCAGGCTCCGGGCCGTCGCGCCAGACAGCGGCGATGAATTGATCTGGCTGGAGGATCAGCTACCGGAAGGCGCCACGCCCCTCGGCGACGGCGAGGGCTGGAACTGGATTCGCATGAAACCGGAACCGCTCTCCGGTCGACGTGCCCATCAATCGGTGTTCGCCGCCGGCATCCACCAACATTTTTTCCAAGGCGCCAAGGCCGCCATGTTCGTCAGCGTGGGAGACCGCCTGTTCGCGCACGTCTATCTCGATCCCGCACGTATGCCGCGCCAAGTCATGTTGCAGTGGCACGCAGGCAATTGGGATCACCGCGCCTATTGGGGCGAGAATCTCATTGCATGGGGCACCGACAATACCGTGAGCCGTCAGTACATGGGGCCCCTGCCGCCGCCGGGCCGATGGGTGCGGCTCGAAGTGCCCGCCGCCACCGTGGGACTCGAAGGACAGATCGTGGCCGGCATGGCCTTCACCCTGTTCGACGGCATGGCCACGTGGGATCGTTCCGGCAAACGCGCGTTACAGCCGGTCGGTTCCGGTGAGCAGGATCCATCGGCACCGGCGCTGTTCTTCACCGGCGGCACCCTCGACTTCACCAGCGTCATCGATCCAGCGATAGGAGCATAGGCATGCCCTCCCGAATCAGACTCGACCTCAGCACTCACAACCCCGACTTGCAGGACGGGTTGCAGGCGCGCATCCACGACCCGCTCTGGATGTTGGGCCGTCAATGGCAATTCGGCGAGTTCAACGGAGCCGATGCCGGCTCGCCGGCCGCCGCGCAGGTGATCGTGGACACCGCCGCCGTCACCCGCTATCAACCGGGACCACGCTCCGGCCCGCATCCGGCCAGGCCCTATGCAGCCGCCGGGCTGGCGCTGGAAACGCTGGTGGAAGCGGAACCGGTGACGGACGACTCACGCCCTAACTGGCGCCTCGCGGCCGAAGCCGGACAGCATCTGCTCCGCCTGCTGGAAACGGCCAGGCTCGGCCCCACCCGCGCCCAGTGGTTGGCTAGTACGTACGTCCTGGCCGCCCCCACCGCAGAACAGGCCAAACAGATTGACGCTGCGAGTCTGTGCTTCATCCGCGTGCTGAGCGGCCGCACCATTGACGGCTTGCGGTTCGCTGCGCGCATGAGAGCGCTGCAGGCCAGTAACCGATTGAATGAAGTCTTTCTGGAGGCGCCGCTCGATCAGGTGACCGAGGTGGATCGCCCGAAGATTCTCGCCACCCTGACCGCCTGGCTGTCGTGGCTCGACGGTCTCTTTCAACAGGGCACGGCTCCTTCCGCCTGGAATCCTGAACGGATGGAGTACGCCCTCAGTGTCTCCGCCAAGACGACGTCGAGCGAAGTGGTGCTCACCGCACCGGAATATCTGGATGGACGGTTGGACTGGTTTTCGTTCACGACGAGTTCAGGAAGCGGCCTGGGGGCCACCGACAGCCGTACCTCTCTTACGGAGTCCTTTCTCCCCGCTCCGGTCTCGTTTCGCGGCATGCCCTCCGCCCGCCTGTGGGAATTCGAAGACGGTGCCGTGAACTTTGCGAGCGTCCAGGCCGCGCCGCAGGACCTGGCCCGTCTGCTGCTCGTGAAGTTCGCGCTGGAATACAGCAACGATTGGTTCCTCCTGCCGCTCGAACTTCCCGTCGGGACAGTCTCACAGATCCGCGCGCTCGTCGTGACCAACACGTTCGGCGAACGGTTCCTCATTTCCCACACGACCGACGTGGATGGGCCCACCACGCCCTGGCGCATGTTCAGCCTCACGAACGACACCCAGAAGCTGTTCTTCCTGCCGCCCGTATTAGGACCGATGTTGGAAAGCCGGCCGGTGGAAGACCTGTCGTTGTTGAGAGATGAAATGGCCAACGTGGCCTGGGCCGTCGAGCGAGTCGTCGAAAGCGCCGCCGGTCGTCCGTTAGACCGTCATGAAGCCTATCAAGAGACGTTGGAGGAACAGCCGCCCGCCCCCGCCGCTGACAGCGCACCGCTGACGTACCGGCTCGGCACCACGGTGCCGGACTATTGGATTCCGTTGCTCCCAGTGAAAGACGGCGCCACCCTGCGGCTCAAACGTGGCGTCCTGCCGGCATTCGGCGAGGGCGGCATCCAGGGGCTGCAACTTCCGAAGGGACGATTACTTGAACCGAACCGCGAGCTGCTGCTGCATGAGGAAGAAGTGCCGCGCGAAGGCGCACGCGTCACCAGAACTTACCAATATGCACGCTGGATCGACGGCTCAACCCAGCTCTGGATCGGCCGCCGCAAGAGCCCGGGCAGAGGCGAAGGATCGAGTGGATTGCAGTTCGACTCCGTCCAATCCTCTGGCGGCTGATCTGTAGACAAGAAGACGCTTCGAGGACACGTGAGACACCACGGTCGTATCGGCCATAGGCGCTCCTCTCGGTGAACCACTTCAGAATCGCCGGTTCATCAAAGTTAAAGCCCAAGATCTGAGAGGGAAGGGTGATCATCAGGACGCCTGCCCGAAGCCCAGTGGTACTTCCGCTCAGATGCGGTGATGGGAAGATCGTTAATACTGGCGATGCGCCGACGCATGAGGCCATTCTCATCAAATTCCCAGTTCTCGTTGCCATACGATCGAAACCAACTCCCTGAGTCATCGTGCCACTCATACGCGAAGCGGACTGCGATGCGCGCCCCATGAAATGCCCACAGTTCCTTAATGAGGCGGTAATCCCGCTCGTTCTCCCACTTGCGGCGTAGAAAGTTCACGATCGCGTCCCGTCCCGTTAGGAACTCTGAACGATTTCGCCACTGACTATCCGCACTGTAGGCCAACGACACCGCTTCGGGGTTGCGCGTATTCCACGCATCTTCTGCCATGCGTACTTTCTGGGCCGCGGACATGGCATCGAATGGAGGAAATGGACGCCTGGGCTGTTCGAGAGCATTCATGATTATGGCCTCCTTACGTCGTTCTCATATATGCAGGCGGGAGCGAATGGCCGCGCCGTCCGCTCCCACGCGACATCATCCGTACTCAGCTATGGTAGTAACGCTCTTTGACGATCTTGCCGTCCTGCCAGTCCGTTTTGACGACTTGCTCGAGGCTGATGGTTTGTCCGTTCTTCAATTTGACGGTCAGCACCGAGTCGTAGAAACTGGTGCTTCCAGAAATAGCAACGGCGCCGATGGTGTAGCTGACAAAGGCCGCCACCCCGATCGTCTCTCTAAATTTATCCAGTCGCTCAATGGAGGCCTGTTTGCCCACGACCGGTGGTTGGTTGCCTTCCTGTGTCACGACCGAATCCGCAAAGTAGATCTTCTGACCTTCGGTCATCTGCCCCTCCTTCAGGATGCCCAACATTTCTTCCAACGTGTCCTTCACTGACTTGCTCATGATGACTCCTCCCTCTATGCCTTGCGGCGTTTCATATAAATGGCAACCAGGAATTCCCACACAGGTGATGGGTGAACAATTAGAACGCCGCCACCTTCTGCTGTCCCTTGCGCCAGACCCGTTGAATCCATTGTGGACTGAGCCGCGTTGTCGATGACTGCGGCATTCATGCCATCTCCCGCCTGGCCTGCAATTATTGATACGCACTTCTGCTGCAATCGCCGATTCACTGCTACGACGGGCCTTTGGCCGGCAGGCTCGCCCCGTGACTCGGCGGTTCGCTCCGCGGTGGCCTCACGACACATGAGCGGCCTCGCATTGACGCTGCCGAGCCAGCTCAGCTGTGTCGCCGACTCGAACGTCTCCGCCCCGGATCACGAAACAATTCAAAGCGAGCGTGCCGCCGAATCTCCGCACGATATCCGTCAGCACCTGACGATCTTGTTTCAAACTGTCAGGATCAAACGTCGTCATGATGCAGCGCCCGCGGAGATCTTGGATTCCGATGATGACCTCTCCGATGTGCAAGCACTGCCCGGACCACGAGCGCTCAGCCAAACCCTCAACCCCACCGATGACCAGATTCGGTCTCAGCCGCCGACCGTCATGCCCGAATGCCGCAACCGCTCCATCCGTCGCCACCAACAACGGGAGCACGTCAAAGCGATCGCTGGAGTCGTCGCGTACCAGCATGGCACCAGGCCCAACGATGTCCTCAACATCCATGCGGACATTGGGGTCGCTCCACAGCCGGCCATCGACCACCGGCTCGCCGGACCCATTAAGGGTGGCACGGTGACCGAGCAGCCGGTAGTGCGATCTAGCCGTGATCACATGACCTTGGGCATCCTCCACATGCACGACGCGGTCTCCCTCGATGCCGAGTGGTCCGATACGCGCATGCTCTAGCCGTTCACCGGCCATTGACTTGACCGGATATCGCCATATCTGTGCGACCTTCATGATCTGAGCTCCTCCGACAAATGGGGCAGCCGCCTCATGGCGGAGGCCCTCACGCTTTGGTCATCGACAATTGGGCTTCGAGCTCGGCAATTCTCGCCTTCAACGGACCCACCAACTCTTCGACCTCTTCAAGCGAATATCGTGGCGTGATGTACTTCGGACAATTCCAGTCGAACGACACCACATCGATGAACACGATGCGCTCCACGCGCGCTTTCATGCCGGGATTGGCGAGTTGTGCCGCAAGATCTGTATGCAATCGGGCATCCTCGACTCTGGCATGGCCCAGGATTTTCAGTCTGGCCCGATTCGGGTAATCCATCAGAAACAAGGACACTCGATCGTCCACGGACAGGTTGCCCGTGCTCAAGAGTTGACGGTTCCCTTGATAGTCCGCAAAGATCAAGGTTGAGGGATTCAGTAGACGGAGAAACCCTTTAGGCCCTCCGCGATGCTGGACATAGGGCCAGCCGGTTTCGCTCACCGTGCTCAGGTAGAAACTGTCTCTGGCGCCGATAAAATCCGCCTCTCCTTCGCCGAGGAGATCGCGCTCAGGAGCACCCGTGATGTTCGCCGCATGTCCATAGTAATGGTGCTGCGCGCGAAGGACCGAGTCGGTCATCATCGTCTCGAGATATTTCATCGCCATTGGTTCACCCTCCGTCGAGTCGACCTGGCAACGGCTTCCCGTCGCAGGCCGATCTCCCGTCCACTCACCTGTCAGAATACGACCGTGTTCCAGCCTTCACTGACATACCGGCGCAAGCTCAGCAGACCCGATGTGCCGGCCAGCGCATGGTCCTTCTTGAGCGGGACACCACAGAATTCCACGCTTTCTTTCGCTCCGAAGACATCCGCGCAACCGCAGGATGCGCCTTGCACGACGTCCCGCACGGCGTTGTAGAGTCCATTGGCCGGATGCGAGAGCTTGGACAGTTCCGCCGGCCAACGGGTGCCGGTGCCGTTGAACACGACAGCGACTTCATCACCTTTCTGTTTGCACTCTGCGGCCAACGCCAGCGCGTTAAAGACCCGCCCTAAGGCTTCTTCTGAACCATTCTTCGGGTCTGACATCACAATAATTGCTGTTTTCATGGATCCTCCTTGATCGTGGGACGGTCTTGCTAAACGGTTGATGGGTTGCTCCTTGTGAATCGCCTTTGTGCTGAACTGATATGGCAAGGCTGGTGCCATGACGTGTCGCCATTGACGAAAGCAGAGAAACTGCTGAACAGATCAGGAGTTAGATGAAGGAACGGTTCAAAATGATGTGAGAAGACAGACGGACACTTCCACGATATCTCGTGGATCTACGACATATCAGAGGAGATGGTCTGTCGGATATGTGCTTAGGAAGAGGGGCGTGGTTTCTTGATCCCAAGCTTCTGCATGCGAGATCGCAATGTATTGGGATGAAGGGCAAGTCTCGTCGAAGCGCCCTGCTTGCCTTCGACGACCCAATCGACTTCCTGGAGGACACGGGTAATATGGGTCCGTTCAACTTCTTCTAGCGTGTATGAAGTGTCCGAGACTGCAGCTCGATCCGATTGGAGGAGCACCTCATCAACCTGCAGGACAGGCCCTGGTGAGAGGATGGCGGCCCGTTCGATGACATTCTCTAGTTCTCGGACATTACCGGGCCAGGCATAGTGCATGAGACGATCCATGGTCTGTTGGGAGATCTGATCGAGCCGTTTCCCAAACTTCTTGGACAAGCGTCCGGCAAACGAACGGACGAAGAGCGGAATGTCTGATGAGCGGTTTCGCAAGGGTGGCAGTTCAATCGGGAACACGTTGAGCCGGTAGAGGAGATCGGAGCGGAATGAGCCGGCCTTCACAGCAGCAGGGAGGTCTCGGTTCGTTGCCGCGATCACTCGAATGTTCACTTTTGTAGACCGACCGCTGCCGACCCGCTCGAACTCACGTTCTTGGAGGACACGCAAGAGCTTCACTTGTGCGTCCAACGGCAATTCACCGACCTCATCGAGAAAGATGGTCCCTCCCTCCGCCAACTCAAAGCGGCCGATCCGTTTGGCCAGTGCTCCCGTAAAAGAGCCCTTTTCGTGGCCGAACAATTCGCTCTCCACCAGATTGGCGGGGATCGCGCCGCAATTGACACGAACGAGCGGTCTCGCGCTGCGGGGGCTGAGGTCGTGCACGGCCCGGGCAATGAGCTCCTTCCCGGTGCCGGTTTCGCCCAAGAGCAAGACCGTCGAATCAGTCGGAGCCACTTGTTCGACCTTCCTCAGCACGGTCTTCATCGCGTGGCTCTCACCGATGATTTCATCAAAATGATGATCGAGTTTGATCTCTTCCCGGAGATACATATTTTCGGCCTGAAGCCGGTTGGTGAGTTGCTCGACCTCCGTAAACAGCTGGGCGTTCCTGATTGCGGTGGCTGCTTGATGGGCAAAAGTGGCGAGCCGGTCCCATTCCTCATCCGCCAGGGGGCGTCGTCCAAACATCGCGATGACGCCGAGCACGTCCCCGCGAAAGACGAGGGGGTACCCGGCAAAGGAGTGGAGCCCATGGTCTTTCATCCATTGCTTGTTAGGGAGTCGATCGTCGCCGAGCACATCGTTGGTCTGCATCGGACCGAACCCTTGGGCGATCTTGCCGATCTTCAGCGACCCCAGGGGGATACGGCGGTATTCCCCATCGAGGTTTGAATAGAGTCCCGCACTCGCCCTGAGATGCAAACACTGGGTGCGGTCTCTGCAGTCAGAGGCCTTGTAGCAGCCGGTACAGAGATCGCCAGGACCGCGGAGCCAGATACGGGCAAACGCCGCGTCCAGGTCATCCACAAGACCTTGGGTGATCGTCGTGAGGACGATGTGGAGATCCAAACTCGACGCCATCTGCATGGCGATGCGATCCAGTGCGCCATGAGAATGGGAAGAAGGAAAGGAAGGCGAATCGTCCATTGTGGGATCTCCGAGCCGGGCATGGCACTGCGTGGAGGACGATAAGTGGCTGATAACGGATTGTCAATAAGCAGGGGAAACGGGGTCAACCCACTCGAGAAATGCACGGTTCAGGTAGGGCCCGCCGCCACGAGGAGTTCGCAGGAAGGGAGGACCCTGCTCCAGGGCCTTCAGCCGCTTGACGTCTGGCACGGTCATGCCGCCGAACTTGCTTCGCCAGAGGTAGTCGTCGGCGTCGGAGAGTCCATGTCGTCGACACAGATCTTTGATCGAGACCTCAGCCTCAGCCTCCCACAAACACCCAATGATCTGGACCTCGGACAACCGCTTCTTCTGTGCCAATCTCCTTTCCTAAAGGGATTGGACTCTACATCATGGTGCTACTCAACCGAAGGGGAGGTCGCCGGAATCCCGCTCGCCTTTGTTCTTTCTGTCCCGCGCCTTCTCCCACGAGGAGCCTGGCGGACCGTCACAACGACATCCTGGCCAAAACGCGACAGGAACTGCACGAGACGTTCAATGGAAACTCTTGCCAGTGAGCGACGTTGTGCCAAAACGATTTTGGTGAGTGATGGCCGGCGTCACACAGATCTGGAATAGCCTGTGATGCAGGCCTCAGCACCTGTTTGACACGTCTGTCGCAGGGCGGTATCGTGAGACATGTTCGCTCGGCTATTCGCAACACTCTCGCTCATGACGCTCGCAGTCCTGTTCAAACGCCTCGTCACACGCAAACCTCCGTCCCCCCCCTACCGCAAGGCTGAATCCAAGTGGCCCAGCCGAAGCTACCGCGAACCTTCCTGAATTCTGCTGCGGCACCAGAGTGATTCATCATCACAACGGAATCAGACCGATATCCGTCGCGACGCGACTCTACCCCTGCAATCGACTCCAGAGCTTCTCGAGGGTCTTCACAAATGCCTTACACTCCTGGTCGGTCAGGTCTGAAAACGCCACCTGTTCTTTGTATTCCGTACAGCGCGGCGAGAGCTCGGTCATGACTTTGTCCGAGAGTTCGATCACGGTTGCGAATTCAAGCAATCGGTGTCGTGAGCTAGGAAATGGTGTGCGACAATCTCGTTCCCATTCCCACCGACTGTCAGTGCGTGCCTCTTGCCAGGCAGTAGCTTATACGCTACACTTGGTGCGTGGAGGCCACTCCGAAAGAGCTGCACGTCTATGTTACGGCAGAGGGCCGTGAGCCATTTACCGAATGGCTGAACTCGCTGCAGGATCGTCGGGCACGAGCGAAGATTCGAATCAGGCTAGATCGGGTAAGCTTAGGAAACCTCGGCGATTGCCATGGTGTGGGAGGCGGGGTCCAGGAACTGCGGATCGATTATGGCCCAGGCTTTCGAGTGTACTTCGGACAAGACGGAACGACGGTGGTGCTGCTTCTTTGTGGGGGTGATAAGAGTTCCCAGGCCAGGGATATCAATACGGCTCAGCGATATTGGAGCGAATACAGGAGGACGCCATGAAAACGCGCAGAGCGTATCAGCCGGATTTGATTGAGAGCCTGCGAGATTCGGGGGAGGCTGAAGAGTATTTAAACGCGGCGTTGGAGGAAAATGATCCCGAACTGTTCTTGCTCGCACTGCGGAACGTCGCCGAAGCGCAAGGCGGGATTGCACAGCTGGCCGAAAAGGCGAAGCTGAACCGTGAAAGCCTCTATCGAATGCTGTCTGATCGCGGCAATCCGGAATTCAGAAGTCTCGATGCCCTTCTCCACGCCTTGGGATTCCGGCTCGCGGTTACGGTGAATCGCTAGCCGGGACTATTGTCATCGTCGTTAAATCACAGAAGCCCAACCGCTGCTGACACATTTCGCCCCCCTACCCTTGCAATCGACTCCAGAGCTTCTCGAGCGTTTTCACGAACGCTTTACACTCCTGGTCGCCCAGGTCGGAAAACAGTTCCGCGACCTGCTCTTTGTATTCCGTGCAGCGCGGGGAGAGCTCGGTCATCACTTTGTCCGAGAGTTCGATCACGGTGGCCCGGCGATCCGTCGGGTGTCTGGTTCGCACGACCAATCCGTCTTTCTCGAGCGAATCGACGAGCGCCGTGACGTTCGTCGCAGTCACGCCCAATTCTTTCTTGAGCTCGCTCATAATCCTCGGGCCGCGCTCATGAATCGAACCAAGAATGCGCAACCGTTGAGGGGACAACCCCTTTTCCACCAATAGAGATTCCGACCACCGTTGATAGGCCGGGGCAAAGCTCCACAACAGTTCGACCAGCCGGTGTCGTGGCAACTTCGAGATGCAGGGAGAGACGGATGACTTCCCCTTGGCCCTGGGGGCTTGCATTTTCTTGATACGCTTCATCGTGTGTCACGGTACTTCAAACAGGGGCAACATTCAATGATAAATTGTTCATAACCTGATCATTCATATATTGACTATGTTTCCTGCCATGCCGGATACTGCGCTGCATGGAAATCGTCAAGATACACATTCACTGACATTCTCTATGAGACTGATACGGGCAGTTCAAAACACTCAACGGCCGTCTTGATCTAGGGCTCTTGTTCACAAAGAATACTTACAGCAGGTACACCATGATCACTCTCCAACATACATCCTGGCTGCTCGCGTTACTGCTGACCGCAGCCGGCTGCAACAACGAACAGGCCAGCAGCGGCGGGCAAGCACCTCCTCCCCCTGAAGTCGGCGTCGCCCAGGTGATCTCGAAATCGGTCCAACAATGGGACGAATACACGGGCCGCATCAGCGCGATCGACACGGTGGAATTGCGCCCACGGGCCAGCGGCTACGTGCAACGAGTGGCCTACAAAGAAGGCCAGGATGTGAAACGGGGCGATTTGATGTTCCAGATCGATCCTCGTCCCTACCGCGCCGCGCTGGATAACGCCGAGGCTCAATTGGCACGCGCACGCGTGGCGCAACGGCTGGAGACCATCCGTAACAAACGCGCCCAATCACTCATCGAGGATAACGCCATCTCGCACGAAGAGCTCGACTTGCGTCGTGCCGCGCAAGCGCAGAGCGCGGCGGATGTGCAGGCCGCCGAAGCTGCTGTGGCCACTGCCAAGCTCAACCTGTCATTCACCGAAGTCCGCGCCCCGGTCTCCGGCCGGGCGAGCCGGGCCCTGCTGACGGTCGGCAATCTGGCGACTGCCGACGACACCCTGCTGACCACGGTCGTGTCGCAAGATCCGATGTACGTCTATTTTGACGCCGACGAAAACAGTTACCTACGCTACAAGGAGCAGGAGCGCAAAAACGAGCGCACAGCGAAGGACAACACCGTGCACGTCGGCCTCGCCAACGAAACCGGCTATCCGCATACGGGGAAGGTCGACTTTCTCGACACGCAGGTGAATCCCACCCTCGGAACCGTGCGCGCTCGCGCCGTGCTCCCCAATCCAGACCGCATTTTTACCCCCGGTCTCTACGCACGGGTGCAGTTCGTCAGCGGCCAGAAGGCGCAGGCGCTCTTGATCGACGATAAGGCCATTCTCACGGATCAGGATCGAAAATACGTGTATGCGGTCGACAAGGACGGGAAGGCGCAACGCAAAGACATCATGCCGGGTGGCATGGTCGATGGATTGCGGGTCGTGCAGTCCGGCCTGGCGCCGGATGACAGGATTGTCGTGGTCGGCCTGCAGAAAATCTTTTATCCCGGCATGCCGGTCATACCCGCGGAAGTTCCGATGGACAAGTCGTCGGCGCCGGCCTCGCCCGCAGCCATGGCCGAGAAATAGGGAGCCAAGGCTGTGGACTTTTCCAAGTTTTTCATCGACCGCCCGATCTTTGCCGCGGTGCTGTCGATCGTCATCTTCGCCGCCGGCTTGATCGCCATCCCCATCCTCCCGATCAGCGAATACCCCGAAGTGGTCCCGCCCGCTGTCATCGTACGCGCCATCTATCCCGGGGCCAACCCCAAGGTGATTGCCGAAACGGTGTCCACGCCGCTGGAAGAACAGATCAACGGCGTCGAGAACATGATGTATATGAAGTCGGTCGCCGGTTCGGACGGCGTGTTGCAGATGACCATCACCTTCCGTCCCGGTACCGATCCGGATGCCGCTCAAGTCCAAGTACAGAACCGCGTCAGCCAGGCGTTGTCGCGGCTGCCGTCGGAAGTCGTCAGCCTGGGTGTGACGACGCAGAAACAGTCGCCGACCTTTCTGGTGATGGTCCAGCTGCTCTCCCCGGAGGGGAAATACGATGCGCTCTATCTGCGCAACTACGCCAACATCAAAATCAAGGATGAACTGGCTCGTCTGCCCGGTGTCGGCCAGGTGCAGATTTTCGGTAGCGGCGACTACGCGATGCGCATCTGGCTGAACCCTGACAAGATCGCGGCGCGCGGGATGACCGCCGGAGACGTCGTCGCCGCGGTGCGCGAGCAAAACATCCAGGTCTCGGCCGGACAGCTCGGCGCGGAACCGATCGCGAAAGGCACCGACTTCCTCATCTCCATCAATGCCCAAGGTCGTCTGCGGACGGCTCAGGAGTTCGGCAGCGTCGTGCTGAAAATCGGCGCGGGTGGCGAAGTCGTCCGCCTGTCCGACGTCGCCCGCATCGAGCTCGGCGCCAACGACTATACCTTGCGCGGTCAACTGGACAATCAGGATGCCCCGCCGATCGGCATCTTCCAGGCCCCCGGCGCGAACGCGCTGACCGTCCGCGATGCCGTGATCGCCAAAATGGAAGAACTCAAGACACGCTTTCCCCCCGGCCTCACCTACCGCTCGGACTACGACACCACAGTGTTCGTGCGTGATTCCATCCAGGCCGTCGTCCAGACGCTGATGGAAGCCATCCTGCTCGTCGTGCTCGTCGTCATCCTGTTTCTGCAGACCTGGCGCGCCTCGATCATTCCGCTGATCGCCGTGCCGGTGTCGGTGGTCGGCACGTTCGCCGCGCTGTACCTGTTTGGTTTCTCCATCAACACACTCACGCTTTTCGGCCTTGTCCTCGCGATCGGCATCGTGGTGGATGACGCAATCGTGGTGGTGGAAAATGTCGAGCGTAACATCGAAGAAGGACGGACACCGCTCCAGGCGGCGCACCAGGCCATGCAGGAAGTCTCGGGCCCGATCGTCGCGATCGCACTCGTGTTGTGTGCCGTGTTCGTCCCGATGGCCTTTCTGAGCGGCGTCACCGGCCAGTTCTACAAGCAATTCGCCGTGACGATTGCCATCTCGACGGTGATCTCGGCCATCAATTCACTGACCCTCTCGCCGGCCCTGGCGGCAAAACTGCTCAAAAGCCACGGCACACCGAAGGACGGCCTTTCGCGGCTGATCGAGCGTCTGTTCGGCTGGGTCTTCCGGCCATTCAACCGATTCTTTAAGGCCAGTTCCGACCGGTATCAGGGCACCGTCTCGCGTACGTTGAAACATCGCGGTTCTGTGTTTGCCGTGTATGCCCTGCTGTTGGTCGTCACAGGCATGCTCTTCCAAGCGGTACCTCGGGGCTTCATTCCCACCCAGGACAAGTTGTATCTGATGGCCGGGGTGAAACTTCCGGAAGGCGCCTCGCTCGATCGCACAGATGCGGTGTTGCGGCAGGTCGTCGCGATCAGCAAAACCGTGGACGGCATCGCCCACGTCGTGGCCATGACGGGTTTGAATCCTCTGCAATTCACGAATACGCCGAATTACGGCATCGCCTTCCTGATCTTGAAACCGTTCGACGAGCGTCATCGCAGCGCCAAGGACATCAGCGAGGAGATGAATCAGAAGATCTCCGCCATCAAGGAAGGCATTACCTTTGTGTTGATGCCGCCGCCGATTCTCGGACTCGGCAACGGCGCGGGGTACGGACTCTTCGTGGAAGACCGGGCGGGGCTCGGGTTCGGGGCACTGCAAAATGCCGTCGGTGCCCTGCAAGGGGCGGTCATGCAAACGCCGGGGATGGGCTACCCGATTTCCGGCTATCAGGCCAACGTGCCGCAGCTCGACGCCGAAGTGGATCGCGTCAAGACCAAGACGCAGGGCATCGCGCTGACGGAGCTCTTCAACACGCTACAGGTGTACCTCGGCTCGGCCTATGTCAACGACTTCAACCTGTTCGGCCGCACCTGGCGCGTGTATGCGCAGGCCGACGGCGACTTCCGCGGCAAGGTAGAGGACATCGCCAACCTCAAAACGCGTAATGACCGCGGAGAAATGGTCCCGATCGGCTCGATGGTGAAATTCAGCCAAACTTACGGCCCCGATCCGGTGCTGCGCTACAACGGTTATCCAGCCGCCGACTTCATGGGAGAGGCAGACCCGACCAAACTGTCCTCGGCACAGGCAATGGACAATATTCGCGACATCGCCGCGAAGGTGCTGCCCAACGGCATAACCATCGAATGGACCGACCTGAGCTTTCAGGAGGCCTCGCAGGGCAAGGCGGCACTGCTGGTGTTCCCGGTGGCCATCCTGTTGGCCTTCCTCGTCCTCGCCGCGCTGTATGAGTCCTGGACCCTGCCGCTGGCGGTGATCCTGATCGTGCCGATGTGCATGCTCTGCGCGCTCGCCGGCGTCAAACTCACGGGTGGTGACAACAATACCTTCGTGCAGGTGGGCCTGGTCGTGCTGATGGGTCTGGCGTGCAAAAACGCGATCCTGATCGTCGAATTTGCGCGCGAATTAGAATTGCAGGGCAAGGGCATTGTTGAGGCGGCCCTCGAATCCTGCCGCCTCCGGTTGCGCCCGATCGTGATGACCTCGGTCGCCTTTATCGCCGGCACGATTCCCCTCGTGCTCTCACATGGCGCCGGTGCGGAAGTGCGTTCGGCCACAGGCATCACCGTGTTCGCCGGCATGATCGGCGTAACCCTGTTCGGCCTGTTTCTCACCCCGGTGTTTTACGTCGGCCTGCGCATGCTCTCGGGCCGCAAGCTGATCAGGCACGATGAACCGCTGAAACAGGAAGCGTTGGCGGCCTCCAAAACAGATCCGTTTCCGCTGTAAATGTATCCATTGCCCCGCACATAACGCCTGCCTGATGGGGCGCTCCTTGCGACGCAACTCTTAACCAAGACAGTGCCCCTTCTTCGACGATTGGTTGCCCTGACTTGGTGCAACCAACTCATTAGGCCCGGTGTTGAGGTTTATTGAAGGGCACCACCTCCTCCCCACTCCTCGCCCGATCGTTCGCCCCCCATTTTTCACTTTTCAAGACTGGGCAGCCGCCCCTATTACTGAGCTTTGCTTCGCTGTCCACGTTCACGCACCCAACACTGCTTCCCCTGTTCACGTCCGAAATGACTGCCTGGAAAGACAGCCTGCCATACAAGACAAACAAAGAACCGATCCTCTCAACTAGCAAACGCCGCGGCAAGCAGTAGGTGGTGCGGTCCTGCACGATCGGCGTGCGCTCTGTGCAGATACACACGGCGTGATGAACGGCACACAAAGAAAACCTCTTCACGCCGATTCTCTGATGCGCCGTTCATTGCAGATTCGTGAGCTGGTGCAACGAGTTAGACCGTGCTCCGCTCTAAGTTTCCTGCCCCGCGAGCCTGGAACTTTATTTGCAGTGGGTTCAGCAAACAACTGGAGAGGCTGTGTGACCCATGAAACTTTCGTCTTTGGTCATTGTCCTACTTCTGACGGGCCTGTCCGTCCCATCGCAAATGGCTCATGCCATTTCGAAGACCAACTCACCACCGTCCGAACAGACAGTTCCGGAACATGTCATTTTGTTTGTGTTGGAAGGAATCGACCGGCAGGCACTCAAAGCGGGACCTATGCCTGTGTTGGATCGCCTTGTAAAAACTGGATCGGTCACCTGGTCGGCCACAACCGTCACGCCTCCGCTCCGGCTACCGGCGATGGCCTCTCTGTTCACCGGGCTACCGGTTGAGAAACACGGCATTACATGGGACGCGTTTGAGTTCAGCCGAGGGTATCCCCGGCCTCCAACAGTCTTTGATTATCTTGACCTCAGCGGCGGGCGGGACAGCGCCATCTTCTTCATGGACGAATCGTTGTATCAGTTGGCGAAACCCGAACCGTATACCGATTATCAGCTATGCGGACCTCTGAGGCCCGAGTGCAGTCCGGAGCGGCTGGTCTCCTATATCAGACAATACGTTCATAAGGCATCGAGCGGCCATGGATACGGCCACGCCATTCTGTCCTTGCCACATTTTCTGATCGTGCACTTGCCGGAGGGCGCGCGCGCCGCGTCCATCCAAGGTTGGGATTCGAACAACTATCGCACCGCGTTGCACGCGGTGGACCAGGCCATAGGGGCCGTGCTGAATATCTATCGAGAGCATGGACTCCTGACAAGCACGACGGTGTTTGTCACCGCCTTAAGCGGTACCGGCAGGACACAGGGACCTTCCACAGCAGACTCGCTACTCGTCCCATGGATTGCCTCCGGAGTCGGAATCAAAGCGGGCCACAGCATCCATCAACCGGTTTCCATTGTCGATACCGGTGCAACGGTACTGCGAGCGTTTCGGCTTACGACACATACCGAGTGGGACAGTCGCGCAATAGAAGAGATCTTTCGCGACACCGGCCCCATCTCGGCTATTTCGACAAAGGAACGGTGAAGCCATGCTCTTTCCCCAGTACAGGCCGCGTGTCACTTTGCCAGTCCGGTTCGCAATCCTCATGTGCGGCTTCGTCGCATGGATTCCATGGCCAGGCGCTGTTGCGATGGCAGAACCGCGCGAGTTGCAGGCGACGCTCTATTCCATCACCATTGATGCCAGGTCGTTGGTGTCGCCGAGCTGGTGGCAGGTACCAGGCGTGACGCCTTCAATATGGACCTACGACCCAGAAACGTCCGATGCGTATCGGACATCTGAATCGCGCGAGGTGCCATTAAAGCCAGGGGCTTACAAGTTCGTCAGCTTCACCTTCGACTTTCCATTTGAGGTCACAACAGATGGCACGCTGCAGTATGCGCGATCGCTCAATCAATGCGTGGAAGGACGAGGCACACGAACCTTAGTCGTCAAATGCAAACGGACCTATCCGCATGGTGGAGAGCCGGACTATCCCGTCGCTCCATGAAGAAGGAACAGAGAGGCACTATGGGAACGTACAATCATCTCACGAAGGGAATATTGGTGCTGCTCACCCTGGCCGGGCCGACAATAGCTCACGCCTTCTCTGCTGCCGCCGTGCCCAAACCGGCTACGGCGGGGCAAGAGCGCGCGAGTCGCATTGTGTTGCAATATGGCGCGGCGCTGGCCGGTGGCCGAGTGGAGGAATGGGCTGCCCTCGACCTGGGTTGCTTGACGCTCAGGCGGGCCCGAGGCATATCCCAACAAACCGATAGGGCCTGCTGGGACGACACGCTGAAGGTCCATCGTGAACTGGTCCAGGATCAGCCGGAAACCGGCATATTCGAGGCAGTGGGACGCGGCGTCGGTTTCGGCTTGCTGTCCGAAACACACCGCCATGCAGAGTACTGGAAGGACTATATGCCGGCCGTGCTGATTTCTCCTGCAGTACTCGGTACAGACGTGGGACCGAGTCCAGGGCTCGAGGTCCTGGACGTCTCGCCCGTCAGGCCATTCGCCCTCCGGAATCTCACCGGCCTGGAACCAGTAAGGGTTTCCGGCCAGACCGTCACGGTTCGGGTGACATATTTGGATCCTTTGACGGCTCCTCTCGCGCTTCGCCCGGGAGAGATCTGGTGGGCCAGCAGTGTGTTGCGGCGGTACGGGCCTGTCAGGGAAGTGACGGTCCGTTTTGTAGTGGTTTCAGGATTACGAAAGCTGGGCTATCCACTCGATCACGCCGTCGTGAACGAGGCCCTTCCTGGTTCGCCGGTTCAAGTCGGCATTCACTACGGCCGCCTTCCGCAGGCGAGCGATCCCGGCGGGGGCCAAAATGATGCGGTAAAGAATCGCTTGGGAGCAGGGGGACTGGTCCTAGGCTCCGCTCGCTGGTGGGACAGAAAGGACGCGAACCAAGCCTTTACCGCGGCACTGGCCCGGGCACAACAGATGCCGAGTTCTCCGGAGCGAACACGCCTGCTGACCCGACTCACGCTGATTGATCAAGCCGATCCCACCCTGCACCGGCTCATTGCCTACGATCGGCTACAGACCTTTCTCCGGGAAGGACTGACTAAGAGTGGGATATCGGTGTCAGGTGAAGCAGTGGCGGCGAGATTGGCCGAACTGTACTGGAATCTCCAGGCGCAGACCTGGCGGCAGGAACTCACCGACGTGGCCATGGGTCACTCAGCAGCAGCGGAGGCGTTTTATCAAGCCATTGAATCCTTTGAACGTGTGACGGCGGGCGGACAGATGGCTCTTGAAGAGCGGCGGCAGCTCGGCGTCCTCTATCGATGGAACAACGATGCAACCGCCGCGCTGGCAGTGCATGAAGCGCTCCTGAAAGACACCACCTCGGCAGACTCTCTGCACGGCCGGGTCTTATCCGATCTCGCCTGGGACCGCATTCAGTGGCTATCCTGGGAACGACGATATGAACATCCGTGGCTGGAGCAAGCCCGGCAGGAAGCAGAGCAAGCCGTCCAGGAGGTGAAGGAACCCGTCGATAAACTCATGGCAGCCTATGCGCTGGTTCTGGTGGAAGCCTTGCGCGTGCCTCGCGAACCAGCGCATCTGCAGGATCAATTGCACATCGTTAAAACATGGCATGACCGTATCTCCGGAACTGCAGGCGTCTGGCCCTATCTCATCGGGAACGATGTCGTGAAGGCCTTAGTGCCGGACGGTGGCCAGGTCATGTTACCCCGGACGGTTCGCGCCTCGGACGTGAGCAACGTTGAAATCCACGCCGAACCACCACCGCAAGATATCGTCTGGCAGTGGAACTTCGAGAAGGATGCTCCCAATGCGCTACCAGTGGGATTCGTGACCGTGAGCACCTCTGGAGCGGAGCCATCCGGCTGGCGGGTAATCGCCGACGATCAGTCCCCCACGCGGGGCAAAGTGGTCGTTCAGGATCGTCCTTGCGAGACAGGCGAGTGCGCGCACCTCCTTCTGGCTGACGGCGCTCGTACCACCTACCCGGACATCGTCGTGCAGATTCAGGATCTTTCGGCGGATGGCGGCGGCGAGGCCGGGATCGCGCTGGCCGCGCACGACAACAAGAACTTTTATGCCGTCACCCTCAATGCCTCGACGGGCCGGCTGACCACCAGGCGCGTGCTTGATGGGCGCACGACGGTTCTGGGGGAAACCACGGTCAAGCTATCTCATCGGCCCTGGCACAGCCTACGCGTCCAGCGGATCAACTTCATTCATCTTGATCGCGGACGGCTGGGCGTGTTTGTCGACGGCGCGCAAGTCACTGCCGTCGACGACACGCTGCTTCCGGAAGGCGGGTTCATCGGACTGGTCACATTCGGGCGGACAACGGCAAAGTTCGACAGCCTACATGTGCTGGATCTGGTCTCGAATCGACCGCTATCCGGCCACGCAGCTTATTGAATGCGGCAGGTGACGGGAGGAGGCCGTACAACATCTTCACGCCCTCCCGTTAACCCGGCCTGAAAGGTCAGCATCCGCGCCGGTGTTGCGGAAGAACTTGTTTCGGAATGGGGACGTGCGGTGGCCGCATGACTCGTTTCTCTCAACAGACTTCCTCGGGTGCCGCTGGATGGTTCCTCGCCGCCGCTCTTGGTTGTGTCGCGAGGGGCGAGGCGGCCTACTAGACTGCGGCGTACGTGAACGAGGTGAATATGTCGGACAAGGAGTCGAAAACTCTTACCCTATACCGGACCTTGTCCTTCTCCTCCTATGAGGAGATCGTAGACTTTCTTGGCGAACTTGCCCCCTGCATCATGCGAACTCGGCCAGCGGACGACTCGCCAGTTTCGGAGCTCCCGCGCAATGCCAACGCCAAATCAAGCGTCCGGGCCTATCGATCTGTTCACATCACCGGGGGATGCGAATAATTGACCACCGGAGGCAACAATGCGTACCGGCTTGAAATAGGGAAAGATGAGTTACAACACGCACCACTATCGAGGAATTCCTATGAATCGATCAATGTGTCTCCTCCGCAGACCGTGGAGCCTGATGGCTATGTGCATCACGCTTGGATTTGCCAGCTTCCTTCCGGACCTTGATGTATTCGCGCAACAGATCACATCCAAACCCGATCATGCCCCTCCCGGCGCGACTGTCGTCTTGCGGGGTAAGGGGTTGGGCTCATTCAAGTCCGCGAGGTTCAATAGGGTCACCTTCGCCGGAGTGCCGGCGCTGATCCAGCGCTGGGAATCTGATCTGGTCGAAGTGAAGGTGCCTTTCACAGCGACAACTGGTCCGATCGAAATGCTAGTCGGTAAGAAGAGGCTCTCTGCCGGGACCTTCACCGTAGTCACGCCGCATATCTCCTCCCTCACCCCAAGACAGGCCGAACGCGGTACCATCCTAACGATCATCGGTGAACACTTCGGTGAGACGGCGGGCGGGCGCGATCCGAATACCATGTTTGGAGTGAATGATGTGGTGATCGGCGGCGGCGTAGTGCGCCCGCAGCAATGGACACACGACCGTATTGAAGTCGAGATCCCATCAAACGCCGTCTCGGGTGATGTCGTCGTTCGATTAGCCTCGTCCGATCCGCTCCCGGACGGGTCCTGCTGCAGACCGGCCGAATACGTGCTCAGCAATGCGGTTTCACTCTCGTTGATCCCGACTGTCCGCGTCGATCCTCTGAGCGGGCCGGTTGGGACAAAGGTGGTGCTATTCGGGCAGGGGTTTGGCGCCGACAGGCGGACGAACGACGCTGTGCTCATCGCAGGGCAGCCGGCCACAATCGCCCAGTGGAAAGACGATGTAATTGTCGTCCATGTGCCCCTGGGCGCGAAGTCTGGCCCCGTGACGATCAAGAGTTGGGGACGCGAGCGGACGGTGGCCCACTTCACGGTTCATACCCCCAAGGTCACGAACATCGCTCCGGCCAGCGCACCGATCGGCACGTTGCTTCGCATCAGCGGCGAGCATTTTGGGTTCTACTCGGAGAACGGCGCGACTCCGTACAACTTCATGGACTTCAATACAGGCGAGAACCGGGTGGAGATCGGTGGCGTGCCGGCCGTGATCTACCGCTGGGACGACGACCGGATCGATGCCTGGGTCCCCTTCAGCGCGAAAAGCGGGAAAGTCGTGGTGTATCGAAACGGGAACAAGCCGAATCCCGACGGGTCCTGCTGTCTTGAACAAGGTGGCGTGGCGACCGAGGCGGGAGAGTTTGCACTTGTGACCCCGGTGATCGAGTCGTATCAACCGACGTCGGCCGGCTTAGATGAGGTAGTCACCATCAAAGGTCGGGGGTTTGGTTCTTTCCTGAAGACCGCAGAGCACACACATCTGGGGATCAATCAAAAAGTGTATAAACGCGGAGATGTTGCCCTTAATGAAACGGAAGGTGATGCCGTGGTGTCGAATGTGTCGCGCACGGAAGTGCTGTTCAACGGAATCGCCGCTATAGTTGAGTCCTGGGGCGACACCCAGATCGTGGTACGGGTACCCCATCGCAATCTCTATGGCGTCGGGAAGAAGGGCGAGTTTTTTGACAACCTCGCTACCGGACCGCTTGTCATCCGGCGCGGCTCCTGGGACATCCTTCCGAACGACACCTGCTGTACTCAAACACAATGGTTGAGCGTGGAAGCCGGGCAGTTCACCATCGAGGCCAAAGGTCTGCCGGACAGGGATTATTGGAAGTACAACAGACCTGATTGAAGAAATAAAGACGTCAGCCAGTGAGAGTCAGCAAACGAGCTCGAACGCCTCGCAGATCTGTTGACGCTCTAAGACGATCAGTACTCTGGTTTCTCGTCATTCCAAGGCAAGCATAGAGGTTGTGACCGAGCCATCTGGATTGCGAATGATGCCGTGTGTCGGTGGGGCTAACATGGATCGACGGGCAGCTCGGCCCTTCTTTCGAAGCGAACGTGACCTACGAAGACGACGATGATTCGGACAGGGAGGATAATCCCAGCAGCCAGGAAGGAGTCGATAATGTTGGCCGCGGAGGTGATCCGGAAAGGTGGCCTTGTCGCCTTCCCGACCGAAACGGTGTATGGGCTCGGTTGTAACGCGCTGAATCCCGAGGCTGTGGCGCGTGTCTTCGAGGCCAAGCAACGGCCCTCGTTTGATCCCCTCATCGTGCACATCGCGGACGAGGCGGCTCTCGACGGCCTGGCACACACAATCAGCCTCAATGACCGCCTATTGATGGAGCGCTTTTGGCCTGGTCCGTTGACGTTGCTTCTGCCGAAGCGGGCACAAGTCCCCGATCTCGTCACGGCGGGGCTTCCCACCATCGCCGTCCGGATGCCGTCTCATCCTGTAGCGCAAGGGCTGATCCGAGAAGCAGCCGTTCCGGTCGCCGCGCCGAGCGCCAACCCCTTCGGCTACGTAAGTCCGACATGCGCACAACATGTGGCGGATGGGCTCGGGGAACGTGTTGATCTGATCCTCGATGGGGGCCCCTGCCAGCTTGGTGTGGAATCCAGCATCGCCTCGATGGTCGGAAGCCGGCCCGAGCTCCTTCGACCAGGCAGCATCACGCTCGAGGAGATCAGCAAGGTGGTCGGCCCTGTCGTGCGAGCCCCCAAAAACCTGACGATGGTTGCGCCGGGACGGCTCGCTCGTCACTATGCCACACACACTCCTCTGACCATCCTGACGGAACAAGAAGCACAACCCATAATGCCTCTCGCTGAACGGGCGGGGCTGCTCGCCATGACGGAACCACGCCACTCGGGCCATAGATACTGTTCGATCGAGGTGCTCTCCCCATCCGGCGATCTGCGCGAGGCGGCACAACATTTATTTGCGGCGCTGCGGCGGCTGGACGCGCAGGGATTCGATCGTCTCTATGCCGAGCCTTGTGACGAACGAGGCCTTGGCATGGCGATCATGGATCGCCTCCGACGCTGCGCAGAGCCTCTCACCTGAGGCTGTAGTATCTCCACGGCACGGCCGCGCGGCAAGACACCAGCATGAGCGGATGCGCCCTGAATCTTTTGAGGCGACAGGGCCATAGAGCTGAGGGCCCTTGAGGATATGGAAACGTATTTCGTTCACCGAAAAACCGCCGAAGCCGCCCTCCTGCAGTCTAGTTTGTGTGGCCGTCTTTCAGTGAGATGTCCCCGGACATCTCTCATTTAAGGGCGGGCACCGGATCGAATCCGTATCTGAGCACTGAGAACACGTACCCCTGCCATTGGCTGACATCGTGGTCGTGTAACCCTACGCAGTGGCACGCACTGTCAGGCACCTCGCCGTCGTACCGCTATCCGACGCTTCAATAGGCAGCCCAGCTCTACCCCAGCGCAGACGGTGAAAGAGAACATGGTGCCATGATGAGTGCGATCCCACGCTTCAGAGGCTTCTGCTTCGCGACGCCCCACGCCCGGATTCGTTGAGGTCCGGCGCTGTCTGTTTCAACTTGCAACACTGTATCTGCCTGTATCGCTTTTTTTCCTACGCCGTATCTGAAGCGATACGTGATCAGGCAGGTGCACTTGTGACAGCACCGTCGACGAGCCGCGACAGGCCTCTCAGGTGAGCTGTTTCTATTTCTGGTATGACGTGGCATCGATCCTGCTCTGAACAAAATATGTACGCACTGTCTCACTCGGTTCGTCGCCGGACGTCGTGTTTCGCACACACATCACACCATGAAAGGAGTTTCCATGAACGGACATATTCCTGTGAGCGAACAATCAGCTCACCGTTTCGCACAGCGGATGATCGTCTTCGGAGCCTTCGTTGCAGCGCTACTGTGTGGGAGCGCATGGTGGTCCGTGCCCGTTGTTCACGCCGATCACGAACCCGATGCCCACTGGCTCGGCTGGTCGCCGATCAAGATTACCGAGTCGGGATTCGATTTCGGAGGAGAAACCTTTGTCGCCGGAGCCCCAACCAGCTACGGCTGGCTCGGCTGGTATCTGGAAGACGGTCAGGTGCGTGCGGCCCTGTTCGGGCACTTGCATCTCGACGACGTCCGGGATCTCTGTGCCCGCATGCGGATCGACTACTACGTCGGCGAGCGGTTGTGGCACACCGAGTACGGGGGACAGGTCTGTGCGCCGGACGACACCCATCATCGATGGGAGGTGTCGCTGAACGAGTACCGGAGCAGCAAAACGGACAAGGTCCGCGTCGCGATCGAGAAACTCACGGCCACCAAGGACTGGACCATCGTCGGCTCGCAGAGTCAGCCCCTCAGTCCGATACACCACAAAGTCAAAATCACGGAAGATGGATTTGATTTCGGAAGCGAGGCCTTCGCGTTGGGAGCACCGACCGGGTCCGGTGAGGTGACGTGGACCAGAAGCGGTGCTCAAGTCAATCCTCGCTTGAACGGCACCCTTCATATCAACAATGCCGCGTCGGCCTGCGCCCGCATGCGCATTCAATATTTCAGGGTGGACGACACTCAACTTGCGGAAAAATTCGGTGGGACGGTCTGCGCTCCGGATAATCGCCACCATAGTTGGTCGGTGGATCTTGAACCTTTCAGTGACAACCTCCTGGCCTATGTGAAGATCGGCCTCCAGACCTTAGGAACGGACGATGCCTGGCGTACCATCGGCACGGTGAAGTCGGAGTACGTGAAGGTATACCCTCGCCTCTGCGAGTCCAAGCCCGGGTGTTTGAAATCGAACGATACCAAGATCGATTAATTGATTCAGTGGTTCTTCCATCGTCGTATGGTGTGAACATACGTTGCGTCCTGGGGGAGAAGCACGGCGGTGTGTGGCGATGACACGACCGGTGCTCGATGAGTTCAATCGAGGCAAGCTGGACATGGCACAGGCATCGTACCCCGGGCGGGAAAGGGACAGGGTCATGGGACGACACTCGACGACTCTCCTACCGAACTGCACGCGTTGTTGTGGGCTGGTGGTTCTGGCGCTCATTCTGACTACGACCCTCGCCTTTGCAGAGCGATTTACCAAGAATGCGCGGTTCACCGGCGCGGCTGTTTCTTTCGAGCACGTATCCGGGTTCCAAGGAACGGCCTTTGAGGTCGGCGTACCGGACGCGAGCGGAAATAACGACTATGCCGTGTTTGGAATCGCATCGGAGGAGCAACGAGATCATCCCTGCTTTGTGAAGGTGATGAGCGAAAACATCAACGACTGGAGTGCACAACAGGACCTGACCAAAGAGCTCTGTGACGGGAGTCCCAGCAGCGCAGAACTGACGGCGGCATATGGCAATCCCCATTAGGGCAAGCGGTCGTTTGTGACGGGGATCGTGTCTGCATGAACGATCAGAATGATCGGGTGAAGGGATTCCAGATCCGCGGACGAACCCTGTCAGACTTTGGAACGCTGCAGACGCTCGACCGCGATGCGCCTGGGAAGAAGGGTGAACGCCATCCGCCGGGACCGAAAGATGAGCGGCCCAACTGCCATGACAATTGGAAGCGCTGGGCCCCCTGCCCGAAGGAGGGCCAGATTGCGACCGCCGTCATCTGCATTTCGGGGCCGGGACGCACCCTCGATCGTTGATCGGGATAGGCCTGCAATGCCGGACGGTACAGGAGCCCGCACCGGTCACCGGAACTCCATTCTAAGGGACCGTGATGATGCCGGACTTGCCCCCGACCCGGTTCTCGACAAACCCAAACCCGTGGGTGATATCGACGTCCATGCCGGGAACAACTGGGTGAACAACGCCCTCACCAAACCCGCCGTTCGGTGACTCCCCGGCCCCCGACAAAAAGCCGGTTCCTGATTGGTGGAGAATACGGTTCGTGCTATCTCATTCAGCATGAGTACAACCCTTCCTGCACTATTGAGGCAAACCCCATGATGATGCGAAATGCCTTCGCACTTGCCGTTACACTGGTATTGCCGGCACAGTTCGCCGGCTACGCCGTGCGCTTTGTTCATGCCTCGGGCCAGACCCAAGCCGCTCAGCATTATGAGTTAGCCAGAGGGGCTGGCGAGAAACGATCTGAGTGCGTCGGACAGATCCGGATCGGCCCCGGTATCACCGCCATGGATCTGGAGGCAACCCGGACGGATTCGGATGATGCGCAGATTTCTGTACGGGGGACCAGAGACTCCGTCGTCTGCGAAGCCATTCTTCACCCGGCTACGCAGCCCGTTCTCGGACGCAGTGTTGTTCAGTTCCACAATGGCGCGACCCTACCGCTCGCGCAGGTGCTGCGTCAGATTCTTGAAGCGGGCAAGCAGCCCCGCATGCCGCAAACCGTGCCCTCCACAGCGCTCGACAAGATGCAGGTTCACACGCTTCATGCTGTGGCGGTTTACGACGGAACGGCCGTTCGCCCTACCTCCCATCCTATCGAGACTCCCCAGGGCATCATTCACCTGAAGGTAGAGAGCACCCGCGAACCGATCACGCTCTTTCTTATGTCGTATTACCCGGTCGACTGGAGAGTCTCCGCTGCACCTGGTGCACGGATAGGGTCAGTCATTCTCCGCGGCTACTACCGTCAAACCATTCGAGGACTGGACAACAGCGTTCCCATCAATCTCGCATCTGCTGAGGATGGCCAATGGGAAGAGATGTTTCCTCGGACTCTGGTGACATCACGAGATGGACTACTCGACTTTAAGGCCTATGTGCGCTCGATGGTCGGAGTGGAGCCTGTGACCGTCCAGAGCATCTACACAGGCAATTCGATGGTGATCGACGGAAAGACCACGCTGGAGTTTCCGGCTCCAGTTGAGGCGCCTATCACGCAACCGGTCGTGTTCAAGTCGGACAGCGAATCCTCGGCACGATTCCGCGGACGGAAGATGATTTCCCCGGATCGCCTGACGGTCGGATATGGCATGGGCGGCGCTTCGACGGAAAGCATCGCCACGATGCCGCATAGCAAGGGGAGATGGTACGCCGAATTCATCGTCCATGCCGGGGCCGACAACGAGGTCCCCAACTCGTGGACCAACGTCGGTATTCGATCGACGGCCAACGAATTTGGCGGACTGACTTCACATGGCGGGCAATTGGCATACGGAGTGAATCGGTATCTTCGGAATGTGGGCGGGCTGCGCGACAAAGATGTCATCGGACTCGCCATGGACTTGACGCGAGGCCATCTCTATGTTCGACACAATGGCGTATGGGTTGGAGGCTCACCCGACAGTGGCAATGCAATCCTTCCGATTGTCACGGACCGCCAGTATGTCGTCGCAGTAGAGGTCGGCTCTCCTGGTGGGGATTACACGAAGACGGACACGTGGACCGGCAATTTTGGTTCGACACCGTTCCACCATCCCATACCAAAAGGGTTCGAACCCTACGGAGGCCGCCGACCGAAGTAACGGATGCTCGTCCCGCAAGGAATCTTTCCGGCTCGCTTGTCGATACGTATCTACTGCGATCGGAAGTGAATCCGTACGGTCAGTTCGCCGTCGACGGGGTCGTCGCCTTTGAGTTGCGGGGCGAAGGTCCATTTGTTCAAGGCGATGATGCCGGCGACGGTCAGCTCCCGGTGTTTCGCCGGCTCCAACACCACCACCGTCACCAGCGCCTCTTTTGACACAAGCAGGCGGGCCTTCATCCAATCATCGAGCGGCTTGCCGTCCAGCGAGGAGGGTATGGCCGGCCATGGCGTCGCTTTCGGCACCGGCCCCACCTGCTGATCCTTGTTCAAGGGCAGGCCGTGCACATGCACTTCAGGCAACTCGATGATGTCCGCATCCAACGCATGATCCGCCTCATGCGTCGCCTCATCTCCCGTCACGGCCAACACCCCAACCGGCGATAGGCACAGACACAATACACCGATCCCGACTATACGTCCCATCACGCAACCTACTACATCGATAATGTTCGTCATAACACTCCCCGAATCGTTACTAAGTGATGCGGCTCAAAAAACAGGTCATCCAGGAAGGAGGATCCTGTCTGGTGTCTGCCTCGTGCGCGTCGTCTAGCCCACATAGTCATGACGCTTCGTCACGAAATCGCGCAGCCGCGAGCGAGACGAGCACGCGGAGCGGCGAAGGAAGGAGGCGTACTGACGTACGTTGACTGACTGAGTCGCGAGCCTGCTCGCCCGGCCATTCTACAGGAATGGCCGGGTTCATCGTAGCCGCGAGATGGGCGATTGCAGTAGAAGCGTTCATGACGCATGTGGGCTAGAAGAACCATTGGCCGCGGAAAAAGAACGACCTCGGCATCCCTGCATGCGACACGCCCAACCCGATACTCCCCTCTCCCTGATTGATGAAATACCGTTGATCCAACAGATTGACGATATCGAAGCCGAGGAGGAATTTCTGCCCTTCCCATGGTAACGGAAACACGTGCGCAATCGAAAGATTGTAGATCGTATAGGACGGGCTGTGGCTGGAATTCGTCTTGGCGTCCTCGTTCTCCGACGTGCGCAGTCCTGAGGCAAACAACATCTGCCCCGTAAACGTCGTGCGCTCAAGCAGCCGGTAACTCACGATCGCCGAACTCGTCAGGGTCTGCATGTGATCGCAGAAGACCCCGCCCTGCGAATTGATGTCCGCGATTTCCTTGGCCTCCAGGAGGAAATGACCGGACTGCAATCCGTACCCCTTACACTGACCCCAGGCCACATTGCCCCGCGCCGTGAGATTCTCGGTAAGTTGCAGTTTCAAGGCCCCGTCGATTCCCCGCTGCCAGCCACGCTCGAACGCAAAATAGTTCAGCAGCGGCGTGGTACCGAACTGTCCCGCATCGGATAGGAAATTGCTGAGCTTGTACCAGCCGGTAAATTGCAACGTGGCATACCGGTTCAACGCATGGTAACTACCGATCTCGAAGTAGTGCGCCCGTTCGGCCCGCACCGTATTGTTGGTGAGATCTTCCGGCTGCGCCCTGGTCCCGAGCGTATTGAGCTTGGCAAAAGAAATGGCTTCCAGATTCGGCGGCGTGAACATGCGGCCGTAGAACACGTGGAATACGTTCGACGGATTGTACTTATAACTCACACCGATGCGCGGGCTGACCTGGCCCTCGTTGCGCTGATATTGCACGATATCGCCGCGCAGGCCAAGGTTGAACGTCCACTGGTCGTTGGGGCTCCACTGATCCTGAATCCAGAACTCCTGCCGATACCCGATCTGGCGGTTGTCGGCATTGAGACTCAGCAGATCGCCGGTCGGATTGCCCCCCCCGTCGTCGGCAAACGTGAACAGCCGGGTCTTGTTCACCGACTGCGTCCGGTCGAGCTGAAACCCGGCTTTGATGAGGTGTTGCTTGCTGTGTACGTAGGTATAGTCGAATCGCACGCCGGTGGAATAGGCATTGCGATCCTGATCGGCGGCTGAGAAGGGCTCGGCCGGATCGGCCGTGTAGGCCAACAGGTTCAGCGGATCGGTCTTGAACGTGGCACGCGTATGTCGCATGTAGCCCGACAGGCTGAAGAAATTGTTGGCATTCACGTCATGCCGCCAGACCATGTGACCGTATTGGTTGTTCTCCTTCTGGAATTCGTCGATTGCCTGCGAGGCCACGGGTGAGAACCCCGGCCGACTCCCTTGCAACAGCGGCAACATCTGCCCGCTCGGATCCAGTTCGCCGCCAGGTGACGTGGGGATCTGATACTTGGCCACCGAATTCAGGAACAACCAGGTAAAGTTGTTTCTGTTGTCGTGTTGATAGTCGCCGCGGATGAAGGTTTGATTGCGCTCGCTCTGCCCGTGATAAACAGATCGGCCCAACGTCGGCGGCTCAATGCCCCGATTCGTCGCCGTGTGGCTGTTCAAAATATAGAACCGGAACTTTTCGCCGATCGTGCCGCCGTACTCGAAGGACGGATTGATGGTCTTGTTCGAGCCGCCCATCATCTGCACCGACCCGAAGGACGGCTTCGTGCCGCTCTTCGTCGTGATGTCCAGCACCGCCGCCGCTTTGTTCCCGTATTGCGCTTCCATGCCGCCCAGGATGATGTCCGCCCGCTCCCAAGCCCTGGGGCTGATCACATCGGAGAAGGTCGAGGAGACGGTATCCGGAATCGGTACGCCGTCGATGCGGAGTTGCAGATTGGCATGGTCCTGACGGATGTGCACTTGCTTGAGCGACCCGTAGACCGCGCTCGGAATCGTGAGGAGCACATCGTGGAGTTCATTGTTATTCCCGCGCGGCAGGGCCTCGATCTCCTTACGGCTGAGCGCATAGGTTTCGCTGGAGGCTTTGTATTGAATGGGCGCCAACGGAGACACGACTTCAAGCGCGATCTCCTGTGTCTTCGAGAGGGTCAAGGTCACCGGAGCGGCCGGCTCGGCCCCGACCTTCATGATGGCATATTCACTGCGATAGGTATCCTGCACCGCGCTCACGGAATAGGTTCCCTCGGACGGCAGATCGACGGAGAATTCCCCGGCCTCGTTCGCGACCGCCGCGCCCACGACCGTCCCTTCCTGGTCCTTCACCTCCACCGATGCCTGAGGCACCCGCCGAAGATCCTGGTTTTGCACCGTCCCGGTAATCGTTCGACCTTTGGCAACCGCCGGCTCCTGCGCGAACACCGGCAAAACACCGAGCGCGAGGGCTATCAACACCATTCCAAGACACACATGAAACACACCTCTGACCGACGACAGCATGCGAACCTCCCCCAAATAATCCCGCACAGGTCAGAGCCCGACACAAAACCGTGGCTCAGACGAAGCGATGAAAGCCAAAATGAACGTAGCGATGGCGTTGAGGTTAGGTCAGAGGCGGCGCCCGGGAGGCGCGGGATGCAGGGAGCGATTGAGAAATGAGAATCGGGGCGCGCACCGACTGCGGCGGCGCATCGGCTAGAAATGCACAGGGGGCCGGCACGTCGCCGGCGAGGGAATGGCCCGTGTGATATTGCACCCACTGGCAGAGGTCGGTATCGGAATGCTCATGCCCGTCGTGGTCCGCCGCCGCCAGCTCGTGATGGATCTCCAACGCCGCGGCAAACGGCGCCATCGTGAGCAGCATACACGCGAGGAGAAGCGCGACAACCGAGCTGGATTTTTTCTGGGCGAAATGACGAAACATGACCGTCCTGGCCGACAGATTCGTGAGGCGTGAGTTGTAACAAAGGGGCCCCCTCGAATGCAAGCCGATCCTCCTACAACCGTCCATACTGGACTTTATCCTATAGAATTCGATATCTTATTTGGCAATCTTGAATCGACGCGTGAACTAAACAGACCTTTCAAAGGGATAAGCATGAACAGGCCGATCGATAATCAGCATGTCATAGAGATTAAACCGCTCCCCTCGCCCCGCGATGTCAAAACGCAGCTGCCTATCAGCGACGAGGTGTCCGAGCTCGTGTTTCAGACGCGACAAGCGATCCGGAACATCCTGCACGGCCGTGACATGGACCGGCTCATTGTGATTGTCGGCCCCTGCTCGATTCATGATCCCGACGCCGCCTATGAATATGCCGACCGCCTCAAGCCGGTCGCCGACGCCGTCCGCGACAAACTCCTGATTGTCATGCGCACCTATTTCGAGAAGCCCCGCACCACGGTGGGCTGGAAGGGCCTGATCAACGATCCCCATCTGGACGGCACCTGCGACATTGCCCAGGGCATTCAGCTGGCCCGGACAATTCTGTTGAACATCAACGGCAAAGGCCTCCCCTGCGCGACGGAACTGCTCGACCCGGTCACCCCGCAGTACATCGCCGACCTGTTGAGTTGGACCGCGATCGGCGCGCGCACGACCGAGAGCCAGATCCATCGCGAAATGGCCAGCGGTCTTTCGATGCCAGTCGGCTTCAAGAACGGGACGGAAGGCAGCCTGCAAGTCGCCATCAACGCTATGATCACCAGCCGGAGCCCGCACCATTTTGTCGGTGTGAATGCCGACGGCATCACCTCTATCATCAAGACGACCGGCAACCCCGATCATCACATCGTGCTGCGCGGCGGCGGCGGACGCACCAACTACAGTGTCGAAGATATCGCCCGCGCGGAGGCGGCCGTAGCCAGCGAAGGTCTGGCTCGCGGCGTGATGGTGGATTGTTCGCACGACAATTCCGGCAAGAACCATCAACGCCAGGTAGAAGTCGCCGGCGAAGTCCTCAAACAGTTCCAGCAAGGCCGCCGTGCCATCATGGGCCTCATGCTGGAAAGCCACCTGCAAGGTGGCCGGCAGACCTGGGATCCCAACAAGGCCCTGACCTACGGCATGTCCATCACCGATTCCTGCCTGGCCTGGAGCGACACCGAAGCGTTGCTCTATGGCATGGCTGAGTCGCTCGCGACGCGACCCGTCTAGCAGGCTGCTGACAACGCCCGCCAGCGGCGTTCTCGCTTCGCTCAGAGGCTCACCGTACGGCCACGGGACAAGAGCCTGTCTTGGCAGGCTCGGGGTGGGCGGGTACGAATGAACGATTCGCCTCTTCGCTCGCTGCGGCCTTGCCGGACAGGCTTTCTCAACAGCCTGCAGGCTACCCATGTTCGATCGGAGGCCCTGCGCAGAATTTTTTGAGTGCACACTCCCACCGTTCACCGACTGATTCGTTTCGACGACTCGCTCCTCGGCTGAGGAACGCCCTCCACGCTACGCCTCCAACCAGTGAGTCTGACTGAGCGCCGGCTGCTCAGCCTTCTCCCGTGCTCGTCGTGCACCTCAAGAACTCCCTTCGACGCTCCAGCCGCACAGCCTGCGGATATTTGTCTGTCTTTCACCTGCCTAAAAGGACTAGAGTAGGACAGCATCCAGCACGCCTCCTATCGCTGCGTTCGATCCGCGTCACAGCTCGCATCGAAGTGTCCGAATTGTCGATTGCACAATCGTCGTTCGCTTGCAGATTCCTCGGCCCGCATGATTCATGACGGTCTGCCGCAAAGTCACTGAGCGGCACTGCGCCAGGCGTACGGAGTCCCAAGACCACGGGCCCGCTCGCGCAGTGCGGTGAGCGGGTGAGGGGCGAGTCCGCAGGACGAAGGTCTGTCGCAGCGACAGATCGGCGATTGCAGCAGAAGCCGTTATGAGTCGTGCGGGTGAGGCTCTACTGCCTCCTTGTGCCCGCTTCCGTACCTTCATTCGCAAGGACCGTCCGGCTTGGGCCGGTCCTTTGCCTGTATCCCGCAGACCACCTCCGCGACCTCGATCGAAGGGAATCTCGAATTTGAAGATGAGCCGCACAGATATTCTTGCAAGCTGGCGTCAATTGACCGGACGCCTGAGCGGACAACCGGCGACCATGCCCTATGCCGGTGATGAGCTGCCGTTGCGATCGGAGCTCTTCAGTGCCGAGCAAATGCAACAGCATGGCAAGACCCTCGCGGGGTTGCATGCCGTCAGTGCCGAGCACGAGCCCGACCCGCTGCTCGCTCGACTGGCTGAGAATGAAGCCGTCCTGCTGGATGTGCGGAATCTGGTGGCCGAGGCGGTGAAGGGAAGTCGACGCATCACACCGGCCGGAGAATGGCTGCTCGATAACTTCTACCTGATCGAAGAACAGATTCGCCTGGCCAGGCGGCACCTGCCCAAAGGGTATAGCCGCGAACTGCCCCGGCTGGGCAACGGTCCATCGGCCGGCTTGCCCAGGGTCTACGACATCGCGCTTGAAATCATCTCGCATGGCGACGGACGGGTGGACCCGGAAAGTCTCAGCGGTTTCGTCGCGGCCTATCAGACGGTCACGGCCCTGAAGCTCGGCGAGTTGTGGGCCATCCCTATCATGATTCGCCTCGCATTGATCGAAAACCTGCGACGCGCCGGCGCCCGCATCGCAAGCGACCGAGTGGATCGCAATCGCGCCCACGAATGGGCCGGCCAAATGATGGAGACGGCTGAAAAGGACCCCAAGAGTCTCATCCTGGTGATCGCGGACATGGCGCGGTCCAATCCGCCCATGGTGAGCGCCTTCGTGGCAGAGCTCGCCCGCCGTCTGCAAGGACAGAGCGCGGCGTTGGCCTTACCGCTCACCTGGATCGAACAGCGCCTGTCCGAGTCCGGCCTCACGATTGAGCAACTGGTGCAGTCGGAAACGCAACAACAGGCGATCGATCAAGTCTCCATGAGCAACAGCATCGGCAGTCTCCGGTTCCTGGCGGCGATGGACTGGCGCGAGTTTGTCGAAGCGCAGAGCCTGGTGGAGCAGACGTTCCATGAAGATCCGGCCGGCGTGTACGGGCAGATGGATTTTGCCACTCGTGACCGGTATCGCCATGCCGTGGAGAAACTCGCAAAGAGTAGCCCCCTGTCGGAAGGTGACGTCGCTCGCCAAGCGATCCTGCTCGCGCAGACAGGGGCCGCTGCAGAGGGACCGTACCACCGCACCGCCCACGTCGGCTTCTATCTCATCGACAACGGACAGACGCAATTGGAACAGGCCGTGAGCCTGCGCCGTTCTGCCTTCGACAGGCTCCGGAGATGGACCGGATCCAGCAGCGTACCAATCTATCTCGGCTCCATTCTGTTCCTCACAGCCACATTCACTGGATGTTTCCTGGCTCTCGCCATTGCAGCAGGTTGGAATGGATGGCTGCTTGCCCTGCTGGGATTCGTGTCGGCCTTGGCTGCCAGTCAGCTGGCGGTGACGCTGGTAAACTGGATCGCCACGGCGCTGGTGACCCCGTCCCCCCTCCCGCGAATGGATTTTTCCGATGGCCTTCCCCCGGCGTTACGAACGCTGGTTGTGATTCCCACACTCCTCCAAGATGTCCGGGGTATCGACGACCTCCTTGAGGCCCTCGAGGTCCGATTCCTCGCCAACCGGGGCAGTCATCTACACTTTGCCCTGCTCACGGATTTCCAGGATGCCGACCAAGAGACGGTGGCAGGTGACGATCAGTTGGTGCTGGCGGCCGGAGCAGGCATCGATGCGCTGAACGCCAAATATGCAGGCGAAGATGGCGACACGTTTTTTCTCTTCCATCGCCCGCGTCGCTGGAATGCCCATGAGCGGCTCTGGATGGGATACGAGCGGAAGCGAGGCAAACTGGCGGACTTGAACGGGCTCCTGCGCGGCGGGTCGACGGATCGGTTTTCCACGATCGTCGGACAACCGGACATCCTGTCCACGGTGAAATATGTGATCACGCTCGATACGGATACCCAGTTGCCTCGCGATTCCGCGCGGCAATTCGTGGCCGCCATGGCCCATCCGCTCAATCGTCCGCAGTACGATCCTGCGGCACAGCGCGTGACTGCGGGGTACGGGATTCTGCAACCTCGGGTGGCCGTCAGCCTCCCCGGCGCCAACCGCTCGCGTTACGCCCGGCTCAACGCCGGCGAACCCGGCATCGATCCCTACACACGCGCCGTGTCGGACGTGTATCAGGACCTGTTTGGAGAAGGGTCCTTCATCGGCAAGGGGATCTATGAGGTCGATGCCTTCGAGCAGGCGCTCAGCGATCGCTTCCCGGAGAATCGCATCCTCAGCCACGACTTGCTTGAAGGCTCCTATGCCCGCGCCGGGCTCCTGAGCGATGTGCAGCTCTACGAAGAATATCCTGCCCGCTACAACACGGACGTGGTCCGGCGTTATCGCTGGATCCGCGGAGATTGGCAGATTGCGCGCTGGGCCTTCCCCCGCGTGCCGGGACCGAACGGACGTACCCGCAGCAATCCACTGTCCACCCTGTCGCGTTGGAAAATTTTCGACAACCTGCGACGCAGCCTCGTCCCCGCTACGCTGACCTCCTTATTCGTAGTGGGATGGACTCTGCTTTCCCCTGTCTGGCTCTGGACCCTCGCCACGCTCAGCCTGTTCCTGATCGCGCCGTTACTGGGCGCCGTCGTCGATCTGTGCCGCAAGCCCGAGGATATGCGGATGAGCCAGCACCTCACCGCAACCGCACGGGGCATGACACAACAGCTGACCCAGGCGCTCCTCACGCTCACGTGCCTGCCTTACGAAAGCTTCTACAGCCTGGACGCGATCGTACGGACCGCCGGGCGTGTTTGGTTCAATCGCACGGGCTTATTGGAATGGAACCCGTCAGGCGCAACGGACAGGAGCAGGACGGATCTGATTGGTTCCTACCGATCGATGTGGATTGGTCCGGCCATGGCCCTGATCATCACAATCATTCTGATGCAGACGCGCGCGGAGGCGCTCCTGATTGCGGCGCCGGTTCTCAGCATATGGGCGCTGTCTCCCCTGTTCACCTGGTGGATCAGCAGACCGCTCGCTCGACGCGAGGCCAGACTCACGGCCGACCAGGCAATGTTTCTCCGGAAGATGGCACGCAAGACCTGGGCCTTTTTCGAGACCTATGTCAACCTGGACGATCACTGGCTCCCGCCCGACAATTTTCAGGAACATCCGGCTCCGAAGGTGGCGCATCGAACGTCACCGACGAATATAGGGTTGGCGCTGTTGGCCAATCTCTCCGCCTACGACTTCGGTTACCTGTCGGCAGGACAGCTGATCGAACGCACCGCTCATACCTTCGACAGCATGGCAACCTTGGAGCGGTTTCGAGGCCATTTCTACAATTGGTACGACACCCAGACGTTGAAACCGCTGCTCCCCATGTACATTTCGTCGGTAGACAGTGGAAACCTCGCGGGGCATGTCATGACCCTGCACTCGGGGCTCCTTAGCCTGCCGGAAGACAAGATCCTCGCTGAGCGCACCTTTGAAGGACTCCGCGATACCCTCGCGCTGCTGAGCGAGGCGCTCGAAACTCCGACGTCTCAGGTTGACGCACTTCAGAAAAACCTGGCCGCAGCCTGTGACAACAGGCCGACCACACTCAGGCAAATCCACCACACCTTGACCCTGCTCACCAAACAGGTGGATGAAGTCACCGCCCATCTCGATCCCGCCTCCAACGCGGAGGCGCACCGATGGGCCCATGCTTTCGCGAGACAGTGCCGTGACACGGTCGCCGAGCTGATGATTCTGGCTCCCTGGATCGGTCTTGCCGCCACCGATAAGATCCTCAGTCTGTTTCCAGAATTGGATCAGATCCCCACGCTCCGGACGCTGACCAGACTGGAAGGCGAATGGCTGCCGGCGATTGACACGCGACTTGGACCAGACGCATCCGGCACGGAGCGGACCTGGCTGATCGAACTTCGACGGCACCTGAACGCGGCCAGCCGACTGGCCGAACAACGCATGGCCTCGCTCGACCGCTTGGCCCGGCAAGCGAATCAATTTGCCCAGATGGAGTACGACTTCCTGTTCGACGACACGCGGTTCCTCCTCTCCATCGGGTACAACGTCGCGGAACGACGACGGGACGCGAGTTACTACGACCTCCTGGCCTCCGAAGCGCGATTGTGCAGCTTCGTGGCGATTGCGCAGGGCCAACTGCCGCAGGAGAGCTGGTTCGCCCTCGGCCGTCTGCTCACGACGACGGGAGGAGAGCCGATTCTCCTGTCCTGGAGCGGATCGATGTTCGAATACCTGATGCCGCTGCTCGTCATGCCGACATACCAGCAGACGCTGTTGGATCAGACCTACCGCGCAGCGGTGAAGCGACAGATCGAATACGGCCGGGAGCGAGATATTCCCTGGGGTGTCTCGGAATCCGGCTACAACATGGTCGACGCGCAGTTGAACTATCAGTATCGGGCCTTCGGTGTGCCCGGCCTTGGACTGAAGCGAGGCCTGGGCGAGGAATTGGTCATTGCACCCTACGCCACCTCCCTCGCCCTGATGGTCGCGCCGGAAGAGGCTTGTCTGAATCTCCAGCGACTCACCGCCGAAGGCGCCGATGGACCATACGGCTTGTACGAAGCGATCGATTACACGCCCTCGCGTCTTCCCCGCGGACAATCGCGTGTCATCATTCGCTCCTACATGGCCCACCATGTGGGGATGAGTTTCCTCTCCTTGGCCTATCTGCTCCTCGACCGCCCGATGCAGAAGCGCTTCGAAGCCGATCCGCTGTTTCAGGCCAGCACGCTGGTGCTCCAAGAACGGATTCCCAAGGCCACAGCCTTCTATGCCCACAGCACCGAGCTGTCGGATTTGCGCACGACGTCCGGTACGGCAGACACGCCGGTTCGCGTCCTGACGACCGCGAACACTCCGGTGCCGGACGTGCTCCTCCTGTCGAACGGTCGATACCACGTGATGGTGACGAACGCGGGAGGCGGGTCCAGCCGATGGAAGGACCTGGCCGTCACGCGTTGGCGTGAAGACAGCACCTGCGACAACTGGGGGACGTTTTGTTATCTCCGCGACGTAGAGAGCGGGGAATTCTGGTCCACGGCCTATCAGCCGACACTGAAACCGTCCAAGACCTACGAAGTCATCTTTTCCGAAGGGCGCGCCGAGTTTCGTCGCCGCGATCACGAGATCGAGACACATGCCGAAATCGTCGTGTCGCCGGAAGACGACATCGAATTACGGCGGATCCGTCTCACCAACTGTTCCGGCACGAAACGCACGATCGACCTCACCAGTTATGCGGAGGTCGTGCTGGCGCTGCCGGCGGCCGATGCCCTCCATCCGGCCTTCAGCAATCTCTTCGTCCAGACGGAAATCATCCGCGAACGTCAGGCCATTCTCTCCACGCGCCGTGGCCGTTCGCAGGATGAACATGCCCCCTGGGCATTCCACCTCATGGCGGTACGTGGCCCTCACAGCGGGGAGATTTCCTACGAAACGGATCGCCTGCAGTTCATCGGCCGGGGGCGCACCCTCGCCGCTCCGCAGGCTCTGGACCATTCCGGCCCGCTTTCAGGAAGTCAGGGCTCCGTGCTGGACCCCATTGTGTCCATCCGTTGTCCGATCGTCCTCGAACCTGAAGAGTCGGTCACGGTGGATCTGGTGTCGGGCATCGGAGAGACCCGCGACCTGTGCCTGCGCCTGGTCGACAAGTATCAGGACCGGCGTCTCGCCGATCGGGTGTTTGAGCTGGCCTGGACCCATAGCCAGGTCGTGCTGCGTCAGCTCAATACGACCGAAGCGGATGCGCAATTGTATGGCAGACTGGCCGGCTCGATCCTCTATGCGAATGCCTCACTCAGGGCAGAAGCGGCCGTGCTGAGCAAAAACCGCCGCGGACAATCGGGCCTCTGGGGCTATGCGATTTCGGGGGACCTGCCGATCGTACTGCTCCAGATCGGCGACCCGTCCAACATCGATCTGGTCCGTCAAATGGTCCAGGCCCATGCCTATTGGCGACTGAAGGGGCTGGCCGTGGACCTCGTGATTTGGAACGAAGATCACGCCGGCTATCGTCAGGTGTTGCACGATCAAATCATGGGGCTGATCTCGGCCGGAGTCGAGGCCAATGTGATGGATCGACCGGGTGGTATCTTCGTGCGAACGGCGGAACAGATGTCGGTCGAAGACCGCCTGCTGCAGCAATCGGTGGCCCGCGTAATCCTCACCGATCGACGCGGAACGCTGGCGGACCAGATTACACGCCTCGCCTCCCCCGCGGCCCCGGCCTACCGCTTCAAACCGACGCGTACCCATCGCGCCGATCCGCCGGCCACCATCGAGCCCCGAACGGATCTGCTGTTCTATAACGGTCTCGGCGGGTTTTCTTCCGATGGCCGCGAGTACGTCATCACCACGACAGCCGAACAGGTAACGCCTGCCCCCTGGGTCAATGTGCTGACGAACCCGAATTTCGGCACCGTCGTCTCAGAGAACGGCCTCGCTTACACCTGGAGCGAAAACGCGCATGAGTTCCGTCTCACACCCTGGCACAACGATCCGGTGACCGATTCGAGCGGAGAAGCCTTCTATCTCCGCGATGAGGAGAGCGGCCACGTCTGGTCGCCGATGCCGATGCCTTGCAGGGGTACGAGCCCCTATGTCAGTCGGCATGGATTCGGGTACAGCTGCTTTGAGCATACGGAAGGCGGCATTCGCTCCGAGGTCTGGGTGTATGTAGCGTTGGATGCCTCCGTAAAATTTACGGTGATGAAGCTGCGCAACGAATCGGGCCGACCACGACGCCTGTCGGCGACCGGCTATGTGGAATGGGTGCTGGGCGATCTGCGGCCCAAATCGGTCATGCATGTGATCAGTGAAATAGACCCGGCCACCGGGGCGCTGTTCGCGCGAAATGCCTACAACACGGATTTCCCCGGGCGGATTGCTTTCTTTGATGTGGACGAGGGCACTCGAAGCATGACCGGCGATCGAACCGAATTTCTCGGACGGAACGGCACCCTGCGCAATCCTGCGTCGATGAGTCGGTCACGACTGTCCGGGAAAGTGGGGGCCGCTCTGGATCCGTGTGGCGCGATTCAGTTGCCCTTCGACCTCGCCGTCGGTCAAGAGCGCGACTGTACCTTCCGGTTGGGAGTTGGAAAAGATACTGAGGATGCCCGTCAGCTCGTTCGTCGCTTCAGAGGGGCGACGGCACGCCGTGCGGCGCTGGAAACCGTTTGGCATCATTGGACACATACGTTGGGAGCGGTCCATGTGGAGACCCCCGATCAGTCGCTCAATGTGCTTGCCAATGGCTGGCTGCTGTATCAAACGATCGCCTGCCGTCTTTGGGCGCGCAGCGGCTACTATCAATCGGGAGGCGCGTTTGGATTCCGCGATCAGTTGCAAGACGTGATGGCCTTGGTCCACGCGAAACCGCATCTCGCGAGAGAACAGCTACTGCTGTGCGCCGGCCGTCAGTTCAAGGAAGGAGACGTGCAGCATTGGTGGCATCCACCATCAAACCGGGGCGTGCGCACGCGCTGCTCCGATGACTTTCTCTGGCTTCCCTATGTCACCAGTCGCTACGTGATGACAACCGGGGACACCGGCGTGCTGGACACCCCGATCCAGTTCATCGAAGGTCGCCCGATCAATGCCGACGAAGATTCCTACTACGATCTTCCCGGCCGGTCGGAGCAATCAGGCAGTCTCTACGACCACTGTGTCCGGGCCATCCTGAAGGGGCTCACGAAGGGTGTACACGGTCTGCCGCTCATCGGTTCAGGTGATTGGAACGACGGGATGAATATGGTCGGCGATCGCGGCCAGGGAGAAAGCATCTGGCTGGGATTCTTCCTCTATGACGTCCTCATGCGGTTTGCTGAGGTGGCGGACACCAAAGGTGACGCGACGTTCGCGGAGCGCTGCCGGACGGAAGCCGCGCAGTTGCAACACCGGATCGAACAGCAGGGCTGGGACGGAGAGTGGTACCGTCGCGCCTACTTCGACGACGGCACACCGCTCGGATCGGCCACCAATGACGAATGCCAGATCGATTCCATCCCCCAAAGCTGGTCTGTCCTGTCGGGCGCGGGAGATTCGGCCCGTTCACGATCGGGCATGGAGGAAGTCTATCGACGGCTGGTTCGGCGAGACGATGCCCTCGTCCAACTGCTGGACCCGCCGTTCGACAAGTCCGCATTGAATCCCGGCTACATCAAGGGCTACGTGCCGGGAGTCAGAGAGAATGGAGGACAGTACACCCATGGCGCGCTCTGGGCCACCATGGCCTTTGCCGCACTGGGCGACCGCGAACGCGCCTGGGAACTGTTTCGCATGATCAACCCGGTGAACCATGCCCAGTCACCCGGGGATATCAACCGGTATAAAGTCGAACCCTACGTGGTAGCGGCAGATGTCTATGCGGTCCCACCCCACACAGGCCGTGGCGGGTGGACCTGGTACACCGGCTCGGCCGGATGGATGTACCGGCTGATCGTCGAGTCACTCTTGGGGGTGAGACTGGAGCACAACCGGTTACGGTTCGTTCCTTGCCTGCCTCTGGATTGGAAGACCTTCAAGGTCCACTACCGATTCAGGGAGACCATGTATCACATCACGGTGCGGCAATCAGGCACGGAGCACCAGGCGATGTCGGTCACGGTCGATGGTATTCAGCAGGCCGACCAAGCGATCTCTCTTGTGGATGACCGGGGTGAGCATTCAGTGGAGGTGACCATCCCATCCGTGTGAGAGAACTGAGCGCGTTGGCATACCGGGACGCTCTGGTGGCTGGTGGCTCCCGAGGTTTCCCTTTCGTCCGTCGTTCGTGAAGCGTATCTCGGTGGGAATAAGAGCGTATGGCTGATGGCTTATAGCTGGTAGTAAAGACGCCCACTCTCTATTTCGGATCATACGCTATGAGCTATACGCCATAGGCTCTTTTCTGCGGACGAGAGACGCTTCACCGGTGTAGAGAGCGCCATCGGCAAACTTTTTCAGCATCCTACGAGCGGACAACCATGGTAGGATGCGCCCCATGCTGATCGATACCCATACCCATCTCGACGATGCGCGTTATGAATCCGACCGTGAAGCCATGATCGCCCGTGCGCGAGCGGCCGGCGTGGAATCGATGATCACCATCGGCTGCGACCTTGCCACCAGCCGATCGGCGGTCACCCTCGCCAACCAGTACCCCTTCGTCTACGCGTCGATCGGCGTCCACCCCCACGAAGTCAAACACATCGAGGACGGTTGGTACGATGAGTTCCGGCGGCTGGCGCGTGATAAGAAGGTGGTGGCCTACGGCGAGATCGGTCTCGATTACCATTACAACCACTCGGATCCGGAATTACAGCGGACGCGCTTTCGTGAGCAAATTCAGCTGGCACGTGAGTTAAAGCTCCCGGTCATCATCCACACCAGGGAAGCGCAGGACGATACCATTCGCATTCTGAAGGAAGAGCGAGCCTCAGAAATCGGCGGGGTGTTTCACTGTTTTTCAGGAGATGCCTGGCTGGCGAAGGATGCGATCGAGCTGGGATTTTATCTGTCATTCTCCGGCATCCTGACCTTTCAGAATGCCACCATGTTGCGCGAGATTGCCAAGACGGTCCCGGCGGATCGGCTGCTCATTGAAACCGATTGCCCCTACCTCACGCCGGTCCCGCATCGCGGCAAGCGCAACGAACCGGCCTTTGTGAGGCATGTGGCCGAACTGCTGGCGACGATCACCGCCGACAACGTCCCCTCGACCGCTGAAGACGTGGCCCGCCGTACCAGCGAGAACGCCCGCCGCCTGTTCAAAATTCCCTAAGTTGATGGTTTCGTTTACGTTGTGACTTCGGCAGCTTGCGGGGATTCCCGCCCTTGTCTTTGGATCGCTTCACGCGATCGAGATCGCCGCGATCCAGTTCTTTAAAGGCGACGGTCGACAGGCTGGACGATCGATCCTGCAACTTGGCGCGAAACTCCGCCGCCCCGATGAGGAACGCGCCGGCCGCCCTGGCCGAATTGACCACTTCATGATCCGAGGACACCACCGCGCAGTCCCTGCCGTACAGACGGGCGAGACGTTGAATGACCTGGTCGGCGCGTTCGCCTCGTTTTGAATAGACGACTTCGACGCCGGATTGAAATTCACGATGTTCCGCGCCCAGCCCGCCCTGCCAGCCGTCGAAGACCACGGTAATCGCATGGCCTTTTCTCTGACGGTACCCGGCCAGGTTCTTCAGGAGCGTCTCGCGCGCCGCCTCAAGGCGTCCGGAACCAGCCGGGGGGGCCATTCCGGCGCTGCCCACAAGGTTATACCCATCGACAAGAAGATGTGTTGCCATCTACAATTAAATGGTTTGAGGCCTTTTGTTGACATTACCATAAACATCTGAGAAAAGGCCTAGAGGGTATCCTATCGAGAGGAGTTCCGGTTCGTGTTCCATGTCGCCTCCTTGATCCGTCACCTCCTGACGCTCGCGTTCGCCTGCGTCCTGTTCAGCGCGGGGATCTCATCGGGTGGCGAGATCCAAACCGAACCCTCCTGGCCGACGGGTTCCCAGGTTGCCGCTGAAGAGCCCTCCCCCCGTTTCCTCCTGGTCAAGCAAGAGCGGGCCGGGGCATCACGTTACCCGATCATCGTCCGCGACCTTCGCACCTGGTCCACCGCCGATGGCACACGCCTCGTACTCGACCTGAATCACAAGACGTCCTTCTCCGAAACTCATTTGCGCAACCCCGACCGGGTGCTCATTGAGGTGAACAACGCAATCCTCGGAAAATCCTCACGGCAGCGCGTCTCGGGCGGGACGATTCCGCAATCGTTTCAAATAGCCCAAAGCCGCCCGCGCGTGGTGAGCATCACGTTGACGCGTAACCAGAATTCCCGTTACAAGGTGTTCTCGCTCGATAATCCTGACCGCCTCGTCATCGATATTACGCAGCGTCCCAAAGATCAGATCCGGCAGATCGGCGAGACCTCGGCGACATCGCCACAGGCCCCGGCCGTCCCCTTGCCGACTCCGCCGGCGATTCCAAGCCCCACCGTTACGGAACCGGCTCGCCCGCTTGCGCCCAAGCCGGCAAGCCCGGTCCAGACGATCGTCATTGACCCCGGGCATGGAGGCAAAGATCCCGGCACAATCGGACAGCACGGGACGACGGAAAAAGAGGTGACCTTAAAGGTCGGCCTGCTGCTGAAATCCTTGCTCAGTACCGTGCCGAATACACGCGTCCTGATGACCCGCGAACGCGACGCCTTTATCGAGTTGGAGGACCGGGCCAAATTTGCGAACGGCAAGGACGCGGATCTGTTCATCTCGATCCACGTCAATTCACACCCGCACAAGGGCGTCCGTGGTCTGGAAATCTACCATTTCGGCGAAGCGAAGGATCAGCGCGCCCTGGAAGTGGCCGCGCGAGAAAACGGCACGCCGTTGAACAATACCGGAGTGGGCTGGGAATACATCGTCGCCGACCTCCTGACATCCAAGAAAATCGAACACTCCCAAGAACTCGCCTGGACGGCCAAGCAGGCGATGGTCACAAATCTCAACGGTCGTTACAGCACGATCGATCACGGGGTGAAGACCGCGCCATTTTACGTGCTCCGCTTCACCACCATGCCCAGCATTCTCGCCGAGATCGCCTTCATGTCGAATCCCGCCGAAGAAGAGCAGATGCGGTCACAGCCCTTCCTGGCGCACATTGCGGAGTCGATTTTCGAAGGGGTCAAGACCTACCTCCACACCAATCCCCCCAGATGACAGGCGCCTTCCCGTTGGGCTAGAGTTCCTTCTTTTCCTTCCAGAGTATGACCACATTTAAACTCGTCCTCGAGTACGATGGCACACAGTACGCTGGGTGGCAGCGCCAGCTGAACGTGCCGACCATCCAGGCAACGGTCGAAGATGCCCTCGCAGCAATCGCCCAAACCAGGCTCACGCTCGTCGGAGCGGGCCGGACCGATGCCGGGGTTCATGCCTTCGGACAGGTCGCCAGCTTCAGGACCGATCGCAGGCTCTCCCAACGCGAGTGGCTTCGCGCGTTGAACGCTCACCTCCCCGCCGATATCAGCGCCATCTCGGTCGAAGCCGTGCCGGATCATTTTCATGCGCGCTACTCAGCGAAAGGGAAGCTGTACGAGTATCATCTGATGAATCGGCCTGAGCGAGCGCCCCTGCTCCGGGAACGAGCCTGGATGCTCTATAAACCTCTCGACTTCGCAGCCATGACGGAAGCTGCCGCCTGCCTGACCGGCTTGCACGATTTCTCCTCATTCGAAACAGCGCCGACCGACAACGAGAATCCCCAGTGCCGGTTGCAGCAGGCGGATCTGCGCCGCCAGGGAGATCTCATCATTCTCTCCTTCTATGCCGACCGGTTTCTCAAGCAGATGGTCCGTGCCATGGTGGGAACCCTGGTGGAAGTGGGGCAGGGCAAGCGCACCGCCCCCGACATGCGCACCGTGCTTGCCGCGCGGGCGAGGGCCGCGGCCGGGAGAACTGCCCCCGCTCACGGGCTCTATCTCGTCCGAGTTGACTATACCGATGGGAGCATCCCCTCTCTCCCTTAAGGAACTCCCCCGCGAGACAGGTCGGGTGCCGTTTGTTATAGTTCCGCACACAACCCACGTTCACCTTGAAAGGAGCCCGCCATGAAACTGCTCTGTACGACCTTGTCCGTTCTCATGTTGGCAGCCGTACTCGCCACGCCGCAGCTCAGCTACGCCGGCGCACAGCAGAACAAAATGAAAACCTGCAATGCCGATGCAAATGCCAAGGGACTCACCGGGGAGGGCAAGGGTGACGCGCGAAAAGCATTTATGAAGGAATGTCTCTCCGCTAAACCGGAGAAAGCCGCTGCCGGTGCCTCACAACAGAACAAGATGACGACCTGTAACAAGGATGCCAAAGCCAAGAAACTGGCCGGCGACGAGCGCAAGAAGTTTATGAAGGAGTGCCTGTCCAACTAGTCGTAGCGCCCTGGCGCGACCGCACGGCCGCGCCGGGGCTCGACAGCCCGCCGGTCATTCACCTGCACTGTCTACCACAGGCCTACGTTACGTATCTCAACACAACGGGAATAGATGGGTTCGTCAGCGGAGGAGTGAGGGGATGCTACCGGAGGCTGTTGGGGTCTCGATTTTCGAGCTTCTTTCGCAACTCGATCAGTTCCAGTTCGAGCGCGGCAAATCGATCGGCGGTCGGATCCGGCATATTGGTATGGTCCATGGTCGCATCGGGGAGCCGCTCCCCTTGCGACTTGATGATCCTGGCCGGCACCCCGATCACCGTCGAATTGGGGGGAACCGACTTCAAGACGACGGAATTCGCGCCGATTTTCACGTTGTCGCCGATCGTAATCCCGCCGAGGATCTTCGCCCCCGCCCCGACGACCACATGGCTGCCGAGCGTGGGATGGCGCTTGCCGCGCTCCTTCCCCGTTCCACCAAGCGTCACGCCCTGAAACAGGGTGACGTTGTCTCCGACCTCAGCCGTTTCTCCGATCACCACACCCATGCCGTGATCGATAAAAAATCGCTCACCGATCTTGGCGGAAGGATGGATCTCGATTCCCGTCAACCAGCGGGCCAATTGGGAAATCGCGCGGGGCAGGAACGGCACACGATGCCCCTTCAACCAATGTGCGAGCCGATAGGCCAACAGAGCGTGAAATCCCGCATAAGTCGCAATGACTTCGAGCCTGCTGGTGGCGGCAGGATCCCGGTCAAAAATCGCTTGGAGGTCCTGAGAGATAGTCTTGAACATAGGTGGTACCAGACTCGTGAGCGCACCAGCGAATAGGCTCTAGCCTCGCTCGATCAGACAGACCGCCTGCGCCGCAATCGCTTCTTCACGCCCTACCGCATCCAATCCTTCGCCGCTTTTCACTTTTACATTCACCAGATCGGGATCCACTTCAAGCACCCCGGCAATAATCTTCTGCATGGCGGCCAGATGCGGGCTCAACCGGGGCGCCTGTGCAATGATCGTGCTGTCCACATTGGCCAGACGATAGCCCTTGGCGCGCAGCTTCTGAACGACGTCTTCGAGTAACTTGAGACTCGAAATATTCTTGAACCGCTGATCCGAGCTCGGATAGTGACGCCCGAGATCTCCTTCTCCCATCGCCCCGAGCAACGCATCGCAAATGGCATGAACTAACGCATCGGAATCGGAATGCCCTTGCAGCCCCTTGTGGTGCGGAATTTCGAGTCCACCCAGAATTAATTTTCGTCCCGCCACCATCGGATGAATATCCCATCCACATCCCACGCGTACAGCCGTCATTCTGGACTCCTTGCCGCCGTTCGTGAGCTGAGAATCGCTTCTCCGATCACGAGATCTTCCGGCCTCGTCACCTTGATATTTTCTCCGCTCCCCTCGACCACCACGACCGGTTTTCCGATCAATTCCACGAGGTGCGCGTCATCCGTCGCCTGCACACCGGCCAAGAAGGCCTTGTGATGCCCCTCTTCCAACCAGTCACGACGAAACGCCTGCGGCGTCTGGGCCAACCAGAGAGGGCGGCGATCGACGGTCCGTTCGATCACCCCGCCGGCCCCCACATACTTCACCGTGTCGCGCATCGGCAGCGCGATGATGGCCGCCCCATGCTCGACAGCCGCAGCCACGACTCTGCGGATCATGTCCTCGGTGAGAAACGGCCGCACCGCGTCATGAACCAGGACCATCTCGGCCTCCTGACTCACCTCGGCCAGGGCATGACGCACGGAATCCTGCCGCTGCGCTCCCCCCGGTACAACCTTGGTCACCTTGCTGAACTCACCCGTCGCCACGATATGATCTAGGCAATACTGACGTTCCGACTGGGGCACAGCCAGAATGATCTCGTGAATGAGCGGGGAAGCTTGGAGCACAAGGAGGGACTGCGCGAGAATCGGCCGCCCCCCTAACGCAAGAAACTGCTTGGGGATACGGCCGCCCATGCGAAGCCCACGACCGGCGGCCGGAACCAGGGCCACCGTGCGCGGCCCTGCCAGCGACGGCTTCGCGTTACGAGCGGACACCGGCACACTCACGTGAGCAGCAAGGGGACAAGGCCAAACCTAGGCAATCGTGGGAGCTCGATGCGCCTCCCCGGAGGACGGAGGATTCCATTGGGCCACCGCTCTTCCGTCTCGCCAAACTACCCACGCGCAACCTGATACTCTTCGCGCTCGGACTCTTCCTTCAAACGGGTGAAGATCATGCGCCCCGCCGTCGTCTGAAGCACACTGGTCACAGTCACATCCACATTACGGCCGATACAACGTCGAGCATTGTCCACGACAATCATCGTGCCGTCATCCAGGTATGCGACGCCCTGGCCCGCCTCTTTGCCTTCCTTCAAGACGAAGACCCGAATGGTTTCACCGGGCAACACGACCGGACGCAGCGCATTACAGAGCTCATTGATGTTCAACACTCGCACGCCCTGCAATTCGGCGACTTTGTTCAGGTTCAAGTCATTCGTGACGATGCGCCCCCCGACTTTCTTCGCCAGAACCACGAGCTTGGCATCCACTTCCTTCACATGGGGGAAATCTTCGTCGATGATCCGGACATCGATGCCCGACATTTTCTGAATCTTGTTGAGAATATCCAACCCGCGACGCCCGCGCGCCCTTTTCAAAGAATCCGACGAGTCTGCGATGTGCTGTAATTCATTCAAGATAAAGTGGGGAACCAGAAACGGCCCTTCCAGAAACCCTGTCTCACAGAGGTCGGCAACCCGGCCGTCGATGATGACGCTCGTATCCAATACTTTAAGGCTGGCATGGGAAGCCCCGGCTGCCGTCGGCCCCTGGTCCAGACCGGGGAACTGTTCGTTGCCGAACCGCGCGCCCATGGCCAACCCCAGATAGGGCAACCCTAAAAGAAACACCAACCCGCCGATATGAAACAGGAAGGTCTCCACATCGAAGACCGCACTCCCGACCCACTCCACCAAACCCGTCAGAATAAGACCACCGGCGAGCCCCACGGCACCGCCGACAATAATGCCGAATGAAAGCCTGCGGAGCGCATACTCGCCGGCCAGGATGAGCCCACCGGCCACCCCTCCCATTCCCAATCCCATCAACAAAAACTCGCGACTTGGATCCTGGGCCCGAAGAAACAGGGCCATGCCGGCAAGAGCGCTGAGAAGAACAAATATGGCCCGTGTTACCATACTGTTTGCCTCCTCTCTGTGACCAACCCCGAACGAACGATTCGGTGCGATCACGGCCTCAGCGTCAGATAAATGGCTCGCCCCTGCCGTCTCAACAGGAGCAAGACCGCCTGGTCTTTCGGCAAATTCGCGGCGACATGTTCATACGCCTTTAACGTCCCCACGGCTTTGCGATTCACCTCCAGTACGAGATCCCCTTCACGCACACCGGCTTCTTCCGCGGGACTCCCCGGTTTAACCCGCACCACCACCACCCCGTGATCGCTCGACTTCAAGCCATACCGGCCGGCCAGTTCGGTGTTCAACTCCCGCACCTCGACGTCCGAGAGTAAGCCGGCGGGAGCCACCGATTCTCCGCCCTCTTCAACCCCGGCTTGTGCCAGATTCTTCGGCTGCTCAGCAATCGTGAGTTCGATGGACTTGGGCTTCTTTTCGCGGATGAGCTTGACCGTCACCTTCTTCCCCACTACCGTCTGAGCCACGGCATTCCGCAAGTGAGCCGGAGAATCCATCGGTTTCCCATCGTATTCGACGATCACATCGCCGCGCTCAAAACCTGCCTTCTTCGCCGGACTGTCGTCCATGATGTCGCTGACGAGGACACCCTTCACGTCTTTCGGCACGCCGAACTGCGAAGATAATTCTGGCGTCAACTCCTGGATCGAGACACCCAACCAGCCGCGCACGACTTTGCCATGCTGGACCAGCTGCTCCATGATGGAATGAGCCATGTTGCTCGGAACGGCAAAGCCGATTCCCATGTTCCCGCCGCTCTGGCTATAGATCGCTGTATTGATACCGACCAGTTCACCGCGCACATTCACCAGAGCGCCGCCGGAGTTCCCCGGGTTGATCGCCGCATCGGTCTGAATGAAGTCTTCATATTCGGCGATGCCGGCCGCGCGACCAAGGGCGCTGACGATCCCCAGCGTCACCGTCTGCGTCAACCCGAACGGATTGCCCACTGCCAGCACAAACTCACCCACCTCCAGCTTGTCGGAATCGGCCCAGGCGACGGTCGGCAATCCACCGGCCTCGATCTTCAGCACGGCAACGTCGGTCTTGGCATCCGTGCCGACCAGCTTGGCCTTGAACTCACGCTTGTCGGAGAGGAAGACCTTGATCTCGTCAGCCTTGCTCACCACATGATTGTTGGTGATTATGAGACCGTTCGGATCGACGATGACGCCAGACCCCAACCCTCGTTCCTTGCGTTCCTTCGGCGCCTCGAACCGCTTCATCCATTCTTCGCCGAAAAATCGTCTAAAAAATGGATCCTCAAACGGGGTGCCCTTCCCCTCCTCGCTGGATCCATTCCGTGTCGCAAAAATGTTCACGACGGCCGGCTTCACGACTTTAGCGACATCGACGAAACTCTGCCCACCCGCGCCGGGCAGCGTGGGCTGCACCGCCGTGGAGACCGGGGTTGCGACCGGAGGAGGAACCGATTCCGGAACCGCATGTCCGGTCGGCAACCAGCCGAGATCGGAGGTCAGAATGACCCCGATCAATACCCCCGCGATCAAGAGCAGTGCGGGAAATATCCAGGACCGCCTCGGAGGCTGCTGCTCCGTTGGGATCTGAAAGTCGTTCATTGTGATCCGTGCGGACGGAGGCGCCGGTTAGGGCTTCTCTCCCGCATACAGTCCCATGATGGTGTTCAAGAACTTGACGGCCTCGGCTTTGGGACGTTGGAAGGAATTCCGGCCGATGATGGAACCGAATCCCCCGCCATCACGAATTGCACGGACTTCCTCGAACACCGTCTTTTCGTCGCTCTTCGCGCCGCCGGAGAAGATGACGATCCGGCGCCCGTCGAACGAACTTTGCACGATATGTTTGACCCGTTCCGCCAAGGTCGAGATCGGCACCTTTTCAGCTTCATAGACCTTCTTGGCAGCCGCCTGCTCCAGATGGGCCGTGGGCAATTTGACCTTGATGATATGGGCGCCCAACTGCGCCGCAATCTGGGCGGCATAAGCCACGACGTCCAACGCCGTCTCGCCTTCCTTGCTCAATCCTGACCCGCGCGGGTACGACCAGACCACGACGGCCAGCCCGCAACTCTTGGCTTCTTCCGCAATCGCGCGCAACTGTTCATACATCGCATTGCAGTGGGACGAGCCCGGATAAATCGTGAATCCCACCGCCGAACAACCCAATCGCAAGGCATCTCGCACGCTGCCCGTCACAGACGGCATCGGATCCTTCTCGTCATGGAGCGTATCGTGGCTGTTGAGCTTGAGGATGAGTGGTATTTGCCCGGCGAAATAGCCGGCACCGGCCTCGATGAATCCGAGTGGAGCCGCGTAGGCGTTGCACCCGGCATCGAGCCCCAGCTGGAAATGGTAATGCGGATTATAGCCGCCGGCATTGGGCGCAAAACTTCTGGCCGGACCATGTTCGAACCCCTGATCCACCGGCAGGATCACCAATTTCCCCGTGCCCGCCAGCTTGCCGTGATTCAGCAGCCGCGCAATGTTCGTCTTCGTTCCGGCATTGTCACTCTCGTACCAGCTCAGAATTTCTTGAACCCGATTGCTCATAATCATCCTCCCAACAAACCTCAGTCACATGAGTCGTTACGCACGTCCTTGAATATAGGCTTCCGCCTGAGCGACATCCTCGGCACTCCCGATGATCAATGGCACCCTCTGATGGAGGGCTTTCGGTTCAACGTCGAGAATGCGCATCGTCCCCGTCGTCGCTTTTCCTCCAGCCTGTTCCACGACCATCGCAAGCGGATTTCCCTCATACATCAATCGCAGTTTTCCTTCCGGCTTGGCAGTCTCACCCGGATACAAATAGATGCCGCCACCCAGGAGTATGCGATGAACATCCGCGACCAGACACCCGCTATATCGTCCGCTATAGGGACGCCCGGTCGCCTTGTCCTGCACTTTCAGCGAATCGAGATATTTCTGTGTACCGGCAGGCCAACGATGGTAGTTGCCCTCATTGACCGAATAGACCTTGCCCCTTGAGGGAATTCGAATGTTCTCGTTGGACAGAAGATATTCACCGATGGACGGCTCAAGGGTGAAGCCATGCACGCCCTGGCCGACCGTAAACACGAGCATGGTGCTCGCCCCATACAACACGTACCCTGCGGCGATTTGCTCGGTCCCCCGTTGAAGCAACTCGTCCTCCACAGACTGTCGCTGCCCCAGCTGCGATCTGCGGATGGAGAAAATGGCTCCCAATGGCATATTGACATCGGTATTGGAGGATCCGTCCAGGGGATCGACCAAGAGCATGTACTTGGCTCCTTCATGAACCATTTTCAGAGGTTTTTCCATCTCTTCAGACGCCAAGACACACACCAGACCGCTGTGCTCGAACACGCGAACAAAGGTATCATTGGCAATCTGATCGAGCTTCTTGACCACCTCACCTTGAATATTGGTCTCCCCGGTGGTGCCAAGGATCTTGTTCAATCCGGCTCTGCGTAAGTCATGCGCAATCATTTTTCCGACGAGGCCGATTTGGGTCAGCAGGACAGAGAATTCTCCGGTCGCTTCGGGATGCGCGGCCTGTTGCTCGATAATAAAGCGGCTCAATGTAATGGGAAATTTCGCCATGCTCAGGGTTCCTCGTGAACTGAACGACGACCGGTCGAAATGAAGAGGGCTTCGGACAGAGCCGAAGCCCTCCCCACGAACTCGGCGTGATTATAGCGGTTTCCGTCCGGACGAGCAAACCAAGGCAGGCAGGTTACGGTTGTGAGGTCGGTCGGTACCCGTCGGTCAATTCGGCCACAATCGACCCTACCACGACCTTGGCCTTCATTCTGACGGGCACCCGATGCTCATCGTTCGTGAACCAGACGCGAATATTGCCCTCGTTCAGGAAAATGCCCTGAAACGGCATGATGACCACCACCCGGGCCGTCTGCCGCTTTCCCCACGCCCCCTCCACTGTTTCAAGGGCTTCGACCCGCACGTCCATCTTGTAGTTCTTCTTGTCGTGATGCACCGTCATTGCCAGCGAGGCCCCCGGCACGAAGGGCAGCACCTTGCGCACATAATACAGGCACGACATGGCGTCCTGCGCATCGGAAGGGATCGGCAATTCGTCGCTTTTCCCGTCTTTGACGGCAGTAACCAGCCCTTCGGTATGCCGGAACGTATAGTCGAAATCGTTGAACCGCTTGCCCTCCCTCCTGGCAAACGTCATGTGCCGGGGCAGGAAGGATTCGCGATCGACCACGGATACCCCGCGGTTATCGACGGGATAAAACTTGGTAACGGTCGGGCTCGATCGAGCCGTCATGGCAAAAGTGAGCTGCGGCCGGGGCCCCTCGACCGGGCCCTCCTGAACGATCATGGTCGCGATTCCCGCGCGCATGCCCAACCAGGTCACGTCGTAGGACAATCGCTCGCCGTTTGCAAAGGGCAACGCGGCAGGAGTGAGGATCTGCCCGTCCGGTGTTGCATAAGAGAGCAACGGGGCAGAGGCAACGACTGTCGCCAGGATCGTGACGGCCAGGAACAGGCTGAGACGGAGGGAGGCAGAATAGCGGGACACGCTACGTCGACAGCACACGTCGTGCCTGCGCGAGCTCGGTTTCAATCGTCGCGCGAATCACATCCAGCCGGGCCGGCGACGGGGCCTCAAAGCGGAGCACCAACGCAGGCTGGGTATTGGAGGCTCGAATCAAGCCCCACCCGTCTTCGAAAATCGCGCGCACCCCGTCGATCGTCACCAACTCGCGCATGCGAAGATTCGACGCACCGACGGGCTGGCCCTCAGCGAGATAGGCGGCCAATTGCGTGCGCACCTGATCGACCAGTTGAAACTTCAGCGTATCCGGGCAGTCGACCCGGATCTCCGGCGTCACCGTGGTCTGGGGAAGGTCGGCGACCAAACTGGAGAGCGACCGCTTGGTCTTGGCCAGAATCTCAACCAACCGGCAGGACGCATAGATCGCATCATCGAAACCGAAATACCGATCGGCAAAAAACATATGGCCCGACATTTCACCGGCCAGGACCGCGGACTCGGCTTTCAGCTTGGCCTTCATCAGGGAATGACCGGTCTTCCACATGATCGGACGCCCGCCCTTGGCGGCAATATCGTCGTACAGGCATTGCGAAGCCTTGACCTCGGAGATAAAGGTGGTGCCCGGGCGTTGGGTCAGGATATCCCGCGCATAGACAATCATGAGGCGATCACCCCAGAGAATCTCTCCCCGCTCGTCGATCGCACCGATCCGATCGGCATCGCCGTCGTATCCGATGCCGACATCCGCCTTTTTCTCCCGCACCGTCGCGATCAGATCCTGCAGATTTTCCACGACGGTGGGGTCAGGATGGTGATTGGGAAACCGCCCGTCCAACTCGTCATAGAGGCCAGTCACGCGACACCCCATCTGCTCAAGGGCCTGCTTGGCCACCAACGAAGCCGCGCCATTACCGCAATCGATCACGACATGGAGATGGTCCGCCCGCACGCCGGAAAAATTCGTTTTGAGATGCTCCAAGTAGTCCGGGATGATGGGATGAGAGGAGAGTCGTCCTGAACCGGTGGTAACTTGACCGGCCTCCATGACCCGCCGCAATCGCTGAATCTCCTCTCCGTGAATCGCTTCTTTCCCGATGCAGATCTTAAAGCCGTTGTATTCAGCGGCATTGTGGCTGCCGGTGATCATGATGCCGCCGTCCACCGGCAAGGTGAACAATGAGAAGTACAGGAGCGGCGAGGCGCACAGCCCCAAGTCGACCACATCCAGGCCGCCTGCCAGCAGGCCACGCAGCAGGGCCTGCTGCAAGCCGGGCGAACTCAATCGCCCGTCCCGGCCGAGGCTGATTCGCGAGGCGCCCTGTTCCCGTGCCATGGTGGCGTAGGCACGCCCCACCTGCTCGGCGATGGCTTCCGTGAGTTCTTCTCCGACAACGCCCCTCAAATCATATTCACGAAACAGTGCCATGCATTACTCCGAGTCCGAGGTTCGATGTGGTGATCTGACGATTCTTCACGGCACGTACGTCACCAATTTTCCAGTCACCCGTCACCGTACGGAGGTTCGGCCGTAGGCGTCCTGAAAACGCACGATGTCATCCTCCCCGAGGTAGGGGCCGTTCTGAACTTCGATGATATGCAACGTCTCCGAACCGAGATTTTCAAGGCGATGAGGCGTCTCGACCGGGATGGCCGTGCTCTGCCCCACCCGCAGATCCAGGAGCTCTTCGCCTCTCGTGACCCGCGCAGTCCCGGCGATGACGACCCAGTGCTCACTGCGCTTATGATGGAGTTGCAGCGACAGACGCCCTCCGGGATTCACCGTCACCCGCTTGACCTTGTACCCAGGGCCTTCTTCCAAGACCGTGTAGGATCCCCACGGACGAAACACGGTCAAGTGCTCCAAGTGTTCAGGAGCTCCCTGCTGTTTAAGGATCTCAACCATCTGCTTCACATCTTGTGAGCGCGACTTCGGACAGATCAACGTCGCATCCGGCGTATCGACCACCACCATGTCGGAAAGCCCGATGGTCGCGACGACCCGGCGATCGGCGTACAGCACGGAATTGGTGCTGTCCATATCGATGACGCGCCCGCTGACGACGTTCCCGGACTTGTCGCGTGGCGCGACCTCTTCGAGGCTGCTCCAATTGCCCACGTCCGACCATCCGAATCCGACGGGAATCATCGCTGCATTGGCCGACTGTTCCATGACCCCGTTATCGATCGACACCGAGGGCACTTTCTTATAGGCTGCCTCGACCAGCCCCGGCTCAGCACCCGAGGCCATAAGCGCATGGACCCGCTGAATCGCCTTGGCCAGTTGCGGCTGGTGCTGCTGAATTTCTTCGAGAATAGTGGCGGCCTTCCAGAGAAACATCCCGCTGTTCCAATAGAAGTGACCGTTTTTTAAGTATTGCGCCGCCTTGGTCCGGTTCGGCTTCTCGACAAATCTTGCGACCGGATGACCCGTCAGCCGCCCCTTCTTGGCCAGAGACTTCCGTCGGTTGGGCTGTATATACCCATACCCCGTTTCAGGTCTGGTCGGCTTGATCCCGAACGTCACCAAATGTCCCTGTTCGGCCAGTTGCACACCCAGCGCCACCGCCGCCTTGAACGCCTTCTCACCGGTCACGACATGATCCGCAGGCAAGACCAGCATCATCGCATGAGGATCGCGCAGCAGAAGCTCGGCAGCCACCAGCGCAATGGCGGGGGCCGTATTGCGACCGACCGGCTCGACCACGTAGTTATCTTTCAACGCGGATTTCCACTCTCCCAATTGCACCCGAATCGAATCCGCCTGGCCCGGATTGGTCGAGATGATGACCTGCTCGGGCTTCGCGCAGGAGAGGACGCGTCGCATCGTCTGCTGAATGAGCGTCTCGTCGCCGATGATCCGTAGCAATTGCTTCGGATAGAGATGGCGGCTTAGCGGCCAGAACCGCGTCCCGCTGCCGCCGGCCAGAATAACCGGATAGAGATGTTCCGTCATATCCATGGAGCGCCCTTCATCTTCGACATAGCGTGATTGTGAGTGGCTCAGCGTGGCTACCGAGCCGCCAGAATGAGATCGGCCACTTCCCGTACCGCGCCCTCTCCGCCCTTTTTCTTGCACACATATCGAACCGTCTTCAGCACCGGCGGCATTCCGTCGGCCGGGGCGGCTGAAAATCCGACTGCACCCAGGGCCTGGAGATCGTTCACATCGTCACCGATGTAGGCCACCTGATCCATCGAGAAGCCATGCCGTGCAATCAGCTCCTTGAGCACGGCGAGCTTGTCATACACACCCTGGTGCACTTCGGGAATCGTCAGCTTTTGCGCGCGGCGCATCACGATTTTTGTCGACTCCTGCGTAATGATCGCGGTCAGAATCCCGGCCTTCTGCAAGAGTTTGATCCCCATCCCGTCATGCGTATTGAACTTTTTCCACTCGTCGCCGGACTCGGAATAGTACATGCCGGCGTCGGTCAAGACCCCATCGACATCCGTCGCAAATAACCGGATTCCTCGAAGTGTTTCTTGAAGCGAGAAACGAGGCTTGGCGGAAGTTTTTGTGCGGCGTGTTGTGCTGGGCATGCGATGGCTTTCAATTGAGGCCGATGTTAACAAGCCATCAAGTGAAACTCAAGAAAACTCGGGGATGTCGGAGTGTCCGGCGCGCCCCAATGCCGCTCCGGCCGGAAGCAGCCGGTTGGGCACGGCGGCACAAAATATCAATACGCATGCCGGTGGATAAACCCTCGCCAGACCGTGAGCAGCATGATTTTGAAGTCGAACCAGATCGACCAGTGTTCAATGTAGTACAGGTCGTGCTCGATCCGCCGTTCCAGTGACGTGTTGCCACGCCATCCGTTGATCTGCGCCCACCCGGTAATCCCGGCTTTCATCTTGTGCCGCAGCATGTACTGCGGAAGTGTTTCTCGAAACCGGGCGATGAACTCGGGCCGTTCGGGCCTGGGACCGACGATGCTCATCTCCCCGCGCAGCACGTTCCAGAATTGCGGCAACTCATCCAAGCTGGTTCGGCGCAGAAACGCGCCGATCGGTGTCCGGCGATCGTCATTGGGTTGCGTCCAGACCGGGCCGGTTTCCGACTCCGCATCGAGCTTCATGGAACGGAATTTCAACATTTCGAACGCCTGCCCGTCCAATCCCATACGGAGTTGACGGAAAAAGACCGGGCCGGGCGAAGTCAGTTTCACCAAGGCCGCGATCGCGCATAACACCGGGGAGAATACCACCAGCGCCGCCGATGCGCCGACCACATCCAACACCCGTTTGATGACCAGATTCCACCCGTACAACGGCGATCCCTGCAACGTGATGAGCGGAAGGCCCTCGAACATCTCGGCCTCCGCGCGCAGGCTCACAAATTCGCACATCGCGGGCAAGGCCTTCACTTCGACCATCGTCGTGGCCAAACAGGTAAACATTTTTTCAGCCCACTGCTCGTCCTCCGGAGGCAGGCAGACAAAGACGATATCGACACCTGACTGAACACGTTCCTGCAGGTCATCGTACCGCCCGATCACCGGCACCCCGTTGATCCGCTCACCCACCTTCCGGGAATCGGCGCTCAAGAACCCATGCACTTTCACCCCCAGCTCCGGATGCTGAGCGAGCGCGTCCACCACCCGTCGTCCCAGCCGGCTGGTGCCGATGACCAGCGCATGGCGTTGATTGTATCCGTGCCGACGCAGGAACCGAAGCGCCTCCCGGAACAGCACCCGCGAAAAACCCAGGGTGATGAGGTTCAACAGCCAGAAATAGAGGAGCACCAGTCGGGAATATTCGTACTGCCGGAAGAAAAAGGTCAATGCCACCAGAATCAGCACGGAGAGGGTATTGGCTTTCGCCACGTCGAGAAACTCCGACAACCGCGTGCCCATCCGTCGCGGGCGGTAGAGGTCGAAGGCCTGGAACGACATGCCCCAGACTGCGATGATCGGCACCAACAACAGCAGATAGATCCGGAGAGGAGGAATGCCCTTGGTGGCAGGTTCCACGATCTCTGAAAAACGAAGGTAGTAGGCTCCGACCCAGCAGGCGCAGATCAGCCCGAGATCGATACAAAACAGCAGACTTTTGAGAAATTGGGAGTGGCGTCTGAGCATGCTCCCTCTATGAAGCCGTACCGGTCAACGCCCCCATCGCGAAGGCTTTCATGCGCTCCTTGAACAGCCGGCGGTCGAAGGCGGCCACGTGGTCACGAATGGCATGCGGATCAAACTCCGTCCGGCGACGCTCGAAGGACTCCATCGCCTCGACAACGGATTCGACCGACTGAGTGAAGAAAAACACTCCCGTGGCAACGTTCCCCGCACCGGTCACAGAATCGGTTCCCCCTCGCACAGGTGTGCCCTCGACGGATCCGACACCCGTCAACGGCACCACGGTCTCCAGCGCTCCCCCGCGCCCGAAGGCAAGCACAGGCTTGCCGCAGGCCATCGCTTCCAATGGGACGATACCAAAATCTTCCTCGCCTGGAAAGAGCAACGCCCGACAGCGCGCATAGTGATCCCTGACCACCTCGTCCGGCTGCCAGCCCAGAAATTCGACCGTCGGGCCGGCGAGCTTGCGCAACCGCGCCTCCTCTTGCCCCTTGCCGATGATCTTCAGTCGTCGTTTCATAACATTACACGCCTGAATGGCCAGATCAACCCGTTTATACGGCGCAAAGGCCGTGACCATGAAATAGAAGTCCTCCGATTGTTCCGCGGCTTGAAACGTCTGCCAATCGACCGGGGGATGCAGCACGGCCGCCGGCCGGTCGTAATACCGTTGCACCTTCCCGGCGATGTTCCGAGAATTGGCCACGAATTGATCCACCCGAGCGGCGGAGGCCACATCCCAGGCCTGCAGACGCTTCCGGAACAGTTCCATGCCCAATCTCGCCACGACTCCCGATCGCCCGCCGCCGGCATAGTTGTCGAACTGATCCCACACATACCGCATGGGCGCATGAATGTAGCAGAGATGTTTCGCTCCCGCCGGCGGGCGAATGCCCTTGGCCACACAATGGCTCGAACTTAAGACCAGGTCGTAGGACGGGAGGCGAACATGCTCGATCGCAGCAGGAAATACGGGCAAATAATACCGATAGTACCGCGCGGCCAGCGGGAAGGATTGAACGAAACTGGTCGTGATCCGGTGACGCTCGATCGTGGGCGACACCGTCCCCTTGATGTGCAGCAGGGTGTAGAGATCGGCATCGGGGAACAGCTCGCAGAACGCCTCCAGGCAGCGCTCGCCGCCCCGCATCCCGGTGAGCCAATCGTGGACAATCGCAACTCGTAACGACTTCATTCAGCGACGCGATTTCATTTCGTATAGCCACCTATTCCGCCGGAGGCCCTCGTCACCAGCGCGGGTCTTGCTTGACCGGATACGTAGAAAAACAACAGCACCAGCACCAGACAGGCCGCGACCTCCAACACAATCCAGGCCATGACCGGCCCCCAGATACCCCAATATCGTATGCACAGCGGAACCAGCAGCAGTCCGATCAGCGCGGCGGTCACATTGACCCGACACACGAGCCGCTCTTGGAACAGCGCGATCAGCCCTGACACAAACGGACGCTTGACGGAACTGAACCCGATGGCCACGACCGCCCACTGCAAGAGAGAGAGCGCCACGACGGTCTCCGTCGAAACCTCCGCGAATCTCCCATAAAAGATGATGGCGCTCCACAGGCCGGCTGAGGCGATGGCCATGACGGCGACCGTGACGAGGCCGGCCATGCGCACACGGGCCTTGATCTGATCCGACCCCTTCTCTCCGACCATCTCGGCATAGGATCTCAACAGCAGTCGAGAGAGTGAGGCCCACGCCAATTCCACCACAGCGGTCGTCCGTTGTACCAGACCATAGAGCCCCACCGCCGACGCTCCCAGCATGAAACCAAGAATGAGCAACGGAGCCCGGACATCTAGCACGATGGCGATCTGGTTCAAGCCGAGCCAGCGAGCCTCCCACCAAGCACGGCGATACCCGCGGTTCCCGTACGTCCCTCCCGGAAGCAACGCCATCATCCTCCACGCATACAGACCGCACAGAAGCACTCCAATCATCAGTCCTGCGAGCAGGGCCAGGTCGAGACCCGCATGATTCGCTTCCTGCTGCAGGGTCCAAGCCAACACAAGAGGCACACCATACATCCCCACACTCATCAACACCCGGAAAAGCGCCACCATCTGATACCGGTGCAGCGACAACCCTGCGGCCTCACAGGTTTCGGCCAGCACCTGCGTCGCCGCAAGCCCGATGCCGACGACCATCGCCATCGGTAGTGAGGGACTCCAGGCACCCAACGCGATCCCTCCACCGATACAGAGAAGTCCGCCCAGGCACGCCAGCACCTTGCCACGCAACACACGAGAGAAGGTCCGCTGATTCAGGCACAGGTCCGGGCCGGTCAGTCTCAGCCAATACTGGTTGATTCCAAAATCGACCATCCCCCCCAGCACCGCACCCAGGGCGGACCCCAACAAAAACGCGCCCGCATAGGTCAGTGAACGGTATCCCAGATAGAGCAGCAGCAGATAGCGCATCCCCTGCAGCAGGACGTCCGATAGGATCAATGGACCCGCGGCGCGGCTGACGGGTATGGCAGGGGCACCGGCCTCTGCTACTCTCTCCCGGGCAGTTGCGGCCTCGGGAATGTCTGCCTGCCCGGTTCGTCTCACGAACTGCGCTCCCTATGCGATACTCCAGCTCTCGCACACCTGCTGACGCCTCGGACGGTTGCGCCGGACGCGGCACAGTACCCGGGTTACCCCGGAAAGGACACCCCGGCGGACCACCGGGTGGACGCGTCTGCCGGCGTTGCGACAACGGATCCGGAAGGCTGACCGTTCGGGAAGATCGAGGCTCCTAGAATTTCATAATACGCCTGATCCATTTCCCGCAACATTCGACTCAGCGCGAATCGTGACCGCCTGACCTCCCGACCCAGCTTCGTCAGCCGCGCCCGCAACGGGGCATCGAGCGCCAGACGAATTTGCGCCTCGCCCGCCGCCTTGGGGTCGTTGGCATTGAAGAGCATGCCCCACCCCTGCAGCACATCACGGTTCCCGATCACATCACTGGCCACGATAGGAATGCCCTGCTCCATCGCCTCCAGCAAGACGAGCGGAAGCCCTTCCCAGCGAGAGGTCGAGACGAAGAGATCGAAGGCTCTCATCAAGGCAAACGCATCCGGCCGCCCGCCGAGGAACAGCACCCGATCCGGCTGTGGAAGGGTATCCAGGATCGATCGATACCGTCGTCGGTCCTCTTCACTGCCCTCCCCGATCACCGCCCACGTGGCCTCGGGTACTTGCGTCGACACGATCCGCACGGACTCAAGGAGAATATCCAGGCCCTTCTGGCGGTGAAACCGGCCGATCCATCCGATGAGGAATCTCCCGTCCGGGATCGTGAGTTCTGCACGTAAGCTCTTCCCCGTATCACCGGAATGAATCGACTGCGCGTTTTCTTGAACCAGTCCCGACAACACCACAAGGGAGTTCGACGTCGGCAGCCGATGCCGACGAGCGGTCTCCCGCTCCCCCGGAGACACATACACGATGGCATCCAGCAAGAGGCGACAGCACAACTCGAACAGCCAGCCAGACAGGTAGCGCCATCCCTGGTTGTCGGCATAGTGCGGCCCGTGCGGCGTATAGATCACCGGCACGCGGACAAGAATCTTGACCCAGATGGCAAAAAACGCGGCCCCGCGACCATGCGCATGAATCGGCGCCGGCGCGCGCAACAACTCTTTCAGCAACTGCCAGACCGAGCGCGCATTGGGGCGTCGCATCGGCAGCACGGACAGGTCCAACGGCATCCGGCGCCAGATCTCGACATAGGGCTTCTCGTCCGAACAGAATACGCGCACCTGCATGCGGGACCCGAGTTGGTGGTCCGCCAGCGCCGTCAGGTAGGCCGGCCCGCCGCCCACCCCGGCAGTCGCCGTCATGTGTACGATACGATTCGGCAACCATTCCGCCAGCGCCGTCCCGCACAATCCCAGAAGGAGGCCGAACAAGGCGGTCCAATGGAGCATCAAGTTGTCCGTCAACAACTCCTCACAGGTCAGGCTGACCAATAATAGCGGCGGCCAACAGGCCAAGGCGATCCATCCGACGCCGATACGCACGACGGCACTCGGCTCACGCACGGGAATCGTGACGCTCTTGATGCCCACCCACAGCAACCAGACACAGGCGGCGACGAGCGGCAGCAGCGGTCCGATCCCGCCCTTGATCAGGACATCGAGATACAGGTTATGAGCCGTCTGGTAGTTGAAGTTGAAACCTTCGAAGGGGATCCCGACCACTTCTTCGACGAAACGGCGGCGGTCATACCCGATGCCGGTCACCACGGTGAACGGATGCCGCAGAAGATACCGGAACGATTGGCCCCAGAGCCAGACACGCGTCTGAACGTTCTGCACCGCCCGCTGAGTCGACGCGTGCCGCTCGTCCACGGGAGACAGTTCTCCGCGGACGGTTTGTTCGAGTTGCATGGAAGCGGTCAGTGTGTCCCGCACCCGATCAAGTGTGGGGACCTTCACCTCAAGCACGTGAATCAGTCCCAATAGACCAAGCGGCATCAGGAACAGCAGGCCGGCAAACGCCAAGCGGCGGGACCGCGCGAGCAGCCCTCCGGGATTGACCATAGTCAGGAGGCCCAACATCAGGATGGCCCCAAGCAGTAGGACAAGGCTGGATCGCGACCCGGTCCAGAGAATGCCCATGAAGCACAAGGGAGCAAGGATCAGCCCTTGCAGGACCGCGTACCCGCGATTCACTATGCCGTGCCATCCTTGAAACAAGGCCAAACAAAGACTGAACAGCGATGCGAAAGCCAGGTACATGCCGTAGGCCCCGTGACTACCGGTGTCGGAGCGTACGACCAGGCCCTCGGGCGACAGAACTTCCGCAAACATGCCCATCGCAAAAAATGTGGAGGACGCATCGACGTAGGCATTGATATACCGGCCATCGAGGGCCTGCCCCATTCGAAAGCACGAATAGAGCAACGTGAGAAGGGCGACCGCGGGAATCAGGTAGCTGACCAGTCTGACGACCTGAAAGCCGGTCCTAAGAGCCAGCAGCGCCGTCAGCGGAAGCGGGGCCAGATAGAGCCCCCATTTCAGCAAGAGCAGCCAGCCGGTCGATTGGAGCGATCCCAGTCGAATGGAATTGATGCCGAGACTCAGCGCCAATCCGGCGATCGAGAGCCCCAGCAGAATCAGCGGGGTGTTCCACGTCTGCCACTCGGGAGAGTACCACCCGCGTTTCCGTCGAGAAAACGTATCGGCACTCGCATACAACACCCAACCCCATGCGACGATCAGCGCCAGCACGAACGGATGGACGACGAGGCCACCCATCACACGAACTTTGAACACCGCCGGCGAGAGCAGGAGCATCGCGAGAATCCACAAGCCCAGGCGATTGACCAAGCCCGCATGAGCGGGAGATGAGACGCCCGCGACCGTCATATCCGTCCCCTCAAGGCCTGCTCATAGACCGCTTCGAGCTCGGACACGTGCCTGTCTAAGGTTCGGGGATTCTCCCAATACCGCTGATGGGCGGCTTGCCCCATGGCCCCGACGAGCGCATCGTCGGCGGAGAGTGTCCGCATCGCTCGAATCAAGTCCGCCTCGTCGGCGCCTGCAAAACACAACCCCGTCACCCCGTCCGCAATGGACATGCGCGCGGCCGACGTGCCGGATACAATCGCCGGCACTCCCAACGCCGCGGCCTCAATCACACTCAACCCCTCGGTCTCGTACCATAACGAGGGAAACACCAGCACCCGGGCGGTTTTCAGATACTCCGTCACCTTTTCCCTGGAAACCCATCCCGTCACTCGGGCACGGGGATACACCTGCACCACTTCCTGAGCGCAGGGACCGTCGCCCACGAACAGGGCGTCACATCCCAACGCGCGGGCGGCCTTGGCGAACACAATGGCGCCCTTTCCCTGTGTGATCTTTCCGACCATCACAAACGCCCTGTTTGCCGCAACCCGCGCCGGTACGTCCCGTGAGACCTCGATCGGACTGGGGACGTGGTACACGCGAGCCCCCGCGGGAAGACCCGGCGCCAGGATCGCGTGACTGAACGGCGAGACGGCAATGAAATCAAGAATTCGATTGGGGATCCCTCCCCGGTGGGCCTGCACCGCCTGTCGCAGGATTCGCCAGAGCTTATGCGAATAGCTGCGTTTGTCGCAGTGGCTGGCGATACAGGAGAGCGACATCGGCCGGAGCCGGCAGATCTCGTTCTGTTGATGATTGAAGAAGGTCCCGTTGGGGCACAGAGAAAAGTAATCGTGCATAGTGTACACAACCCGAACCCCTACCGCCAACGCGGCGCGCACCACACTGGAGGACAGGGCTTGGGTCCAGCTATGGAGATGCACCACGGTACAGGCGGGATCGAGATCTCGAAGAAGCGCGCGAAGCATCCGGGCCGCCGTGACGTTCCACGTCCCTTGAAGAATGGCTCGCATTCGGTTCGAATCCGTCAGAATCTCCTGTTGATCGGTTGAAACCAATCGAACCCCATCGGGATCATCGCTGGGCGTCGTCGCCCCGACCGCGGACAACAGGGTCACGGCATGACCGCGACGAGCGAGCCCCCTGGCACTCGCCAACGCCACGGCAGCGTTGCCGCCGTTCACGTATCCAAAATCGCTGAGAACCACGAGATGAAGTTTTTTCATGTCCACACACGCGAGCGAGCAGGCCACAGATCGTCGATGTGCGCCCTGAACGAACGTCCTCCCGCCGGCATTGGAAACCTCAGGGATATCGGGTCGATGGGGTTCAGTTCAAGCTCACCGGCATGCCTCACCATCGGCGCCTCACAGCCGGGAGGCGCACACGACGGCAGCGAGCTTTTCTACTGTTGTGTCCCAATCGTACTGCGTGGCCACAGCCTGCCCGGCAGTGAGGTACTGTTCTCGCACCCCGCGATCACTCACCATCAGTCGGATGCGCTCCGCAATATCGGACGGGTCATACGGATCACAGTACATGGCGCCTTCTCCATACACCTCGGGTAACCCCGCGACGCGGGAGACGATGACCGGACAGCCGGACGCCAGCGCCTCCAAGGCCGGAAGCCCGAAACTCTCATAAAGCGAGGGCATCACCAGAACATCCGCGTACCGATAGTAGCGACGGAGCAATTCATCTCCATGCTCCAACTCGCCGACACAGATCACTCGATCGCCCATGGCGGAGGCCATCGCCATCGCCGACGCGTCGCCGGTGATGAGGCCCTCCCGGCGACCGATGATCACCAGGTCATGCGGAATGTGCTTCTGCACCAGGGCAAATGCCTCCAGCAGACGGGACAGGTTCTTGTGCGGCTTGACGCTTCCGACGAAGAGTACGTAGGGTTTCCCGTGGGGCGGCCCGCCAGGCACCGGCGTGAACCATGAGACATCCACCCCGTTATGCACCACGATGACTTCCTGCCGTCCCTCGGGAACGAACTGCAGGAGTTGGTCCCTGGCAAATTGAGAGACACACACAATGGCGGCCGCCTTGGCCCTTACGGCTCGAAACATCAGGCGCGCATAGGCCCGTCGATGCCACCCGTCCACGAATTGCGGCATCGCCAGGTGAAATGTGTCGTGGACCGTCACCAATAGAGGCCCTCGGTACAACAATGGAATATTGTAGTGAGGGGACCAATAGAGGGTGGTATCGCGGGGAATCCGCATCGGGAGCTCAACCTGCTCGCGTAGTGAATAAATCCCCGCCCGGCAATCGATGATCCTGATATTCGGATGCTGAGCCCAGCTGAATCCGCGGAGGAGGTCAGCCTGACCGAGCAGACAAAAGGCGGGCTTGGACAAAACCTTGAACAACCGTGGAACCAGTTCTTGCAGGTATGTCCCGATGCCCGCAGACTGCACCATTCGCATGTCGATGGTGATGGGTCCTTGTTGAATAGGCCACTCTCCTCTCGGTCAACCGGACTGCGCCAACTGCAGCAACCGCGAGACGCGGTGTTTCCAATCGGCTTGCTCCGCATAGGCTCGGTAGAGATCCTGCTGAGGCTCGCGAGTGACGCAGCCTTCGATCGCCGTCACAAACTGCTCGATAGACTCACAGAGCGTCGCCGGGCTCTGCAGCCGCTCCAGTTCACGCCAACGGGTGGCGACAACAGGCAACCCTGCCGCAAGGTATTCATAGAGCTTCAAGGGATGGATGCTATGAACCAATGTCGGGTGGTTCCGCACGTCGAACGGAATGAGCCCCACATCCGCAGCCCGCAAATATTCCGGCAACCGTGAAAACGGCCGGGGCCCGAGCAGATGCAGATTGGCCGCCGGTGCAAACCTGGCATGGGCATGGGGAGTTCCCCCGATGAGGACGAACGAAACGTCCGGCAATGCCGCCACCACACGATTCAGCAGCGCGTAATCGAACCAGGCGTCCATATAGCCTGCATAGACCGCAATGGGTCGTCGGATCGAGGCGTACTCGGACGGAACGGGCACGTCAGGTCTGGCGAAGTGGGAAAAATTAACGCCGTTCGGCAAATGGGCCATGCGACGAGGCTTCAGGCCTTCCACATATTCCTTCAAGGTCTCCGCACTGTACACCACCAGATCGGCGGCGGCAGCCAGTTCACGTTCGGCTGCCCGGGCGGCGGGCGTCGTGCGTCCGAACCCCGAGGTGTTATCGGCAACTCGAAACACGGTTCGCGCACGAGCAACATGAGAGAGCCAGGACAGATGCTTGGGGCTATCGCAGTACAGGAGATCGACATCGCCGAAGCCGTGGTTCCGCACCACCCCGCCGACCGAAGGCCAGGTCAGATGGGCCCAGCCACGCTCAAGCGCGTGACTGCGAAGCAGGGGCTCATTCCGCGGAGTGGCCAATGCCGCCGGAACGTAGGCCCAGAGTTTCTTGCCGAGATCCCAGAAGCCACCCTGTCGGTACAGCCGAAACCTGCTTGCCAGTTCCTTCCGCGCATGACCCAGGAGATGCAGCGGAGAAATGGGATCCGACACGAAACCAACCGTCCATCCGGCATCCACGAAGCCACGGGCCAGATGGTGGCTACCCACTTGGAACGGAGTCGTCCAGTAGTTGGCGCAGGCCATCAAAATCTTCTGTGTCGAATGCCCTTGCTCCACTTACTTGACCGCATGAATGCAGATGAACCACCCCCATCGGGCGGGCAGCCACTGCGTCAGCCAGGCCGGAAGCCGCAGCCGGTCATAGGGCGTCAACACCGGAGTGGCGGTCACCTGAGAAAACTGCGCATACAACTCCCGCACTTCACGAATCGTATAGGCCTTCGTGCCCGGGCTCTCCATATGATGGGCGACCACATGAGCCAGCGTTCTGTCCGGCCGCCCGCGAAGCAAACCATATTTCACCCACAACTTCAGGGCGACCAGTGAATGTCTCCCGTACAACATGCCGATGAACAGGCCATTCGGTTTCAGCACGCGTCGGACTTCGGCGATGATGCGCTCGGGATGCTCCGCATGATGAATGACGCCCCAGGAATAGACCAGATCGAATGACTGATCGGGGAAGGGAAGAATTTCGGCATCGATCCGTTGCAGATAGCTGGTCAATCCATACAACGCCAATCGCGCGCGTGTGACCTCGATGGCCCGTTCGGTCAAATCGACCCCGTGGCAGTCCAAGCCGGCTCGCGCCCATTGCAGGTGATCAGTCCCGGCACCGACCCCGATCTCCAGCATACGTTGACCGTGGTGACGGGTGAATTGCGCGACCGAGTGGATGAAAGGCTCCAGCTCATAGCGGTAGGATTCGATCCGCTCGAACCACTCGCGACTGAGTTCCGGCACCTCACCCACGATTGGGCGGGCGGTGCCGCAAGCCTCCTGGTTCCAATACCGGCGGACGTCTTCGTTATCCTCTTGCACTGATGATCGCCGCATAGATTCTTTCGAGCCTTCCCCGCTCATACCTCTACCTTGAGCCGATTCACGACGACCGCCCCCGCGCAAGGAGTCCCAGGGTGGGCCGATGAAATTCCCCGCGACATCGCAACAGGGATCGCGGGTCGCTGTTAGGCACCTCTCTGTCGAGGGGCTTCGCAGAGCGCCGTCCAAAAGGCAGCCTTGACCACCGACGCATCATGTCGCGCCACGGCGACCTCACGGGCACGTCGGCCGAGCTGCTCGCGGAGCGATGTATGCTGCATGAGCGTTCGAACAGCCGACATGACCGCTTCTTCACCTCGAGTTGCAACGACATATCCCCAGCCTTCCTGTGTCGCATAGCGCGCGGTCGCCACGTCGCCGGGAGCATACACTAGAATCGGCGTTCCTGAAATCATATACGCCGGCGCCTTCGTCGGAAGGGAGAGCCGAATGTACCGGGCACTTCGCGCATCGAAGTTGTACGGCAGGACCAGCAGATCCGTTCCGGCCAGCAGCCGCGCGATCGACTTCGGATCGGGCGGACCTTCGATTCGAACGGCCGGAGAGGACAGGTCGCGAAGATACGCGGACTCGTGGGCCGGTGAATGAATCCAGAGCTGCACGTCGATGCCGTCGGCTGACAATCGGGCCACGGCGCGAGCGATATCTCTCAGACTTTCACGCTGTCCGTCCGGCACGATCGATCCCACATACCGCAGGACAAACGGTGTGCCTGCCTTCCAATCGGTTCGAGAATCCGGCAACCACCGTTCCACATCCAGAGCGTTCTGAAACGGCAGAAAAGGATAACCATAGCGCTGCTGATATTCTTCGCACATTTGCTCGCAGATGGCGAACCGACCCACGGCCTCACGGAGCGTCGCCTTCAGTTCACGACGCAACATGGGTCCCACGACAGGCCCCAATAAGCCGCCGGTGTGCAGCACCGCCGGCCAGTCATCCATCATATGCACCACCAGGGGAATCGCCCATCGCTTCGCAAGCTGCCGCGTGAGATCCACCTGCTCCAGAGAACCCAGAAATCCATAGAGGAGCGTCGGCTGAAATTCATTCACCCACGCCGTCAGGCCGCTCGTGAGGTGGGCGCGCTTGGGCACGCTATCACCGATGACTCGTCTGGCCAGCTCGATGGAGGACGTGCCTACGGAGGGGCCCCGGGCACCGGATGATTCAGACGGCCCGGCCGAGTGCCGCTTGAAGCGTCCGTAGGATCGTCTGAGCAGGGAAAATGGCCAAACCCAGCGTATTTCCTCCTCTGTCAGGCGATAAAAATTCCGGCAGACCGTCCGGTCCACCGGAGTCGCATCATCGTGCAGATTGGCGAGTCGATCAGCCGGCCAGCCGCGGAACAGATTGGTCAGCGTGATGCCGCCGCCGGTCACGAGATTGAAATTATTCCCCGTCACCACCAGAATTCGAGGATAGTCCTGCGTCACCTGGTACTCTTTTCAGCCGGCTCGAGGAGAAACATCCAGTCGGCGGACCACGAAAACGGCAGCCAGTCGGCAACTCGATTGTTCATTCTATAGAGTGCCTGCCGAAACGGCGGCAGCCGGAGCAGCACATCGATGTATGGCCCGCAGAGGAAGGTCCTGGCTCGCCGTTCCGTCACGCGGAACCCGCCGGCAGCGAATACGTCCAGGAGAGGCCGCACCCGGAAAAACTGCACATGGCCGGATTCGAAATTCAAGAATCCAACCTGCTCCTGTTGGAGCAAAGTCTGCACCGGCACCGGCACCGCCACCTCAACGGATCGGGCCTGCATCGCCCGCCGCGCATGCACCAGGCGGCGAACCACCTGATCAATCCCGATTCTGGTCAGACCTCGTTGCAGGCGGCAAAACATTTCATACGATCCATAGCCGTTGGGGGTGGTAATGATTAACGCCCCGTTCGGCTTCAACAGACGCCGCATGAGGCTGAGACAGTCTCGTGGCTGCTGGAGATGTTCGAGGACTTCCGAACAAATAATCAGATCGGCGGCCACCCCTTCCTGGATCAACGACTCGAGATGGCCGGTTCGAAACAAAAGGTTCGGCAGCGGATATCTTCGTTGTGCTTCCTGAATGGACGGCTCATGCATGTCCACCCCCAGCACGCGATGGCCAAGACAGGCCAGGGGATAGGTCACATGATCGCCCGTGCCGCACCCGAAATCGAGAATCGAGAGCGATGGAGTGCCCAGTCGCTGCGCAACTCCGGCCGTCCATGCCTCGATCGTCTGCAGCCGCTTCACGATGCCATAGGAGGTTTCGGGGAAATTCACGGCCCGGCTATCGGCCATGGATCACCGTCTTATACAACTCCTCGAACCGTTGTGTTTGCAACGCCATATCGTACTCGGCTTCCGCAACCTCACGACACCGTGTGCGCAGTCGTCGCCGCAGATCAGGATCGTCCAGGAGGCACTTGATGCCCTCCGACAGGTCGCCGGCATCCTTGTCGCGCGCCAGGTAACCGGTCTCCATCGGCCGTACGGCCTCACCCACACCGCCCACGTTGAAGGCCACCACCGGAGTTCCACAGGCCAGACTTTCCAGCACACCGTTCGGCAAGTTATCTGCCAGGGCGGGATGGACGAACACATCCGCAGCCGAGTAGAGGGTCGCCAACAGATGGTCGTCTTTCACGGTCCCGATGGCCGTCACAGGGACATTCACGGCGGTCTCCCACTCACCGGCGCGGTTCCCGACCACCAACAGGCGGAAGGGCTTCCGGGTCTTCCCCTTGAGAGCGTTCACAGCCTCTGTGACGAAGGTGCCGCCCTTGCGATAGGCCTGCGTCTCCACGGAGCTGAACAACACGAGATCCTCATCCTGCGGGAGCCCTAACACCGTTCGAGCCGAGGCTTGATCGATCGGTCGAAACACGTTCAGATTCAGACCGTTCGGAATCACTCGCAACGGCCAATGCCCGACCAGCGGGCTTTGCTCAGCCAGCCCGGCGATCCACCGCGACGGCGCCACCAACGTCACGTTCGCATCGGCATAGATACGCTGCTTCGTTCGCCACAGCAGCGCCGTCCGGTCCGCCCTCAAGGCAGGCTCGTCATTCAACAGCGGGCAGGCACCGCATCCCGTTTTCCACCGTTCGCAATCATAGGAATAACAGCAATGGCCGGTCAGGGGCCACATGTCCGACAGACGCCAGACAAACGGCTTGCGCCGACTGGCGACGCCCAACACGGAATGGCTGAAATACCCGCCGTGCGTATTGTAGAGCTGCACGACATCGGCAGCCTGAAACCAGGGATGGCGCAGCAACCGCCAGGACGAAGGCAAGAACAGATACTGCAGACTCAAGGCATCGGTCGCCCGGCGCGCCAGCCAATCCGCCGCGCGCCATGGCATGCTGCCCCAAATCGGCCCCGCGTCCGACGCACCATGCACCAACCCCGAGACAAGCATACGCGAGGTATGGCCTCGCCGCATGAGGCTCGAATGAATTCGATAGGCCGCCCGGCCGGACCCGCCCAGGTTGTACTCTGTGCTGAGATGGAGAATGTTCATACCACATGCGAGCCGGACATCCTCAAATAGGATGTCCGGCAGACTTAGAGCGCAACCCCACGGATACTGTTGCGAATCCGCCTGAGCGGGGCCTCCACCACGACGTTCATCCCGTAGGCGAGCGCCAAAGACAGTAGAATCGCCGCCAGCTGATACCGGGCACCTTTCGCCTCCAACAGAGTCGCGAACCCGACGACGATGACATAATGATTCAAATACAACGGGTATGAGAGGTCACCGAACCACCGGTCTGCGTTCTTCAATCTAAGTCCTGCACCGGCATAGGAGAGAGGATAGATGAGTACTGCCGCCATCACAAGGAGCACGAGGGCTGTCAGCCCTCTGGCTGTCATGAGGTTCGCGACCCAGGCATGATCGAGAGGCACCTCGCCCTGAATGTAGCGGGAAAAATGCAGCAGCATGAGAGGGGCAACCACCACGACACCCGTCCATTCCACCGCACCGGCTCGTGTTCTCAGTCTATACAAGAGTACGCCGAGCAAAAAATAGGGAACGAACGACAAGGGTCTGTAGAGCTTGTGCACATATTCATGGCAAAGATGCGCCAGAAGAATTCCCCCTCCCATGCAATAAAACAGGAAACCGACAGAAGCGTACCTGCCGATAAACCTTCGCCCGGACACCAGACATATCGCGAATACCGAGAGATAAAACATGACCTCTATGAACACGGCCCAGGCGTAGCTGATAAAGTGATAATACTCCTTCAAGCCGATGAGGTTATTCACGTTCAGAATCGGGATGAGCTCCGTCAAATTGACGAGGACGGTTTCGACGGAGAGCATGTCAGCACGAAAATACGCAGCCGGTAGAGCACGGGCGCCGTGGTTGATCAGCGCCGCATGAACGATCACAGAAACGCCTATGGCAGCCCAAAACGGGGGGATCAACCGTAAGAACCTGTTGCCCAGAAAGCTATACGGCCGGCCCCAGTAGAACCGATCGATGGCTTCGGAAATAATAAAACCCGAGAGAATAAAAAACGTCATCACTCCGATGTTGCCGATCCCGATAGACGACAGGAAATGTCGCTCGGGTGCTTCGAAGGCAAACTCCCAGGTGTGACTCAACACAACCAGCAGGGCCAGCACAAAACGGTATATCCCGAATACCTTGTATGCACCCTGCCCCTGTTCCCCCTTCATCCCATCGGCGACCTGACCGGAAGCGGATCCGGGTCGATCGGTCACTGGCCCACTGCCCTCTGCCGCTGGTGATCTCGAGAAGGCCATCTAGCGGCAGAGCTCCTGCCAGGAGAAATTCGGACATTCGGTCAGTGCCTGTTCGATATACAGATTGTGCCACAGCTGAAACATGAGGGCCGTCCAGACCTGCGGGTGGTAGTCCGCCCGGCCTTCAACATGGGGGCGAACGAACCGCGCATAAAACTCGGGTCGGAACAATCCCTGCTCGGCCAGCCTGGCGGGCGCAAGTAGCCGTTCAGCCAGCGGACGGAGCGGTCCGCGTAACCACCGGGCCGTGGGGATCACGAACCCGCGCTTCGGCGCATGCAGCAGGTCATCGGGCAACAGATCGCGCACGGCCTGCCGGAGCAAATACTTGGGGTCCTCCGGCTTCGTCCTGATCTGGGCCGGAATACGCATGACCGCCTCGACGAACAGGTGATCCAAAAACGGCACGCGCGCCTCCAACGAATGGGCCATTGAAAACCGATCGGTCATAAACAGGAACTCTTCCGGCAACTGCGTCCGCATCGCCAGATGCATCACGGCATCCCGGGGCTGCTCACTCTGGGATTCCCGGTAGTATTCTCGCAACAGTTCCACCGTGTCCTGAATGATTCTTCCGTCCGACGGCGGCGCCAGGACCTCGTTCCGTTTCATGGACTCGGAGAGGTAATAGAAGGCCTGCACGTAGTCCCATCCGAACAGATCGCGCCGTACCTGCGGATAGTGACGCCATCGCTCCTTCCTTCGTAAACCTCCGATGCCATGCGGAAGCTGGTCGACCAGCGAGGCGACCAACGGCCAGCCTCGCTCTAGCCACGCCGGCAGCGGGGCGGCCTGCGTCCCCGGCAAAGTCCGCTGTTCCAGCTGAATGTACCGCCCGTAATCTCCGAACAATTCATCACCGCCGGTTCCCGTCATCCCGACCTTGACGTCTTGCTGCATGAACTGAAACACATACCAGGACGGCAGCCCACCGCCGTACGGTTCATCCAGCGACCACACCATTTTGAGCAAGTCACGAAGCAGGTCCTCCGGCTGGAGCACCAATTCATGATGGTCGGTCCCCCAGCGCTGCGCGACCGCTCGCGCGAGCGGTAACTCATCGAGCGCAGCGGCGCCCTCCCCTACGAATCCGAGCGAGTAGGTTTTGAGCTGCCGATGACCGCTCTCGGCCAACAGTCCGACGATGCTGGAGGAGTCCAATCCACCGGACAACGAGCAGCCGATCGGCACATCGCTGAGACTCCAACGACGAACCGCGGCCCCCAACTCGGCTCGAACCAGCTCACTCCATTCCCCCACCGACCGATCTTCTTGCGGCGCAAATGAAGGACGCCAATACGAGCGGGTTTCGAATCGGCCGGTCTTCAAGTCGTAGCGAAACCAATGACCCGGCGCAAGCCGAGACACGCCCCGGATGATGGAAGCCGTCCCCGGAACGAACCGCAGCGTCAGGTAGTGGGAAAGGCTGCTCTCATCGAGCGTACGAGCAAGGCCGGGCATCCGCAGCAGACTCTTCAGTTCCGATGCAAACGCAAACGCATCGGGCCGCCGGGCATAATACAGCGGCTTGATCCCCACCCGGTCCCGCGCGCCGAATAAGAGATTGCGCCGCTTGTCGTGGAGCACGAAGGCGAACATGCCGTTCAACTCCGCCAACATGCCCTCCTGCTTCTCGTCGTACAATCGCAACAGCGTTTCGGTATCGGAATTCGCCGTGTGAAACCGGTGCCCGCGTTCCTCAAGTCCGCGTCGCAGATCCGGAGAATTGAAGATTTCTCCGTTGTAGACGATCCACACGGACTGATCGGGATTCGCCATCGGCTGGTGGCCGTGCGCGAGATCCAGAATACCGAGCCGCCGCATGCCCAGGCAGAGCCTGGCCGCAGGATCGTCGTAATGACCGCCGTCGTCCGGGCCACGATGGACCAGCGCACCGGTCATGGCGCGGACAACCTCAGCGGCTCCGGGCCCCGCCATACCGGCTATGCCGCACATGACGACACCCTCGAACTGTGATGTGGACTGCAGAGTAAGGGACTCGTGTTAGGCATGCGGCGAGAGAAAATCTTCCTGTCCGGATTGAATCCACGCAGCGAGCGCGCGGAGATCGGCCGCCGCGTGCAATTCCTGCCCTTTCGGCAGGCAGACCCTGGTCTGCAAACTCGCCTTGGCATCGCGCTGATATTCCAATGCCACCGTGCGTAGCGTCAGGGGGCGCGCGATGAACACGCCATAGGCAAGCCGCTCCGCCAACTCGCGCTCCCGGGCCGTGAGCGAAGGAAGATCCTGAATGTGGGCTAAACGGTCCAGGTACTGACTTCTCGATTCGGAGTCGACGGTGAACCCGAGCCGGTCGTATCGTCCGGTCCCCGCAGTCAACACGGGAATGCCAAAACTGGCCGCTTCAATCCCCACGGTTCCACGAACCGTCACACAATAGTCCATGACGGAATACAGGGAAAGGGTACTCAGGCGACTGTCGGGTTGAATGATGCGCACATGCGGCGGCGGACTCTCGCCGAGCGAACGGATCGCCGTCAGCTCGGACGGCTCGGACCCGACTCCGTCCCGCATGTTCTTGACGATGTTGGCCGGATGAATCTTGACGATCCAATTCACGCAAGGATTCGTGTAAGCCACCTTCATGGTCTCCACGAACCATTCTTCGTAACTCTCGAACAGATCGGTTCCATAGAAGAAGGTGCCGTCCCAGAAGATGTGCGGAAAGACGACGACGGTTTTCTTTCCATCCTCCAGGCCTAAGGTGCGCCGAACCTCAGCGGGATCTTCCAGCTTCGTGTGAAACTGGGTACCGACCTCGCTGTACCATTCGCCGCTGGTATAACTGCCGACCAATTCGCGACGGAGGAGATTACGATCCGCCTCCGTCCACGGCTTGGCTTGTAGTTCGCCCCACGTGGAGGCCGACAGCGAGGCCGGATGGACTTCGCGGTTTCCCCGGCTGTAGCGCTTGAGCATCAACTGATTGTTTCGGTGCGCGGCATTCCACGTGATCGTGTCGATCCCGGCGGCCAGACAGAGATCGAACAGTTCTCCGCGCGGGCTGTACCCCGTATCCACGGACAGCACGAGTTGCGGACGAAGGGTTTCGACGATAGCCTCCGCTGTCCTGGCATAACACATGGCGCGATGAAGAAACGGCAGGAGCGCGTCGCGAACCGTCCGGTCTGAGAGATCGAGCCTCCCCACCCGCAAGTGGCGCAATACCGTCGAGGCCGCATACTTTCCGACCCGGGCGCCGCAATAGTCGGTCTTGATCAGCTGCTCGAAGGAACCGATGGATGCCATCAAGTGCACAGCCTCAGCCATCGGCACGTGCCGGAAGCAATCGTCCCAATACAGATGCTCCTGAACGCCGATCTCGCAGTAATAGGCCTCCATCCACCGGTCGTAATCCGTCAAGATCACCGGCCGATAGCCGGCCAACCGGAACGCCGTGACGAGAGCGATCTCAACCAACTGGCCCAAAGACCCCGAACTGACCACCAGCACCCGCTGATTGTCGGAGGACTCCGGGGGCACGGCGCGGCGAAACGCGGCCCCGTAATCAGCGGCGAACCGTCGAAATGCCTGATCGAGACCGGCCTCCCGGTCACGGAACGCCGGATCCATAGTCCTTCGAAAATGGTACTGAAGGGCGCGAGCGGCGGGAAGCACGTGGACGCGAGAAAGGACGCGCTTAAGAGACGTTTTCCAGTTACGATGGGTCATGAAGGCGCGCGGACGAGGTGCGGTCTCCTGTTAGGTCATCTCATCGATCAGGTACGGCAACTCGGTGCTTTCCCATTTTTCAAAAATGCTGTTCATTTCAATGATACGACGGATGCCATCTTCCAATGTGACACGCGATTCAAACCCCAATAACCGTTTTGCCTTCTCGCCGGAACAATAACGGCGATGAATTTCACGGCTCGCATGACGGTCGGTGCCTTGAAAGTCGGCGGCATATTTGATTTCAACCGAGGGATTTCCGCTCGCCTTGACCACGAGATCCGCCAGCTCCTTCAATGAGGTGGGCCGGTCGCTGTTGCCGAGATTGATCACCTGACCGACGGCTTCAGGCCTGAGCAGGGCCTCCACGACGCCCCGGGCCGTATCCTCACTGTAACAGTAGGAGCGGATTTGATCGCCGCTGCCGTTGATCACGATCGGCTTGCCCGTCATGGCATTCTGAATGAACTTGGGCAGGACGAACTGGGCGGCCTGATAGGGGCCGTAGGCATTGAAAAAGCGCAGGATGACGTGCTCGAATTCAGGATACCGTTGCGCATAGCCGATGCAGAGTTCTTCGCCGGCGAGTTTACTGACCGCATACACGGTCTTCCCCTGCGTGATGGTGTCTTCAGTGATGGGGTTCTCGATGGGCTCGCCGTAGACCTCCGACGAGGAGGCGAACACCAGACGCTTGATGCGATGTTGGATGGCACAGTCCAGCACCCGCTTCGTCCCGTCCACGTTGATTTCGAGGCATCGTAAGCGATTGACCTCCGTCCGTCGCACACCGAGCAGTGCGGCCAGATGGATGACTGCTCCACAGCCGGCCATGGCCTCACGAATCGAGGAGACATCCAGAATCGAACCGTAAAACACCTTCGCCTTCTCCGGAAGAGCCTTCCTGACACGAGCGATCTGCTCGCCAAGGTCCAGCAAATGCACCTCAATACCCCGCCGATCCAGCTCGCGACAAACCTGAATCCCGATACAACCGGCGCCGCCGGTGACCAATACAGGAGCATTCATAAATTCCGAGCCTCTAATAGGTCATCTGTTTGTTGAGGAGCTTGCCGAGATCAACGTCTTCCAATACCTTGCAGATCCGCTCCGAGCTGTTGCCGTCGCCGTAAGGATTCTCACAGGCCTTCAGCCTTGTTCTGAACTCACTGTCATGGAGCGCGCGCTCGATTGCCTGGCCGATCAGCCGACGGTCGAATTCCGGCACGGTGATCACGTTACACGCGCGCATACGGCCGGTCTGGCGGCTGCCGATGTCCAACGCCGGCAATTTGAACGACGGCGCTTCCAGAATGCCGACGCTGGAATTGCCGATGAGTACCGACACAGCGGTCAGGAGGCTTAGGAACACCTCCCGCTCCAGATTCTTGAACGTCTTGATGGTCGGAACCTGCTCATAGTGACGAATGACGTTGATGATCTCCTGCCCGGCCGCATCGACATTGGGATAGATCACCAGCGCCTGATGCCCGCTCTCCTTCACCGCTGCCAGGGTCTCTTCCATCTGGTTTCTAGCCAGATGCACTTCCGCCAATACCGCGTGCTGGATGACGAGCAACACCGGCTTATCGAAATCCACCCCGAAGATCTTCGCCAGTTCGTTGCGGTCCATCTTCTTGCCGTGCACGACGTCGTCCAGCTGCGGGGCGCCGACGTTGAAAATCCGCCAGGGTTCTTCTCCCATTTTTCTCACCCGCTCGGCGGAATCTTCACAGGCCGGAAGGTGGATGTGGGCCAGCTTGGTAATGGCGTGACGGGCGGACCCGTCGATATGGCCGGACAGGTCGCCGGATTGAATGTGTGCAACCGGAATATTCATATAGGCCGCCGTCACCGTCGCCGCCAGGATCTCTGCACGATCCCCGGCCACCAGCAACAGATCCGGCTTCAACATGTCGAACACCTGAGCGAGGCCTTGCATTTCAACGCCCAGCGACTTGGCCCAGGCCGTCGGAGTATCCCCGCCCACGTACATATCCACGCGGGCCGCCGGCGTAAACCCGTCCCGCACGATTTCGTTGATCGACGAACCATACTCCTTTAACAGATGCATGCCGGTCACGATGAGCTGCAACTCCAGCCGCTCCGACCGTTCGATCAGGTGCATGACCCGTTTGACATACCCGTAGGTGGCTCTGGCTTCGGATACGACGGCAATCTTGCGCGGCTTCATGCGTTCAACTGCTCCCAGCGGATTTGACTGTCCTTCGGAATGTCTGTTTTGGCGACCTTCCCGATCACCTTCTTCAAATCCTTCGCCGCCACCACACCGGGCCCCGGACTCGGCCGCTTTACCCACACCATGTCGTTGGTAATGACCGTGCCGCGCGGGATCCCGACCTCCGACACGACGCTCTCGCGCGCCCAGGCGACGATTTCGCGCTCCTCCGGGAAGATCTGCCGTTCGGCCCCTCGCCCGCGGAACACGGCATCCACGCCTTTCACCAGTTCACTCAATTCATCCGGTTCGATCGACACGGGATGATCGGGCCCCGGCTGTTGCCGGTCGAGCGTGAAATGCTTTTCGATCAGACAGGCTCCCAAAGCGGCAGCCCCGATGCCGGTATAGATGCCTCGTGAATGGTCCGACAAGCCGACCGGCACGGAGAAAAGCTCACGATACCTGGCGATCATACCCAGGTTCACCCGGTCGTAGGGCGTCGGGTACGCGGAGACACAATGCGTCAAGGCGAATGGGGTCTTCAGTTGCCGCAACAGTGCGACCGTCTCCCCGACCTCTTCGATCGTGCACATCCCGGTCGAGACGATCATCGGTTTGCCCTTGCGGCCGATATGTTCGATCAGCGGCAGATTGGTCAATTCACCGGACCCGGTCTTGTACGCAGCCACCCCGAGCTCTTCCAGCATATCCGCGCCGATCCGGCTGAACGGCGTGCAGAGATACAGGATACCCAACGACTCGCAGAGTCGCTTCAGCTCACGATGTTGATCGATCGACAGGTTGGTTTTATCCAGCGTCACATAGAGCGGCTCCGCAAAGTTCGCCGATTGCGGCGTCTCCCGAAGCATCTCGTTATCCAGGACATGAATCTGAAACTTGATGATATGGGCGCCCATCGCGTGCGCGATATACACCATGCGCTTGGCCGTCTCGAAATCGCCCTGATGATTGACCGCCGCCTCGGCGATCACCAACGGCGAATGGTCCGGTCCGATGCGATAGGGGCCGATGGGAATGGATTCAATCTCAACCATGCTGCTCCTCCGTGAGACGCTGCGCCAGCACCGCCTCCGCCACAATGAAATCCAGGGGCTCGTTGATATCGATGGCCTCGCGCGGATCCTCGACGACCACCCCGTACCGCGTTCGGCCAAGCACCGATCGGTCCCGTTCCAGCACCTCGGTTCTGGTCACATACACCGTGCTGCTCTCCTCATACAAGGGCTGGCGTTCCTGCCGACGGCGCGGCTGATCGGGAAAGAGATATTCGAACCGGCCGTCCTGCAGACGACCGTAACACTTCCGTGTCTCCGCCACCGTCATCACACAATCCATCTCCGGATGCCGGATCGCCTCGGCAATGCAGCGATCGATCAATTCCGTGGACCTGAGCGGAGAGGTCGGCTCCAGAGTGACCACGAACTCCGGCCGATAACTTTGCCTGGCCAACACCTCCAGGGCATGCAACAGGGCCCATTCAGTCGGGGCCTGGTCGGTCGCCAGATCTGCCGGACGCTCGATAACCTCCGCACCATACTCTCGCGCGACCCTCACGATGTCCGCATGATCCGTCGAGACCACATAGCGGTCAAGATAGGCCGAGCGCTTGGCTGCCTGGATCGTAAACGCCAACAGCGGGATGCCGTTCAGCGGACGGATGTTTTTCAGGGGGATCGATTTCGACCCCCCGCGGGCTGGAATGACAGCCAGAACATGCATCAGGGCCGCGCTGCCTCCGGCGTCTGCGCTGAATTCACCACTTCCGCGTGTACAGTGCGTAACCCGGGGATATGCCCGACCAAGTCCGTCCAGAATGGGGCCGGCTGCACCCGAGGTGTCTCATGGTACAGGGAGAAGTCGAAGTGGTTCAACGCATTCCCTTCCAGATAGCGCGATGTGTGCAGATTCACCGACAAGAGCGTCCCGCCCGGCTTGAGCGTCCGCGCCATGAAACGGAGATAAGCCACAATGCGAGTACCGGCCTCCTCCTCCCACAGATACCGCACAGACTCGAGCAATGTGCGCGCCTCCTCGCGGGAAGGCGAGAATACCGTCTGAAACATCGTCTTATCGCGAACGGTAAATTTCATATCGCGCCATCCCGCCGGCTACGCAAGCGGCGAAAGCAGAACCCGGCACAGATAGAGCCGGCGCTGAATCAGGGCGCGCGCCAACCGGACCTTCGAGGAGGCGTTCATATATTCCCATTGGTCCGGCGCCAGCCACTGCAGGAACAGCGGCAACCTGGCCGGGACCTCCGCGGCATCCTCTTCGGAAAAATATCCCAGCCGGCGACCGAGCTCGTAAGTTCGAAGCAAAATTAAATTCCGCTCGCGCTCGGTCAGGATGTCATCGTACCCATAGGCTTTCGCCATATCGGACACGACCTCCGCGGGTGTCTCCACGCCTTTCAGGCTCGAATTGATCGGAAGGGATTTGGTATGCCGACCTCCCAGGACCGTTTGGACCGTCGGCTCATCGGGAGGCGCGACGCCTAGCCAGGAACAGATATCCGTGACCGTGCGGGTCGGCGAATCGCAGATATCCTCATAGCGAACGAGATAGTGCCGAGTCGGATCCGTCGTAAGACCCTGCAGCGTGAACTCCGCATGTGGAATCCAGCGGGACTCCAGTTGCAACCGGAGAATGTCGCCGCCCTGAAACCAGAACGGCTTTTGCTTCAAGACCATGTCCGTGCGCTTGAGCGAGCTGTAATTGGAATAGGGATGCCGCATGATGTGAAGACATTTCATGCCGGGAAACATGGCCTGGTAGCGGGAAAGATCGGAGACTTCGATCGACTTGAACATCAGCAGCGGCGTCGCCGGCAACATCCGCTGATCGAAACAGAGTCGGATCGCATCCAGATAGGATTCCAGATCGTGTTTCGCATCGCCGGTGACGCGCGCCATGATACGCTCGAGCGGAACGCCGTCGGGGGTGATGGGCTGTACCAGCTTATCCAGATAGGTCTGCTTGAGCTCATCAAGCTGGTCGGCTGCCCAGGCTCGAAACAACTGCCGCTGCCGCTGCTCGAACGTCCCTCCCGCTTGACCAGGCAGGTGCGACGCGCAGGAAGCCAACGTCCGTTTCACGGCACTCCTCAGCGAACGCGGCGCGAAACTGCGCAAGTAGTTCAGTTCGATCGGGTAGATCCACAGGCCAGGACTGCCGTCCAGCAGCCGCATGAGCAGCGACGACCCGTTGCGACCGGCGCCGAAGATACCAACCAGCACGGATGCCCTCCTAACGGACGCGCTCGATGTGAGCCAACCGGTTGACCGACTTGACGAGGCGAAACGATTGTTGCGCCACGATTTCGTTCAGCAACTTTCCGACCGATTCTGAATGCGTGTGAAAGACGGCTTCATCGCAGGCATCGTCGAAGAGGACCGCGCCGCCGACTTTCACGCGCCGGCCGAAACGTTCGAAATCATTCTTCACACCTTCGTAACTGTGGTCGCCGTCGATGAACACGAGGTCGACCTCGCCGGTCTCGACTTCGATCGTCCGTGAATCGCCGACCAGCAACGTGACGGACAGGCCAAATCTCGCGCAGATATCGCGAATCTCATCGTCGAACGTCCGGTTAGTGCCTCGCTGGTGCAAACGCGCTTCCTTTTCGCCGAGATCAATCGACCAGAACTCGCCCTGTCCGTTCATGGCTGCGGCAATCGTCAGGGTGGAGCCTCCCTTATATCGCCCGATTTCAATGACCTTGCGCGGTTTCAATCGACGGACCAGCCCGAACAGGTACGCGGTCTGCCGAACGGTCATCGCGATCACCCCGTGATCGAGCGAGGTGCTGGCGAACAAGCCGGAAAGATCTTCGAATTGCAGCGGAGCGGAGGGGGACAAGTCGAACGGCATCGTATCCAGGGAGGGGGTCCGGTTCAGTTTCGGACCGAGCGCCTCCAGCAACAGTTGCGGATTCCGCTCCGCTAATTGCTTGGCAACCGCCGTACATAGGAACTCCGGTAACAAGGTAGCAAGGCCTTCTCCGATTCGAGAAGCAATCGCGTTCTTCACGGTCCCCTCTTAATCTAACTCGCGCGGCGAGTCGTTGCTGGTTCTCCAAGTGCGCATACGCCCGTCAGTGAACGGCATTCCCTCTAGCCACGGCAGAGGCCGAACGGGATCGGTCCACCATGTCCTGAACGAGATCAAACATTTTCGGAACCACCACATCCGATCGATAATAGGTCTCGAACGTTCGCTGCCCCCCCTGCCCGATTCGTCTTCGGAGCGCCTCATCGTCCACTGCCGAGACAATCAACTCCGCCAGTTCGTCGGGCGTCTTCCCTAACAAAGCGTTAACCCCGTGCTCGATTTCAGGCATCGCCAGGCTGCTGTTCTCATGCATGACGACACAGCTGCCGAGTGCCCAGGCGAGCAGAATTCTGGTATTCCCCACCAGAAAGTCGGCGTTCACATTCGTGAGCACCAGGAAAACGGACGACGCTCGGAACTCCTCATTGATGTCCTCCACCCACCCGCGAATCTTGACCCGGGGATCGTTGAGCGCGGCGTCCGAAGCGGCCGACGGAGTACCTTTCCCCAGCAAATGAATTTCAAAGGGGCGATCTTTGAACCGGGCCGCAAGTCGGGGCAAGAGTTCCCGCCCCAGGTACGTCAGCGCAAAGGTATTGCCGGTCGCGCCGAGATTGCCGACACTGCCGATGATTTTGATCGGGCACGTCTGCGAGACGGACAGCGAGACGGGCCGCGGTGCGGGTTCGACGACCGGCCACATGTTTTGCAAATAGATCGAATGCGGATGCCCGTGAGCCCGGTAAAACTCCGCATCCAATACTGAATTGTTGGCCGTGACCTCGCAGGCATTCATCATGCTGATATTAAGCCGCTTTCGCCGTTCATTCCGCACACGCTCGAACCACAACCACAGACGATCCCCCATCGACGCCGTCGGGAGCCCGAACAAGTCGGGATGTCGGAGTCGCGCCTGCATCGGCAAATGGTCCGGGTTTCCGTAATACACGAACTTCGGAACGCCTGAAATGTGATAGGTCGCAGCCAACGCCTCCCAACTCCAAATACTCAGAATGGCATCCGCACCGGACTCACGCACCCGCCGTTCCACCATGCTCCCGAGACCGGAGGCGGGAAACAGGCGGCCCAAGGTCAACGAGGTGAACAACCGTCCAAGTCGCGACACCAGACCCCGTTTAGAGGACACATCCGCCACATCCTCGACATACAGCATGGGGCAGACCACAACGCCGGGAAGCTTCACCTCGCGAAGCGTCTGTTCGGCCTGCTGCGCGGCCTTGCTTCCGCGAGGGTCCCGGAAGATCACTTGGAGACATACCGAATGTCCGAGCTGCTGTGCCTTCTCCACCACTTCATGCCCCACGACCTCGATCGCTTCACCGCCGGAATGAGGCGCATTGGACAACAGGACAAAAATCTTCATTGAACGCGCCGGCCGGGGCTCGGGAACTGATCCTGCCCGGTCGGAAACCGTACCGGCGTCCAGCGTTGCTGGTCGTGGGCCAGACGCATGGCGTCCATGACAACCTGCGCGCGCCAGCCATCTTCAAATGAGGGGGCCGCTGAGATTCCGGACCGAATGGCACCCGCGAAACTCTGGGCAACGCGACCGACCAGCAGGGTCCGTCCGTCAGTCACTCCTTCACCGCCCATCGACGCGACCGGTATGTCCCGCAATGCCCCAGTCGTCATATCCGACTGATACAGCCTGGTGCCGATGACGGTTTCGGCCAGGTTGGCATTTCCAACGAGCAACGCCCCGCGCTCCCCGTACATCGTGAGCCAGTGTCCGCGTCCTCCGGGTGTCGCATTCGACACCGTGATCGATACGGGAATGTCGCCTTCCAGCAGCAGCATCGCGTCCAAAGTATCCGCCGCGACGGGACGATCCATGGGAACGAATTGCGCTGGTCCGCCCCTGGTGCTCAGACGGGCGGCCACGCTCCGGACGGGGCCGACCAACCATTGAAGGTAATCGACGACATGCGCCCCGAACGCAAACAACACGCCCCCTCCGAAAGACGGATCAAACTGCCACGACCAGGCACTGTTTCCGGCGGCGCGCCCCCGGACCGTCCATTCGACGGTCACTCTGATGATCCGCCCGATCTCGTGGCCATCGAGCAACTCCTTCAATCGAACCCGCTCCGGAGCCATCCGAAACATATAGTCGACCATGCAGACCCTGTCGCTCGCGCGAGCCAGCTCCCACATCCGCGCGGCCTGGCCGGCATCGACGCCGAACGGCTTTTCACACAACACATGTTTACCTGCCCGCAACGCCGCCGTCACCACATCGAAATGAGCCGACGGTGGAACGGCGACGACGACCGCCTCAACCTTCTCATCGTCGATCAACTGCTGCCACGAATCGTGGACGGTCGGAATGCCCAACGTCTGCCCAGCCAGCGCCGCCTTGCGACGATCCTGCCCGGCGATCGCCATGACCTCGACGCCTGGAATAGTTCGGAACGCAGGCGCATGGACCTTCGCGCCGAACCCGGTCCCGATGATGCCAACGCTGAGTTTCGCCATGCGACGCTCCGGGCCCCGGCGCTACCAGTCGAGAATGACGGGATCGGGCAACGGCATGATAAACTTCGACCGCAATCCCTTGCTGCGCAATTTCCGAGGGATCGTCTCTCCCAGATGCCACGCCAAGACCAGCGCGTACTCCGGTTGATCTTCAAAGAGACGCTTCTCATCCACCACCGGCACATGCGTGCCCGGCGTGAACAATCCCACCTTGAGTGATGTCGCCTGCTCGGCCGTGTAATCCAGATAGTCCGGACCGATGCCGCAATAGTTCATCACCGTGCTCGACCGGCCGGGAGATCCGATGCCCGCGATCCGATGCCCCTTCATCTTCAAGTCCGACAACAGGTGCATGAGTTTCCATTTGGATTGCCTGACGCGCTGGGCGAAGGTGGCGTACAAGGCAGACCCGTAGAGACCGTACGATTCCTCCTGTTTGACCAACTCCTGGAGCCGGCCGCTGGGATTATTGCCGGTCCCTTTCACGGCATAGACCCGAATGGATCCGCCATGATTCGGAATTCGCTCGGCATCGACCACGCTGAAGCCAAACCGCTTCATCATATCCTGCATCGGCTTGATCGAATAGAAGCGCAGGTGCTCGTGGTAGATCGTGTCATATTGCAACGTGTCGATCAGATCAAGCAGATAGTGCGACTCGGAAATGAACGTGCCCCGGTCCCCCAGCAACGCATGAATGCCGCGGAGACAGGGACCGAGGTTGGCGACATGCGCAAAGACGTTGGCGGCCGTAATCAGGGATGCCGGCCCTTCCTTCTTTAAAATACCCTGCGCGACGTCCTCGCTGAAGAACGCCTGCAGAGTCGGAATCCCTCTCGAATTGGCGATCTTCGCGATACCCGTCGGCTCTACGCCCAACACGCGCATCCCTCTCGCTTTGAATCCCTCCAAAATCGTGCCGTCGTTCGATCCGATGTCGATGACCAGGCTCCCGGGCTGAAGGCCTAAGGTCTCGATCACCTTCCCGGCCATCGCATCAAAATTACTTTTAAGCGCGCCGGTAATTCCGGTCATGTAGGGATACCCCTCGTAGAACAATTCCGCAGGGTCGACGGAATAATCGATTTGCACAAGCCCGCATCGTTCACAGCGAAAGAGGTGTAACGGATAAAACGGCTCGGGCTTGGTCAATTGTGCCGGACGCACCAATGAATCGCAGGGTGGATGGTGGCCGAAATCCATGATCGTGAGGAGCGGCTGATGCCCGCAATTCTGGCAATGGCTGAAATGGCCGCTGACCATTCCTGCCGGCTCGTCACTGACGAGCTGACCGGACGCGCGCGCGGTGCCGCCGTCCTGCTGCGAAGAACCAGTTGACCTCTCACCTGCCATTGCCGTCTCCTTTCAAAGGTTATCTCATATGCATCGCTACGGCCGCTATCGCGGCCTGGTTGCACCAAGGCCGGCGACACACCGGCATTCCATGCGATTCATTTCGGCGCCGACCAGAGTCGCGCCACGGCCTGCCACGACCAGAGCGACGCCGTCTTGATCCACAGCACCGTCATGACGGCCGCTGCCATCATCATTTTTGCCGAAAACGGCAACCCCACCCGATAGGTCAGCACATACACGGCGAGCACGGCGCCCATACTCCAGAGCGCACCCGTTTCAAGCCCGTAGGGGCACCCGAACCGGCGCGCCAGAACAAACCGCATCCCATGCAACGCCAAAGCGCCAAAGACCGCCGCACTCGTTGCCCCGATGACACCGAACAGCCAGGTGGCGGCAGCGACCAACCCCACCGTCCCGAGGCTCATCAGAATCGACGACCAGGACAGTAGGACGTTTTGACGCACCGTCAGCAGGTACTGAGTAAACGGCATTCCCATGCTGTGCGCAAACACGAGCAGAAACCAGATGGGCACCAGCTCGGCCGCCCGATCGAACTTCCCATGCGTTAAAAGATGAATCACCTCGGCAGAAAACAGCGTGACCAGAATGCCTCCTGCCGCCACACAGAGGTACCACAGCGACACGGCCTCTTCAACTTGTCGCTGCGACTGGCGAGGATTCCCCGCAAACAACTCCAGGAACGTGGGCGTCATGGTCCGTGAATAGGCTTTGGTCACCGTGACGAACATTCCGCGATAACTTTGCGAATGGGCATAGATGCCCAATGTCGAGAGATCTAACCACCGCTGAATGATAAAGCGATCCATGCTGTTGGCCACCACGTCCATCAGACTGAACGGAATCGCCGGCAGACCGCTTTGAACGATTTGTTTGCTCCAATGCAGGCTGGGCCGCAGAGAGACCCGGCGAACCGCATAACGAAACCCGTGCAGGATGGAGGCAAGGCCCGCAGCGATCGGCGCAAGAAACATGGCCAGGATTCCGATCTTCATCACCGAGAGACCCACCAACGTCGTCGCCGCCCCTGCCGCCCACTGCAACGATTCGTTCATTGCATGGCTGACAGGCGCCCGTTCGATCACCATCAACGGACTGAGCGTCCCCCACAACGTCCCGGCCAACAACCCCAGCAACACCAACCCGAAATACTGCTGGTACTCGGGGCGATAGTCTCGAATCAGCTGCGGCAACACCAACGGAGCGAGCAACCAGAACAGCACCACCCACACGGTTTTCATCCCCAGATTGGCCAACAGCAGGTTGAACAGCAGTTCTTTTCGGCCGGACTCCGGTGTCGCGTGCCAATGGGTCGAGAGCACCCAGTGGTCCCCGGTCGAGGCAAGCGGCGTCACCAGCATGGCAAGGGCAGTGAGAATGGCGACGGTGCCAAGATCAGCCGGGTCGAGGTAGTACGTCGTGATCGGAACCATGACGCCGACCCCTATCAGGGTTTGGAGCAGCGTCGGGAGCAGAAACCACAGGAAGCTCCTATCCACCACCGGCCGACCCTTTGAGGCTGAGTCGCCGAGCACCGCCACGGTCAGAGATTGCCACGGTTGACGACCTCCAGGATGCGCCCGACCGAGACAGACGGGGATTCACGACTGGTATCCACGACGATGTCGGCCTGGAGCGGCTCCTCATAGGGGTCGGACACGCCGGTGAACTGCTGAATTTCTCCCCGCAACGCCTTTGCGTACATGCCTTTGACGTCACGTCGGATGCATTCCTCAACCCCGCAGCGCACCCACACCTCGACAAACGATCCCGGCCCTCCCACCTTTTCAATCATCGCACGCACTTCGTTCCGGACGGCTCGAAAGGGTGACACTGCAGCCACGATGCTGCAGACTCCGTGCTTGGTCAACACCTGGCAGACCCACCCGATCCGCAGGATGTTCGTGTCCCGATCGGCACGGGAGAATCCAAGCCCTTTAGAAAGATGGGTACGGACGACATCGCCATCCAACACTTCCACGTTGGTCAGGCCCTGCGCCAGCAGGCTTCGAAAGAGCATGTTGGCCAGAGTCGTCTTGCCCGCACAGGGTAACCCGGTCAGCCAGATGGTCAACGCCTTCTTCAACTTAGGTCCCACCCTCCAAGCGCAATCTCATGCCGAACGTCACTCCAGAGATACAATCGTGAAGACCCCTTCCACCGGAAGCGAGCCTTCCCAACTCCAACGAAGAAAATGAGCCCGTCGCGCCCTGCCATATTGCTCCGCCACGCTCTCTTCGTCGAGGCGCGGGGCGATGGCCACAGGTGTTCCATTCGCGGACAACCGCGGACCGTCCAGCCATAACCGTTGCCTGGGGGTCACCACCGACCATCCGTTTTCCGCGGGTTGCAACGAACAATGGGGCGCAAAGGTCAACGTCCATTCGAGACGATGCGGGCGAGAACCGCTCATGGGACTGAACAGATGATCCGTGACACGCCACGACCCGTTCAGCCAGTCGGCTCGCAGCTCACGCCGGTGCCTCACCGGGTGAGAGAACCGTTCATATCCATCGTGGTCCGCCGCGGCCTGTTCCACCGGTCCACCGATGTCCCATTGAATACGATGCAGCCGGCTATCCGGGTGCAAACAAAAGAACTTCCCGGGAATGAGACGGTTCTGCTCCGCCTGATCCACCCTAACGGTTGAGTGGTAGAGGGTGCTGCGAAATCGATTATAGGATTGCGGGTCGGAAGTATAGAGAAAACAACCCGAATCCACAAGAATATCTTCCCCCCCGAGATGCATCTCCACTGCGAGCAGGTCGTTGTGCTTGTGGGTTCCGACGCCCCTCGATCCAAGCGGATTGCAGTTGAGCAAGGCATAGTCGGCCCGCCCGCGCAGTATATAGAGCCCTGCCTCCGGAAAGGCCCGGCTCCCGCTCTGCGCCGAGACAGGCTCCCTCCTCCACGCGGCACAGCGGAGACCACCGAACCACAAACCCTCGACCCACGAGGGGCCGGACGCGGACCACCAGTCCGGACGATCGAACAACACCGCGCCTAAGGCGAGCAGGTGGCGGTGATCCCGAACATCGGCATGACCATAACCAGTCAGAATATGCAGGCGACCATTATCGCCGTCTCCGATTTGCGGAGCCAGACCATTGGGCTTGGTATAGCCCTGGACAAACTCACACATCTTCTCCAAACGATCATGGAAGGTCGGCGGCAACTCCAACCCATGGCAACGGCACAATACGGCCGACGACAGAAACATTTCCGTCACCAAGCGGTGATAGGACAGGCTCGACTCATAGTGTGCGCCGTCGGCAAGCACCTGCCGATCCATCTCACGCACCAACTCTCGAAGCGCAAACGCCTTCCAACCCTCTGCATCATGGACTTCCTTCAAGCAGAGGCCGAGATAGAGTAATCCCACGAGATCAGCCAGGTAGTGATTGGTCGTCACGCCGTCGTCCCGAACTTCGAGATTGTCCATGAGGAACCGGCCGTGAGCCACCAGCGACGCAAGCACCTCCGTCAGCCACACCTCTGTCATGAGCGGCGACTCCGCCAACAGCGAGAGCGACCACAACCAGTTGACGGCGCGGATCGCAACGTCCATGGGGCAGGCCCAGTTGACCCCACAGCCGGTCGGATTGGCTTCGATCCAACCGGTCAGTTGTGCGATACATTCCCTTGCGTACGTGGGGGCTCCGGTCAGGAGAGCGGTCTGCGCCAGCAGCACGAGGTGGTGACCACGTGACAATTCCCATGGCACCTTGATATCGACTCCGACCTCATGGCCATGGGCCACGTCGAGAAAGCACTGATCGGGATTCCAGCGGTAGCCGGACTTAAAATCCCGATGCCAGTCGATCGTCGTTCCCAATGCGACGGGGCCGGAACCCAGGAGGTCGAATACATGCCCGCATATCCGGTCAGCCGATTCGACGGTCGCCTCCAGCTCGGCGGGCGCCTGCTGTTCATAGAGCGCGCGAATCGCCGCCACACTCTCCGGTGAAACCGGAAGACGCTGCGCCAGTGAGCCACGTATTCGCCCCACCACAGCAGGGAGGTCTTCGGGAGTGACGCCTAACGCGGCTGCCAGTTCTCCTCTCGCGATCCGGTAAGGTTGACGCAAAACGTGAGCACGATGCCGCCGCGAGCGGAAGGGACGAAGGGCCTTGCGGATGCCCATGCGCACCGTTGCAAGCAGTCCGATGTGCTGCACTTTCGACAGGAGACGAGCTGCAAAATCGAGCGGTGCCTCGCTACCCATGGCAGTCGCTCCAAACGATGCTCTCGACAGGGAGGAGGAGACGGCTGAAGGTACCCGACGGGCTGTCACGGCACCCGATTGCTAGCAAGCTGCGGAAACACTCGATGGTTGCGCAATAGGCTACGATCAACTCATGCGCCGTGGAGGCATAACGATAACCCGCAGGATGCGCAAAAAGGCCATCCAGCAAGGCCGCAGCAAGCGAAGAGGCGAATCGTACACTCATACCCGCCCACCCCGAGCTTGCCAAGACAGGCTCTTGTCCCGTGGCCGTACGGTGAGTCTCTGAGGTTCACGACGCGCGGAACAACGCGCGTCACGTTTGTGAACGCCGCCGAGACGTGAGGCGGCCGTGTCTTGCGAGAACGCCGCTGGCGGACTTTTTCCGCATCCTGCTAGATTGAGCGCACTAGGCAAGATACGCCTTCCACCACAGCGCCAGGTTAAAGAGGTACCAGCTGCGAGGGTCGCGCTGCCGGCACACCAGATCCAGCACCGCAGCTTTGTCTAGGATATCGGTCCGGTCGCAAAAATCGGCAAGTGTGTCCTGCATCAACGTACCCAGGCGGCCCTGCATCCATTCCTGCACCGGCACACCAAATCCCTGCTTCGGCCGATCGATGATCGCGTCCGGAATCACCCCGCGTACCGCCTGTTTGAGCAGCGTCTTGACCACGCCCCCTCTGGTCTTGACCGCCTCGGGAACACTCATGGCCAATTGCACGAACTCATGATCGAGAAACGGCACCCGCGCTTCCAGACTCGCCCCCATACTCATCTTGTCGACGCGCATCAGCAATAACTCGGGCAGCCTGAAATTGAGGTCGAGATAGCTCATCCATTGCAACGGGCCCTGCTCCCAGGCCTTGGCCTGGAACCGTTTATGGATCGGCCGGATAGCTTCCCAGGACGTCAGGTGTCGAAATTGTCGCTGCAAACGCGGCGAGAGCAGGCGTTGTTTCAGGGCTTCCGGAAAGGCTTCCGCGCCGCCCCAGAACACGGGTTGATGGAGGATCCCGCGTCTCAGCCGTTCGTAGTGAATGCTCTCCCCGTACCCGCACCATTGCAATCCGTGAAGGCCAAGACGTTTCAGCAAGGACGGCACCGGCCAATGGTTCCATTCCTCAAGCATCTTGGATGTTTTCCAGGAGGGATAGCCCCAGAACAGCTCATCGGCTCCCTCACCGACCTGGCAGACAATCACGCCGTGTCGGCGTGCCAGCTGAGACACATAAAAGACCGGGACACAGACGGGATCCGCAATCGGTTCATCCTGCAGTGCGACCATGCGTGGTAAGAACTCGATGAGATCATCGAGGGACAGCAATCGTTCGTGATGGTCCGCACCGACCTGCTCCGCCATGAACCGGGCGTGACTCAGTTCATTGCGATAGCTCGGATAATCACCGTCATAGCCGATCGTAAATGTTCTGACGCGTTGAGTGTCTCCCTGCGAGAACAGGGCCGCGTTGGTGCTGGAATCGACACCTCCGGACAGAAACACACCGACCGGCACATCGCTCACCTTGCGAAGCGCAACCGACTCCCGCAATTTCTCCAGGACCCGAGCGGCGATGGCCCCATCCGTCTCCCCGAGCAGGGGGGACGTGTGATCCCACACATCCCAATACCGACGTTCTTCCATCGTCCCATCGGCGCGCACGCGAAGCCAGGTCCCGCCGGGGAGTTTCTTGATGCCGTCAAACAGGGTTTGCGGAGCCGGCGTCGTAAGGAACGACAGATAGTGGAAGAGCGATTCCTCGTGCAGCGCCCGCGGCTGCTCCGGGTCCTGCAGCAAGGCCTTGATCTCTGAGGCGAAGACCAGCCGGCCGTGGTGCAGGCTGTAATACAGTGGCTTCACACCGATACGGTCGCGAATCAACCACAATTCCTGCCGCCGCACATCCCAGAGCGCGATCGCAAACATGCCGCGGAATTTGGCTATGCAGTCGATGCCCCACGTCTCGAACGCATGCAGAATGACTTCGGTATCTGAATGGTCCGTCCGCCAGCGATGACCGCCCAGCGCCTCCAACTCACGCCGGATCTCCGTATGGTTGTAAATCTCCCCATTGAACGCCACCCAGAGGGTTTCATCTTCATTGGCCATCGGCTGACGGGCCGCCTCGCTCAAGTCGATGATCGAGAGCCGGCGATGCCCCAGACCGATCCGTCCGTGCGAGTCGATCCACAGTCCGGCCCCGTCGGGACCCCGATGGGCCAGACTGTCCCTCATCCGCATCAAATAGGGTTCTGAAATACGGAATGAACCGGGAGAGAGGACCAGCGCTCCGACTACACCACACATGATGAGAGGTTCCTACGATCGACGACTATGGCGGGAGGTTCTTGGTTGAAGAACGGACAGGAAAAACCCCTGCTACCGACACCGGCACTCAACGGGGCCGCCCGCATGATCGCTCCTGCCGACCTACGCACCGACAGACCGGCTGATGCTGCCGCCCGTCATGACACACCTGATCGAGACTCGCCCAGCTGCTGACGGTACCAGCTATAGGTCCGGCGCAAGCCATCCGCCAATGACGTCGCCGGCTTCCATCCCAGTGCGGCGATCCGGCTGGAATCCATCAACTTCCGCGGCATGCCGTCCGGCTTGGCACGGTCCCACTGCATGTCCCCTCGATATCCCACCACCTCGGCGACCAGCGCGGCCAATTCTGCGATCGCAATGTCCTGCCCTGCCCCGACATTCATGATCATCGCATCGGAATAGCGATCCATCAGGAACAGGCAGGCATCCGCGCAGTCGTCCACGTGCAGAAACTCACGCCGCGGAGCCCCGGTGCCCCACAGGGTGGGAGGGGTGCCCTGCTCACGCGCCTCATGGAAGCGCCGCAGCAATGCCGCCAGGACGTGCGCCGTCTGAAGATCGAAATTGTCGTTCGGGCCATACAGGTTCGTCGGCATGGCTGCAATGAAATCGCATCCATATTGCCGGCGATACGCCTGGCACATCTTGATGCCTGCGATCTTGGCCACAGCATACCACTCGTTGGTCGGCTCCAGCGGACCGGTCAGGAGGTACTCCTCCTTCATCGGCTGAGGAGAATCTCTCGGGTAGATACAGGATGAGCCCAGCAGCAGCAATTTCTTGACGCCGTGAACATAGGCGTGATGGATGACATTGGTCTGAATCGCCAGATTGTCATAGATGAATTCGGCAGGGAACGTGCTGTTCGCCAGAATACCCCCCACCTTTGCCGCGGCAAGATACACGTAGTCGGGCTTCGTCTCTGCAAAAAATTCGGCAACGCGCCTATTGTCACGCAAATCCAATTCTTTGCTGGTCCGGAAGAGCAGATTGTCACATCCCCGGGCCTCGAGCGCCCGCACGATGGCCGATCCCACCATCCCCCGATGCCCGGCCACATAAATGCGCGCGTGTGTGTCGATCACCTAGGCCCCCTTCGACGCGGTGCCCTGCAACTTCAGCCGTTCGGCTTCCACATCCGCCTCCACCATCATGATCGCCAGTCGGTGAAAATCGACCGTCGGTTTCCACCCGAGCTTCTGCTGCGCTTTCGCCGGATCGCCGATGAGGAGATCGACTTCGGTGGGGCGGTAATACCGCGGATCGATCTTCACATACCGCTGCCAGTCCAACCCCAGTTGGCCGAACGCCACATCGAGAAACTCGCGGACGGTGTGGGTTTCACCGGTCGCCACGACATAGTCGTCCGGCTCATCCTGCTGCAGCATGAGCCACATCGCCTCGACATAATCTCCGGCATATCCCCAATCCCGTTTCGCGTCCAAGTTGCCGAGAAACAATTCCTGCTGCAGTCCCAGTTTGATCCGCGCTGCCGCCTTCGTGATTTTCCGCGTCACGAATGTTTCGCCACGGCGCGGCGATTCATGATTGAAAAGGATGCCGTTACAGGCGAACAGGTCATAAGCCTCACGATAATTGACCGTGATCCAGTGGGCATAGACCTTCGCCGCGCCGTAGGGACTACGGGGGTAAAAGGGCGTGGTTTCCCGCTGCGGCACTTCCTGCACCTTGCCGTACATTTCACTCGATGAGGCCTGATAAAACTTGGGACGCAGCCCCGACTCACGAATCGCTTCCAACAATCGAACCGTTCCCAGGCCCGTGATTTCCGCGGTGTATTCGGGAATATCGAAGCTGACCCTGACATGACTCTGCGCCCCGAGATTGTAGATTTCGTCGGGTTGCACCGTGCGGATGATTTTATTCAATGAGCTCGCATCGTTGAGATCTCCATAGACCAGATGCAGCTTGGCGCCCGAGGTATGCGGATCCTGATAAATGCCGTCGATCCGCGCCGTGTTGAAGGAACTGGACCGGCGAATGATCCCATACACATCGTATCCCTTGGCCAGAAGAAATTCGGCCAAATACGAACCATCCTGGCCCGTGATACCGGTGATCAATGCATTCATTGAGCAGGCACTCCGATCGGTCTTCCCGGCCTAAGGAACCGGCACATCACTATCCATCCCCCAGGCGACACACCACCATGACCCCACTTGTGATAGATCTGCGACGCGGTGTCAAGCAACAGTACAGGTCCGCACCGACACTAGCCCGCATTATTCATGACGGTTCGTCGCGAAATCGTCGAGCCACGTCGCGAGACCGGCGCGCGGAGCCGTGAGGTCCCGAGGCGTACTCGTACAGTACGTCGAGGGGCCGAGGGGCGAGCCCGTCGGCCGAAGGCTCGTCGCAGCAGCGGATCGGCGATTGCAGCAGAAGCGCTCATGAATAATGCGGGCTAGAGACGTGAGCCGACCCGCCGCCTATGCAGACGGCTGCTGCTGCGAGGTGCCCTCATCCTGAGGGCTCCCCGGCTGCCGACCGGATCCGCCCCCTCGCCAGGCCGACCCCGTCACGGTGATGCCGACCGCCGCCAGCAGCCAAAATATGTGCGCTAGGCTGCCCATAAACATATAGTCGAAGAGATTGCGTACGGCGAAGCCGATGACGGCCAGCCCGATACCCGCAGCCAGCACCGACCACCTATCGTTCCATGCAGCCCGCCAGGGAATCGGAATGAGCCGGCGCAGGAGAGCGACAAAGATCCAGACAAAGCTGAGTAACGCGGGAAGGCCGCTCCCCAGCGCAACCATGAGAAAAGTGTTGTGCATGGCCGGAATGATGCGAGTCCCTTCAGACACCTGTGCCTGTGCCTCCGACGAGTATTCAGGGAATTTTTTCACGAACGAATTATTCCCGTATCCAATCCCGACCACGGGGTGCGTCGCCACCTGCCGCAATCCGATGGCCCAGACCGTCAACCTGGTGTCCACAGTGCTGGCGGCCACCGTATCGCGCTGAAATCCGGCCTGCGACGCGACCAGCAGCCCCGCTCCCGCCATCGCGAGGAGTCCCAGCACCCACAAAGCCAGACGCCGGCCACCCACCATCGCCGCAAATGCGATGCCTTGAGCCGCATGACCAAGCCATCCGCCACGTGTATAGGAAAAAAGCTGCGCGCCTCCCATCAACGCAAGCGCCAAGGCCTGTGCCGCCCGAAACCAGACCAGGCGACCCAGGACGATGAGGCTGCCGACCACGGGAATCGTCATCACCATGTAAGTACTGAGCCAGTTATAATCCGACCCGAACGCATTGGCCCGGATATACCGGTCTCTCCACGTGCCGCCCCTGTCGACAAAATCAACCAACGAATAGACGGCAAGCGCCGCTCCGGTCAGTGCCAGCGCCCAGAGAATCTGCTGCGGCAAGTTCTCCCGTCGACAGCGATCCAGCACGAGCAAGGACCAATAAAAGACCCCGGCCTGCGCGACGAATTTTTTCCATTCGGCAAAACTGTATGCGGAGTCGGTCGCGAAGGGAACGGTGCAGAGCACCCAGATCATGAAGAGCCACAGGGGAAGATCCAGCGGATTTTTGATCCAGGGACTCACCCGCTCGATCGCGCACATCCCTAGCGAAAGTACGACGAGCACGATGACGGCATGTTCCTGATAGCGGAACAGCATCGGGAAAAAACTCGAACAGGCGACCGCAGCCATCACATACCCTTGGAATGCCCAGAAGAGTGCATGGCCGGAAACGGATCGCGCGTCCGTGTGAACGGACCGGAGAGCGGAATCGGCGGGCGGCGACGTCACAACATTCGTTCCATCAGAGTCGCGTGTCACAGAAAGAGGCACAACGAACTACATCCATACACGTCACCCTCTCAGGCCGGACGCTCATACACCGCAACGAACGACGCGCAGAAGGCACAACCGCCCCTCATGCACAAGAACACCCCGCTCTCGGCCCCCGGTGGGATCGGATCGGCATGTCGGTATTCATGCGTGAAGTGGATCACCCGTTTACCGGTCTGACGGAGCAGGCGCGCACACAGGCTCGAACTCACCGGCTACGTTCACCGGGCATCGTCACGAGAAACGCTACGAGGGCTCTGCAGGACGGCAGTATAGAGAAATCGCGGGGGTTGCACAAGAAATGTGTCTTACTGACACACTCAGCGTAGGAGGTATCGCAAAATAATGCACCGTGGGATCGCGATGCGCCCTGACTAAGCGCCCTGTGGGAACGAGGAACCGAATGCGGCGAGCGGAATGAGCGAGCTTCACGACCCGTCCGACCAGAGGGATGAATCCCGATACAAACGAGAATACGAAGCGAGACTTCTAAGAAACTGCAGAGGACACTGCCGGCAGGGCCTTCATGAATCGCTGCAATCCATCCTGCCAGGATGGCATGGTGAACCCGAGATGATGGAGACGGTCTGCCGATAAGACCGAATAGGCCGGTCGCTTCGCCGGTCTCGGCATGTCGGCCGTCGTGATCGCCTCAACCGGCACGGGGCGCCCGGACAAGCGGACAATCTCCGTCGCGAATTCATGCCAGGTACAGTTCCCGGCATTTGTCACGTGCAATACACCCTGCGCCGGATGCGCCAGGAGCTTTCCGATCATGCCGGCAAGATCTCCGGAAAAAGTGGGGCAACCCCGCTGATCGGCTACAACTTTCAAACAGGGTCGTTCGGAAGCCAGCTGCAACATGGTCTTGACGAAATTCCGGCCGTGCAGGCCATAGAGCCAGGCGGTACGCACCACCAGGGTATTCTCACAACAGGCCAAGGCCCGCTGCTCACCCGCCCGTTTCGACTCGCCATAGGCGCTGACGGGATTGGTCGGATCGGTTTCGACATAGGGACGCGTGCCCCGGCCGTCGAACACATAATCAGTGGAAATATAGATGAGCCTCGCTCCGACCAGAGCGGCCGCACGGGCCACTCGTTCGGTCCCCTCGGCATTCACGGCCAGCGCCAGGGCCGGATTCCGTTCTGCCCCATCCACATCCGTATGCGCTCCGGCGTGAATCACGACCTCGGGCGCGGCTTCGACAATCACACGGCCGCAGTCCTGATGCGTCAGGTCGAACGTCGGGAGATCGAGCAACGTCAGTTGATACCCCTGCAAGACCTGCCGGAGATCCGTGCCCAACTGTCCCTGCGCCCCGGTGATTACAATCCGCACGCCGTCCCCTGCTGCAACCGCTTCGCATACTGCTGTTGATAATAGTCTTTGAACTCTCCGGACTTGATCGTCCGCCACCAGCTCTCATGCGTGCGATACCACTCGACGGTCTGCTTCAGCCCCTCCTCGAAGGGCACTTGCGGCGACCAACCCAAGGCGCGCAGGCGGCGACAATCGATCGAATAGCGACGATCGTGCCCCGGGCGGTCCTGCACAAAACGAATCAGCGAGCGGGACTTCCCCAGCGTCGCCACGATCTGTTCGGCCACCGTGATATTCTCCCGTTCATTGCCGCCCCCGACATTGTAGACGGTCCCAGGCTCCCCCTGTTCGAACACATGCTGAATCCCTGCCGCATGGTCGTAGACCGACAACCAGTCCCGGCATTGCCTGCCGTCACCGTACAACGGAAGCGGCTCCCCATCGATCGCGTTGGTCGCAAACAGCGGAATGAATTTTTCCGGATACTGGTTGGGGCCGTAAGTATTGCTGCCGCGCGTGACCACGACCGGAAACCGGTAAGTGGTCCAATAACTCAGCACCAGCAGATCTCCTCCGGCCTTGCTCGCCGAATAGGGACTCCGCGGTTCCAGCCGATCTCCCTCCGTGGAACTGCCCTGTTCGACACTGCCGTAGACCTCGTCGGTGCTGACCTGGAGAAATCGTTGCACCCCGGCCTGACGCGCTTCCTCCAACAGAATACCGGTACCCACGACATCCGTGCGGGCAAAGGCCCCGGGATCGAGAATCGACCGATCGACGTGCGTTTCCGCCGCGCAATTGATGATGCCCTCAATGCGGTGCGTCTGCAACGCGGCATGTACCGCCTGCCGATCACCGATGTCGGCATGCACAAAGGTGTATTGCGGATGGCCGGCCAGATCGGCGAGATTTTCAAGATTGCCGGAATACTTCAGCGCATCCAGGTTCACGACCGAATGATGGCCGCTCTGAATCAAGCCACGCACCAGATGCGATCCGATAAAGCCGGCCCCGCCCGTCACGAGAATACGCATTTAGAACTCCATCCTGTTCGCCCCGGTCTGCGCGACGAGTTGATTGGCAGCCAACAACGATTCGATCGTGCCGGCATCCGTCCACCAGCCGTCCAGCACATTCCAGGTCAGTTCCCCTGAGGCAATGTACGCATTGTTGACATCCGTAATTTCAAGTTCACCACGGCCGGAAGGCTTCAACGTCCGGGTGATCTCGAACACGCGCGCATCGTAAAAGTAGATCCCGGTCACCGCATAGGACGAGCGGGGATGCGCCGGCTTTTCTTCAATGCTCAGCACCCGGTCCCCTTCGAGATGCGGCACGCCGAACCGTTGTGGATCTTTTACTTCCTTCAGAAGAATCTTTGCGCCGCGTTTCTGCGCTCGAAACGCCTCAGCCGCCTTCGCAATATTGCCCTGGATCAAATTGTCACCCAGCACCACGCAGATCGGGCCTTCGTCGGCAAAATGCTCCGCCAACCGTAGCGCATCGGCGATACCGCCTTCTCCCTGCTGATACGTATAGCTGAGATGCTTGAGGCCGAAATCGCGCCCGTTCCCCAACAACTTCAGGAAATCCCCGGCGCTGTTCCCGCCCGTCACCAACATCACTTCCGTAATGCCCGCGTTGACCAGCGTTCGGATCGGATAATAAATCATCGGCTTGTCATAGACAGGCAGGAGATGTTTGTTCGTCACCTTCGTGAGCGGCAGCAATCGCGAGCCGAGCCCTCCGGCAAGTACGACACCTTTCATCCATCACCCCCACGGTAACAGGATCATCGAATTCAGCGGGCCGGCCCTCCCAGGAGAAGGCACGTGCCCCGATCATCTACGAATCGAATCGTAACGTCTCGCGACGGGTTCAGACCAGAAAATTCGTTCATACAGCCGGGGAAACGCCAACCCGGACTCCTCATGAATGCCGTCGCGAGGCGTTCGAGACCGCATACCGACGCAGGTGCACGCGCAGTCCATGGAGGAAGCCGAACGAGAAAGGCCTCACCGGGCGCGAGGATCGGACGCCTGAGCAGGCATTCATGAAGAGTCCTGGCTAGGCGAGCCTCATCGTGTCGACGACGTGCTCGGCAAACGGCAGCGACGAGGTAAATGCGGGCGAGACGGCATTCAACACATGCGTGGAGCGCGCCCCCGGCTCAATCACAAAATCGCTAACCAGTTCCGCCGTTCTCGTATCGACCAACTGCGCCCGAATGCCGGGCGCTTGCCCCGGCAGCAAATCGGCTTTCTCAAATCCCCGTCCGAGATCTTCCGCCTCACGAAAAAACCCCGTGCGCGTCAGCTTAATCATCTCGGTCCAGGCAATCGAGCGAAAATGGTCCCGGTTGCGACCGAAGAGTCGCATCAAATAGGCCAGCATCGTGACAGTACCGCCGAGCGTGGCCCCGACCAGGCCTCGATACTGCTCACGACCCAGCAGCGGGAGGGCCGAAGGTCCGATCGTCACATCGCCTTCAGGCCGTCGCGTAAAGTGCACGCCCAGGAAAGGGTTCCGCAGGTCCGGGACCGGATAGATGTTGCCACGGACCTGCATTGCGGACCCGGGACGCAGCTGATAGAACTGTCCGCGAAACGGTAAGATTTTGAAGTGCAGACCGACTTCGTGGGCATGCGCAATTCGGTCGGCAAAGAGTCCGCCGCAGTTCACGAAATGTCCGTAGGTCACACGGCCTCGATCGGTGCGCGCCACCCCATCGCCGTCCCGCCCTTGCCAGGCGCAGCCGAAACGAAACTCTACGCCCTCGCGCTCGGCATCCGCCACCATGGCGGCCATGACCAGCCGAGGGTTGACCACCGCGGTATCGTGCACATACAGGGCCTGCTGTACGGTCTTCGCGCAAGGTTCCACCTCTTTGAGCGCCTGTTGATCGAGCAGGCTCGCACGAACTCCATTGGCCTGGGATCGTGCATACAATTCACGCAGGGCCGGCAACTCCGCTTCCGTCCGCGCCACAATCACCTTGCCATGCTCGTTGAGCGGAATGGCCTGCTGCCGACAATAGGCCCGCAACCGCCTGTTCCCCTCCACACACAACCGAGCCTTGAGTGTCCCCGCCTTGTAATACACGCCCGCGTGCAGCACCCCGCTGTTGCGACCGCTCGCATGCCGGCCGGCCGTGGATTCCTTCTCCAGCACGACCACCTTGACGCCATATCGACGCCTGAGCTCCCTCGCGATGGCCACGCCGATCACTCCGGCCCCGGCGATTAAAACATCGCACGTCTCTTCCGCCATATCGTGCATCCCCTCGACATCGGGCAAGAACCGGTCTGAGACCCATGACAACACAGGAGCTGCAACCTGTCGAGCACCATCCGTGTTGCCGCCGATACGGCTCGCCCATCGAGGGTCACTGACTCAGCCTGCCAGACGTCGATAGACCGCCACCGTCTCAATCGCGGTGCGATCCCAGGAGAATTCGCGCGCCCGAGCCACTCCGCGGGCCCTCAATTCGTCCCGCAGCGCGGGTGACGCCAGGACACGGGAGAGTTCAAGGGCCAATCGACCGCCGTCACGCGGATCGAACAGCACCGCCGCATCGCCGGCCACTTCAGGCAGCGAAGAGGCGTTCGAACAGATCACCGGACAGCCGCAACCCATGGCCTCCAACACCGGCAACCCGAACCCCTCGTAGAGCGAAGGAAACACAAACAGCGTGGCCTGCTGATAATAGGCGACGAGTTCCCGGTCCGACACCACGCCGACCAGTGTCGTATGCGCGCTGAGGCCATGGTTCTCGACGGCCGCGCGAATATCCTGGCGTTTGCAGACATCACCCGCCAGGATTAGGTCGAACCGGCTGCGCAGCATCTCAGGAAGTTTCGCGAACGCGTCGATGAGGACGCCGACGTTCTTGGTCGGATCGGCTCCGGCCACACAGAACACGTAGGGCTTGCGCTCCCCCGGATGCTCGGCGGGCCGAAACCGCTCGGCATCGAGGCCCAGGGAGGTCACGGTCACCTGCTCGGGGCGAAGCGGAACGTGCGCCAGGAGATCGCGCCGCGAATGTTCGGAGATCGTAATGACGTGGTCGAGCTTCTTCCAGCGATCCCCGACCAGCCACTGTTCGATGCGACTATTGAGATTGGTACGGGCACGGAGCACCGGAAACAGCAACGGCTTGACGTCATGGATGGTGGCCACGAACTTTCCGCGTTTCCAGGCCACGCAGGAATCGTACGGGAAGTGGAGCACATCGTACGGGCCGACCAGGAGCGGAGCCACCTGCTCCCAGAAACGGCGACGGAACAGCGGGAACCGGATCAGGCGATATCGCATATTCGGACGCGCGGTGAACGGATGCTCCGCGTGAGGGATCAGAATCTCGTAGTGATTCGTCTGATCGACGCGCCCCAGGGCCTCAATCAGTTCCCGGGCATATCGCCCGATCCCGACGTTGAGATTCTTGAGATGCCATGCGGCAATGACGATCTTCACAATATTGCGCGGAATAGACCTATGGTGAAGGAAAGGACCGGCTCGCGATCACGCACAGGGGCCATCACATGAACGATTGGGTGCGATGGCATCACGAATAACCGCCTGCACACAATCGGCGCGCATGGAATCACAGCCTACCCGGCAAGTCAAGACAGTCGAACCGATGTCGTCTGGATGGGTCGGCAGCAGCGCCGGTTGACTGGGTTCACTGCCTATGTTACCGATTGACGCCTCCAAGGAACCCAGGCCCGTGGCACAGATCAGCGTCGTTATTCCCGCCTACAACGGCACCTCCAGATATCTGAAGGAGGCCATCGATTCCGTGCGCGCACAAACGCTGGCCGCCGGTGAGATCATCGTCGTAGACGATGCCTCGACGGACGGCACAGGCGCGTTGGTGCAAGCCATCCAGCAGGTCCGCTACGTGCGTCACCCACAGAACAGCGGACAAGCCGCCGCCAGAAATACCGGCGCGCGCCTGGCCCAAACCCCCTATCTGGCATTTCTCGATCAGGACGATCTGTGGGAGCCCACCTTCCTGGAAGCGACGCTCGGCATCCTCGAGAGCGCCCCGCAGGCAACACTCGTGCACTGCGACGGGTACCAAGTCAATGAACGGAACGAGATTCTTGAATACGATGCCGCGATGAAACAGCAACGCAGCATCACGCAATTGCTGCGGGGAGGACACGACGCCGCCACATCGGGCTCGCTTTTCCGCAAGACCTGTTTCGATGCCGTGGGCGGCTACGATGCGGCCCTTTCGATTTGGGAGGACATCGATCTGATCATCCGGCTCTACGGTCCGGGCCGATTCATTCATCTTCCCAAACCGCTCTATCGGCACCGGCTCTACGGACACAATGCGTCGCGGAATATCCCCTCGTTACGCGCGCTGGACGGTCGGCGCCGGTTCCTCGACAAACACGCCGCCTCTTGCCGACCCGGCACCCCCGAAGGCGATGCCCTCTCGCACGATTGGGCGATCTATTATGCCGACCTCGGCAAACACCACCTGCGGGCCAACACGCCCACCGCCGCTCGTCAGGCGTTCCAGTCAGCCCTCCGCCACGATCCCTACAATGTCAAAACATGGTCGCGTCTGGTCAGATCGTATTTTGTCTAGCCCGCACTCCGACCTTTCCTGGCATACACCTTCAACTCAGTCCCATGCCCTAGATGGCCGACGCAGAAACAAAACGGGCGGATGAGCACTTTCTCGATCAACCGGCGACAGGGGACCGCTCGCTTGAACCGCTCTTCACACAACCGGTCCAGGCTCGCCATAAAGTAGAGCGATCCCAAACCGGTACTGACCGACTCAATCTGGAACCCGGCAGCCTCCAACAGCCGCGTCAGCGTGGCGCGTTCATAGTGAAATAAGTGGCGTGGCAGTTCCCATGGAAACCACCATCGTCCAAACATTCTCGCTTCCAGGCTGCCGGCATTCGGACAGAGGATCACGACCCGCCCCTCCCAATCCAATATTCGCCAGACCTCTTTGAGTAGAGACAGCGGATCGTGTAAATGCTCCAGGACATGACTAAACAGGACCGTATCGAACGTCCGTTCCTGATAGGCCATCGACGCCAGATCACCCTGCCGGACCCGCTCGCCGAAACGAGCCTGCGCCTGCGCCACGGCCACGGCACTGGCATCCACCCCCGACACCTTCCATCCTTGCTCTTGCAAGACCGCCAGATTGCCTCCCGAACCGCACCCGACATCCAACACCCGCCCCTGCCCAGCCCAGGGGAGCAGCCCGCGCCCCCGCCAACGGCGCCACAGGAACTCAGGCCATAACAGAAGCCGGCGCGCCCATTGCCAGCGACGGGCCGATTCCGGCGCCGGGTAACCGTAAAAATCCTGGGCGATCCATCGCCGGATTTTTCCCGACCATCGTTTGGCAGTGCGGCGGAGATCGCCGGCCTGCCGAGGTGCTGCCTCGGGATAGTAGGTGGAAGGATAGTAGCCGCCGATCTCCTCGCGAGTGGGACGAGGATTCAGGAACAACAAGCGGCAGCCCTGACAACGAACGACCGTAAATAGGTCGTCGGTGACGTGATGTGTGAGATCGTATTGGCAAAAGATGGCGGTGTTCGAGGCCTCTCCGCATACGTCGCAACTGATGGTTTCCATAGTTCCTTTGGCGATCTCTTTGCGAAGTGCTCGGCGCAAGGCCTGTGGGGCATACCCGGCGCTGTCGCTAGGGCTTCAGGGTGCGAAGCCAGCGCGTATAACATCGCACGCGGGTCGGGGCCTTGCAGATCGCCTCCCAATAGTGCCGCCGCGCGTCACTCCGACGGCCGGCCCGTTCTGCCGCCGCCCCTTTTAATAGAAAGTAGTTCGCCCATTCCCGGTCCAATGCGGCGCGTTGCGTCGCCGTCAGGGGAGCAAACCCCTCAAGGCGCATGAGAAAGCGGTCGCGGCTGGCCAACACCCGCTCCCGGTGGGTCTGCTCATCGAAGGCCATGTCCCGATAGCCGTGCCCCCGTTGCAACTTATGCACCAACACTTCATCGATGCACTCGAACCTGGTCACACGAAACAGCCGGATCGTGAGATCGGAATCTTCCGACCCGTACAGTTCAGGGTCCAGACTCCCGATCTGATCGAGCACCGATTTCCGAATCAGCAGTGTCGACGGCAGCGCAACATGACCGCCGGCAAACGCCTGCACCATCGGCTCACGGCTCGATCGTGCCGACACGCGCTCCTCCAAGGTGCCGTCCTCAAATCGTACCTCGAAGTCCGTATGAACCAGCCCCACGTCCGGTCGCGCACGCATGACAGCCAACTGGGCGGCGAGTTTGCCCGGCAACCAGATATCGTCACAATCCAACAACGCGATGAACTGTCCCTGCGCTGCGGCGATGCCGTAATTCCGGGAACGGGCCGGTCCGCCGTGGCTGCGCTGAAACCATCGAATGCCGTCGCTTTGCTCAAGACGTTTCAACACCTCCTGCGTTCCGTCTGTCGATCCGTCATCCACTACTAGGATTTCCACGGCACCGTGCCCCTGCGCCCGCACGCTGGCCACGGCCTTGGCGACGAACGGCGCACCGTTGAACACCGGAATGACCACGCTGACCAGTTCGTCGCTCATGTCTCTGTCCTCGCCGGCGTGCGTTCCAACATCCGGCTGGCCGCCGTAAACACCTCATCCACCGCAATCTGTTGCATACAGCTATCGTCCCCGCGCAAGCAGGTCGGATGATAGCAGGCCCGGCAATCCAGGCCTTTGTAAATCACCTGCGCCGGTCCGCCGCGCGGCCCCCACCGTTGCGGATAGGTCGGCCCGAAAATAGCCACAACCGGCGTTCCCATCGTTGCGGCAATGTGCATGGCGCCACCGTCGTTTCCGACGAACAGCGCACAACGTTTGACCAACGCGGCAAACTGCAGGAGCGAAAACTTCCCCGCCACTACAATGGGCGCACAGCGCGTCTTGCGGGCGACCTGCTCAGCCACCTCGCGTTCACGTTGATCGCCGCCCAGGAGAATCCGGCAGACAAACCTGTCGGCGAGCCGATCGGCCAGCTGAGCGAAACGTTCATGCGGCCAGACTTTCAGCGAATAACGCGCTCCCGGTTGCAACAGCACCAACAACGGCGAGGCCTGCGCAGACAACAGGCCGGCCTCCTGCATCCAGGCCTCCACCGTCTGCTCATCCGTCGGCGACGGGTACAATGCCGGGGTACCCGGCTTCGTGTCCAGCCCCAGAGCCCGCAAGGCGCAGAGATCATAGTCCACTCGATGCTGATCCGCCTGGCGTGGTTTAGCCACGGTGCTGTACAAGAGCCCGCGCCAGCGATGTTCGGCATTAAATCCGATACGGACGGGCGCACCGGTCGCCAGACCGATGACGGCCGAGCGATCGCCATCGGTCAGATCGACGACGCCGTCAAACGCTCGTTGCCTGAGCATCTGCACAAATTTCAGCTGGGCCTTCAAGGAGCCCTTCTCGAGGCACAAGACTTCGTTCACATCCGGGTTATGCGCCAACACTCCTTCCGTTCCGCGATTGACTAACATGGTCAGCCGCGCCAGGGGAAAGGCAGTCCGCAGTCCGCGCAACACCGGCGTAGATAGGAGCACATCGCCGATATGCCGCAATTTGATGATCAGAATATTCTGAAGATCCATCACGCCGTCGCTCTTAGCAGCTCGCTGCAACACTATCCCAATACCTGTGGAATTCAGAACTACTGAGAATCGCATATGGGGCACTCATAGCCTGCAGGCTGTTCAAAAAGACCGCCCAGCAAGGCCGCAGCAAGCGAAGAGGTTCAGCGTACTCTCGGCCGTACGCTGAACCTCTGAGCGAAGTGAGAACGATGCTGGCGGTTTTTTTCAACAGCCTGCCTCAGGCACAGAGTTCACGATACAAGGCGCTGGTGCGCAACGCCGCACGTTGCCAGGTAAAGAGTCGCGTCCGCTCAAAGCCACGATCCCGAAGCTGCTGTTGCAGCGCCTGCTCGGAGAGCACCTTCACCATCGCCGCTCCTAACGCCTCGGCATCCTCTGGGTTCACCAGCAACGCCGCATCCCCTGCCACTTCCGGAAGAGACGACGTCGAGGAGGTAATCGTCGGCGCTCCACAAGCCATCGCCTCCAGCACCGGCATGCCGAAGCCCTCATAGAGCGACGGAAAGACAAACACCTCGGCGTAAGAGTAGAGCCGGCACAGATCCTCCCGATTGAGGCGACCGGTGCAACGCACGTCCTGCTCCAACCCGAGCGACCGGGCCGTCGCGAGATAACTTCCCTGCGGATGCTCCGCATCTCCCACGAGCAGAATGGCCCGCCCTCCAAGCTGCGAACGCGACTGTGCCACGGCCTGCAGAAAAACACGGTGGTTTTTTCGTGGATCTGCTCCGCCGACGAACAGGATAAATCCGGCAGATGGAATCGCCCACCGTGCCCTCAACACTGCCATCCCCTGCTCATCCTGAACCGGAGAGAATTCCTCGGTCACGCCGTTATGGATGACGACCACCCGTTCACGCGGAATTCCATACAAGGCTTCTATTTCACGGGCTGAAAACTCCGACACCGTCACGACCCGTCGCGCCCGGTTGGCCGTGGCGATGGCCCGCCTGGAGGAACCGGCCTGCCCCAACAGCTTCCTCGAATATTCCGGGTGCCGGACCAGCCACAGGTCATGGATGGTGACGATGCCGCCCGATCGTCCCGTCGTATGCATCTTGAAGTTGGGGCCGTGATAGAGATCGAGCCTGTCCCACGCGCCCCGGCATGGCATCAACCACCGCGGCGTTTCCACCCATCGCAGACGATCGTGGACCGGCCAGCCTTCGAGCCGGCCCGCTTGCAGAGACCCGGGCCGGAGATATCCGACATACTCGACCTGCTCATCCAAGGCCAGCAGCGACCGGAGCAGATGATAGGTATGCCAGCCGACGCCGCCCTTGTCCCCCACGATTGACGCTGCGTCGATCCCGATACGCATCAGGGGAACGGGACCTCCGCCAGGTTCATGCCGGGCAAGGTTGGATCGATCATGCGTCCCGCCTCACGTTCACACGCTCCCAGGCCTTGGCATATTTGACGAATGTGTGGAGGCCGGCAAACATCGCCACCACCAATCCGTGCACCCCGTCGCGATACCCGCCGCGGGAGAACAGGGTTTTGAGGATCGTACCAAGATGGTGCGTGGCAATGACCCAGCCGCTGATATGGGTGACCCGCTTGAGTTTCTCATCGGCACCGAGAGTCGTATACCGCATCATCTTGCGGATGTGATGGTTGACGGTGGGCATGCTGTAGTGATCGAAGGGCTCCTGAAGCCGCTCCCGACGCCCGCTGAGCGTGAAGTTTTCATGCAGCTTCACATCGTCGTACCGGCCGGCAGTGTTTCGGAAGAGCCGCAGCTGATAGTCCGGATAGAGCCCGCCGCCTTGAATCCATTTCCCGTAGAAAAAATTCCGCCGGGGAATCTCATACCCTCCGATGTCGGCGGCCGGGGCCGTCGCCAGTAACGTTTCGATTTCCCTTCGCAATCCCACGGTCACGCGCTCATCGGCATCCACCACGAGAATCCACTCCGCAGCGGCCTGATCGATGCCGAAGTTTTTTTGCGGGCCATACCCGGGCCACGGGCGGACAAACACTTTCGGGGTGTACTGCTTTGCCAACTCCACCGTCCGGTCCCGACTTTCCGCATCCACGACGATCAGTTCGTCGGCCCAGCGCAGGGACTCGAGACAGTCGGCAATATTCTTCTCTTCATCCTTGCTGATGACCACCGCCGCAATCGTCATGGTGCTGCGTCTCGCTCCATCGTCAGTAACCCGTCACGCTTAGCCCTGCTTCACCGGCGCAGCCTGGCTGCCCTCAGGCAGCACCCGGGACCGCAACTCCCAGAAACGCGCGTACTTGATGAACGTATAATAGGCATAGAGTCCGGACAAGATGAGTCCGGGCACCCCGTCCAGACAACCTTTCCGCCCGACATACATTTTCAGAAATGTGAAACAGGGATGTGAGACCAGCTGATGCGGGGAGAATGCACGCCCCTGCTCGACCATGCGCCGCGCCATGAGATCGGAATAGCGCTCCTGCTTCGCTAAGTAATGGTCGATATCCCGGAAGGGGTACTGCAGCGCAGCGGCCGTCAAGTAGCCGATTTTCCCGTCCAGATCGAAACTTTCATGGACAAGTTCCTCCCGATAACGCAGCCGGCTCTTCCGAAACAACTGCGGCTGCCGGTAGTCAGGAAACCAGCCGCAATGTTTGATCCAGCGCCCGAGAAAGTAATTCTTGCGGGGGACGAAGTAGGCATCGGCCTCCGGGCCGGCAGCCAGCACGCGCCGGATCTCCTCGCGCAACTCCGGCGTCGCCCGTTCATCGGTATCCAGACTGAACACCCAGTCGTGCGTGGCATGGGTCAGGGCCTCGTTCCGCAGGCGCCCGAATCCATGAAAGTCATGCTGATAGACCTGGTCGGTAAATTCCCGGCTGATGCGCTCGGTGGCGTCGGTACTGTGGGAATCCACCACGATGATTTCATCCGCCCAAGTAATGGACTCCAGACAAGCCCGCATATTGGGCTCGTCATTGTAGGCGATGACCACGGCCGACACCGGAATGTGATTCACAGCAGCAGATCCTTCTCGAACAACGACGAACAAGAAATTGTGCCCCACACGATCATAATCGTGTCCCGAACTCGCGCCAGGACCAGAGGCGATTCGAATCGAGCGCGACATTCGCCACCTCGTAGAGAGCCATCAACTCCCGGTCGTGAGTAGCGAACCGTCGTCGCCGGCCCGACTCGCTGTCGGATACCGCGTCGAAATTGAGCGTGGCCTCTTGAAACGACTCGGTCGAGAACGAATACAATAACAGCCCGTCCGGACTGGCCAGGCCGACCAGATTGTCGTAGACACTGGTGAGATAGGCCACCTGGTTCGGCAAACAATCCCGCACCAACAGACAGGTCAAATCATGTCCGGCGAACGCCCCCACGGCAGGTAGAATGCCGTTGAGCGCCAGCAGGGTCGGAGCCACATCGACCTGGCTGGCAATGGCCGACACGGTCCGCGGGCGATAGGTGGCCGGAGTGCGCAACGACTCGTCCATCCAGATAAACAGCGGCGATGCAAAATGACCCGCCTTTCGCTCCATATCTGTGCTCCCGACCGGTTCGTGCCGGCCATGGTCACCCAGGACGACGACAACCGTATTCCGCAAGAGTCCCTCGCGAACGAGTCTGGTAAACACCCGCTCGAATTCGAGATCCGTATATCGCAGAGCGCCGACATACTTGTCTTGCACCTGCTCCTGCAGCAGACGCACGTCGGGATGGTTCTGCGGGGCCGCGAAGGGATGATGGGTCGACAACGTGAGGGTCGTCAGAAAAAACGGTTTGTCCTCCGCCTGGCGTTGCTTGATGCGTTCGTAACAGAGATCGAACAGGGCGCCGTCCACGATGCCGAGGCCCATCCGCTCCGCATCCTTGGGAAAATCTCCCTCGTCGATCAGCTGCTGCAAACCATTGCGCGCCACGAACGACTGAAGCCGGTTCAAGTCCCGATGCTGCCCGATCACCATCTCCGTTCGGTAGCCCTGACGCTGTAACAAAGACGGCAGACAGAGGTAATCGTGGGCATAGCGCGTTTTCATTGCGGCGGCCCCTTGCCGCGGAAAGGCGCTGCAGAGGGTCGCAAACAGCCCCCGTGACGTTTGAACGCCGTTGGAGAAAAAGTTCTCGAAGTAGACGCTCTCCTGCTTCAGGCGATCCAAAAAAGGTGTCCCCTGAATCTCGCCGTACTTCTGCTCGAGATACCGGCGATCCAGCCCTTCGAGAAATACCAACAGGATGTTCGCCTGCCCGGGTAACCGAACACTATCAGAAGAGGCGGCCATGGTTCTGACCAGGGGATACCGCTGATCCACAAATGCTTCACCCGGGCCGAGCAATCGCTGCACGGTCTGAACGGCGACCTCATAGGGCATCGCCTCGGCACTTGCCCGTTGCTCCATCGACCCTCGCGATACCACCGCGATTCGCAGGGCTTCAGCCGCAAAGAGGACGGGATTCTGCGCCAGCGTGTAATAGACCATGCTTCCGATCGGCGCGATCCGAATCCCGTAGGGGCCGGAATGATGGAACCCGGCGCCGCCCGCCACCAGCGCAACAAGGAGGAACGTGTTCGCCTGAAACCCCGAGCCCGGCCGCCAGCGAGCCAACGCCGGCACAATGGCGCAGGAAAAACTCCACCACCACAGCCCCATGGCCACAGCCTGGATGCCCAGAAAGAGCGCCAGCCTTCCCGCCCATTTACCTGCCGCGCCTAACTCTGCGCTGGTTTGCTGCATCGCCTGCACATTGGTGCTGTCCGATGTCGCCGCAGGCGCAAAGAGGTCGCCGACATATTCGAGAAACACGAAGTCCATATGCTGCCGGTTGAACCCGTAGTACCCCATGTCCACACACAGCAGGACAAACAACAACAAGCCGGTCAGCACAGACCCCACGTGCAGCCCAGATCGAAACGACAGGAGGAAGGGCTGGGTCAGACGTCTCAATCCGCTCCAGCCATGCCCCCGCAGGGCCCATGCCCCTGCCCCGACCCCGGCCAGTACCAACGCAAAGGTGGCGGTAATGAAATCCCCCCGCACGCCGACGACAAGGGTCTTGAGCAGCAGCGGCAGGCTGGGAGCTTCCTGCTCAAACGCGTCGCGCAACAGAAACACCCGCTCCGCCATTTGCATCACGACGAAGAGAATCCACCAGAACAGCACGCTTTTGCGGATGGAGGCGCGGGCTTCCGCCCATCGTTGCATCATGATGCGATCACCCGTCGATAGACACGCTCCAGCTCATCCACCATCCGGTCGATCGAATAGGACTGCTCCACCGTCTGACGGCCCCGTCGCCCCATCGCGGCGCGAAGCTCGGGATCGACCAGCAGGCGACCGATCCGATCGGCCAACGCATCGGCATCCCGCGGCGGGACGATGAACCCCGACTCCCCGTCGGCCAGCACATCGGGAATCGATCCGGTGGTCGTCGAGACAACCGGGAGTCCGATCGCCAGGGCCTGCATCAACACCTGAGGAATGGTATCGCCTTCGACCGTGGGAATCACAAAGAGATTCAACGACCGGAACACATCCAGGAGGTCATCTCGGAATCCCAACATGCGCACGCCGGCGGTCAAGCCGAGGCGTTCGATTTGCGCGCGGATGTTCTGCTCTTCCGGCCCTTCACCCACGATGAGAAAGGCCACTCCCTGGCGTTGCTTCAGCACCTTGGCGGCCGCCTCTACAAGATACCGGTGGCCTTTATAGTCCCGCAGATAGGAAATCATCCCGACCAGCAGATGCCCGGTGGGAATCCCCAGCTCGGACCGGATATCGTGCTGAGGCTTGGCCGGCGAAAAGTGCTCCACATCCAAGCCGATGGGAAACGAAGCGACACGGTCCGGCGCCAATCCGTCCCGATGGATGAGGTCCTGCCGATTCCGTTCGCTCCCAGTCACGATGACCATGTCGAAGAGACGACGATACAGCCAATGCGTGGTGGCGTTGTTATTGAGCGGCGCCGAAATATGCCGCGTGCGAATGACTTTGGGGCGCGGATCGAGCAGGCGCGACGACAGCGCCGCGATCCAGCTATCGCGTGAACTGTTGACGTGGACGATCTCGGGACGCTCCCGCTTGAGCAACGCGCGGAAAGCCAGAATCGACAGCGGCAGCCGCCATTGCCGCATGACAAAGGGTTCGACCGGAAGCCCTCGTTCCCTGGCCATGGCCATGATCGGGCTGCGCGGCTCCAGGACCAATCGAATGCGATGGCCGCGCTTCAACAGGCGCTCCGCGTGCAGCAGAACAGCCAGTTCCTGTCCGCCGACCGCCGTGCTGGATTCCGCAATGATGATGTTCACAATGATCCTGGTTTCTGTGATCGCTCAAGTTGTTGTTCGACGGCACGAACGACCTGTTCCGGTCGCACGGCGGTCAGACATTCGAGGGGCACGGCACGGGCACAGTCACGGCGAAAACAGGGTCTGCATTCCACTGCATGCGACAGGACCACATGGCCCTTGCCATAGGGCCCGGTTTTGACCGGATCCGTCGGGCCGAACAGGGCCACCACCGGCGTCCCCACCGCCGCAGCGATGTGCATAGGCCCGGAATCGTTCGTCACCAACAAGGACGCGCGACGGAGTAAACCGGGGAGCAAGCCTACAGGGGTCTGTCCTGTCAGATCAATCGCTTTCGTACGCATGAGCGCCGTCACCGCGAGCGACTCCGCCCGCTCGGCCGGCCCGCCGATCAGGACCACAGGCAGCGCATGCGCCTGAGAAAGCCGGTCTGCTGCCTCAGCAAAATGTTGCGGCGGCCAGCGCTTGGTCTCCCAACGCGCGGACACGTTCATGGCAACCCAGGGTTGATGAGGGGCAACTCCGGCCCGGGACAACATGGTCTCCACGGCCTGTCGGTCTTCCGATCGATCGACGAATTCGAACCGCGGCTGCGTGGGTCGTGTCGCGCCTAGCGCCTCGGCGACGAGCAGGTAGCGATCGACCGCGTGCATGGGCGCGGGAGGAACCGCCACCCGCTGGGTATAGAACAGAGAGCTGCCCTCCCGCGCATTGGCAAACCCGATCCGACGGTCGCAACCGCTCAACCGAGCCATCGCCCCGCTCCGGAAGAGTCCTTGAAGATCGACGACCAGATCGAAGCCGGCCGCCCGGAGATCGGGCACCCGCCCCAACCAGCCCCTGAGTCCTTCCGATACCGAACAGACCTGGTCGACCCCGGCAATGACTTCCACCAGCGGCGCCCATTGTCGCTTCACCAGCCAGGTGACACGGGCTTGGGGAAACTGCTCGCGCAACGCCGCCAGGGTCGGCATCGCATGGACGATGTCGCCCAGCGAACTCGGTTTGATCAACAGGAGTCGGCGTACGGGATCGGTCATTCGGCCACCAGAGATGATCAGCGCTGCAGGTCGGCGGCGGGCCTGTGCGTCGCATGGGCGACGATCCAGTCCACCGCCTGCGACAACTCCTCGGCCACATAGTCCGGAGGCAGATCGCGGGCCATCAGATCGGCCAAGGCCTCCGCACCGGACGGGCCGGTCATGACCAGCAGGCTCCGCGCCCCGACCTGTTTGGCCAGTTCGACATCACGAATACTGTCGCCGATCACATAGGCGCGGCTCAGATCCACTTTCAATTCGGCATGAGCACGGTCGATCATGCCCCTGGCCGGTTTGCGGCAGTTGCAGTGATCGTCGGGATGGTGGGGACAAAAATACAGTCCATCGAGCGTCACCCCATCCTCAGCCAGCACCAGCCGCAACTTGCTGTGAATCGCTTCGAGATCTCTGGATGAAAAATATCCCCGCCCGAGCCCCGACTGATTCGTGACGACAACCAGGCGCGCGCCGGCCTGTTTCAACCGGGCCAACGCCGCTCCCACGCCGGGCAGAACCGTGAAGTCATCCGGAGATTTCACATAACCCGTATCGACATTCAATGTGCCGTCGCGATCGAGAAATACGGTCACACCCGCCAGCGACGTGGAAGTGAGACCTGGCGTCGGTGGCGCGGGGTCGACTGCCGGAGGAGGGGCCACCAGCGGCAGGTGCTGCACCACTGCATCGTAGACCTGCTCCACCGTCACCCCGGTCATGCACCGGTGATCGATGGGACATTCCCTCAAGAGACAGGGCGCGCAGGACACCGGCTGCCGGACCAGCTGGGCATCGACGCCGAACGGCGACGTGGTTTGCCAATCGGTCGGGCCGAATACGGCTACCAGCGGAACCTTGAAGGCGGCCGCGACGTGCATGGGCCCCGTGTCGTTCGTGAGAAACAACTGGCAGCGCTTCACCAGCGCCATCAATTCCCGTACCGTGGTCTGGCCGGAACACACGACCGTGCGCGTCTTGATCTGGTCGGCGATGGCTTTTCCCAACGGCTCCTCACCCTTGGCTCCCAAGATCGCCACGCCGACTCTGGCACCCGATCGCCCCTGCACATCCGTCACCGCACGGTTGACGACCTCGGCGTACCGATCCGGCAACCATCGCTTGGCGTGGCCATAGGTCGAGCCGGGGTTCACCCCGATCACCGGATCCGAAGGCCCGATTCCGGCACCCGCCAACCGCCCGGCGATCAACGCCGATTCATCCGGCGTGACAAACAAACGAGGCGCAGGCGCAGGACCGTGCCCGCCCAGCGGCTTCAGGAGATCCCAATAATACTCGACCTGATGTCGTTGCGCAGTGCGTGGCGGCACGGTCACCGGGTCGGTCAGCAACAGCGTTCGCCCGTCCGTCGCATATCCGAATCGTCTGGGAATGCCCGCCAGGAAACTGATCAGCGCCGCCTCAAAGGCATTCTGAAACAGGATGGCCAGATCGAATCGGTGACGGCGCAGCACCGCGGCGAGGGTCCATTTTCCAACCAGCCCGGCATGGCGTCCCCGATCGTCATACACCAGCGTCCGGTTCACCTCCGGATGTTGCGCCAGCAGATCCGCAATGCCGGGCTTCACCAGCAGGGTAATCTCGGCCTGCGGGAACAGGGTGCGCACCTGACTCAAGGCCGGCTCGCACATGACGGCATCCCCGAGCCAATTGGGGCCGCGGATGACGATGCGACGGATGCCTTCCTTACGCATGGCCTCCCGTCCTGCCTCGTGCGGAGTCGAGTCGCAACAATCGCTCCAAATCCTCCTGCCCCGACACAATTTCGGTGCGGAGTCTCACGGCCCAGCAGGCATCCTCCGCAACTAACAACGGCGCAACCTTGTCGGCATCTTTCTCCGTCGTCACCAGCAGATCGGCGCCACAGGCTTTCGCCTTGGCTCGAATAGTGTCTATCATGCCACGGGTATAGTGCACATGATCGGGAAATGCCAGCATCTCAACCACGGTGATACCCAATCCGGCCACCAGGGCGCGAAAGGATTCCGCATTGCCGATCCCGCTGAAGAGCACAGCCGACCGGCCGCGAAACGCATCCAACGGAAGCCGTTCGCCCGTCCCTACGCGCCGGAACTCCTCCGCCCGGAATCCCACACGCACCAGCGACGGAAGTGAGCCGCAGGCGTCGAGCAACAGACACCGCACCGACTCCCCTCCATGCGCCTCATCGACCCGGGTGATAAGGATGGCCGAGGCGCGCGCGGCCGCCGAGAGGGGTTCCCGTAAACGTCCGACCGGCAACGCCGCCTGGATGCCCGCCGCGTCCGTCGCGTCCACCAGGAGTAGATTCAGATCGCGATGGAGTTGGACATGCTGAAACCCGTCGTCCAGCAAAAAACAATCCACCGGCAGTCGCCCCAAGACCCATTGGCCGAGCGCATACCGGTTCGCCCCCACCGCCACGACGGCCTGAGGGCAGCGGCGCGCGATCAAATAGGGCTCGTCTCCGGCCTCGTCCGGCCCCACCAACACCTGTTGTCCGTCGGAGACCAGCAATTGCGGAGCGTTGCTGCGACGCCGATACCCGCGGCTCAGAATCGCCACGCGTTTGCCATGTGCCGTCAGTCGCTCCACCAGGTACATGACGACCGGCGTTTTGCCTGTGCCACCGACGGTGAGGTTCCCGACGCTGATGACGGGACGAGGTAACCGACGCGTGGAGAACCAGCCATGGGTGTAACCCCACAGCCGGAGGCGAGCCGCGAGTTCGTAGGGATACCCGACCCACCGCAACCAGGACCGCAGCCCTCTCGACATGGTCGCCGCCATTACGATTGCCGACTCGACAACTCCCGCCCCTGTTCAACCAGCGCGTTCTTCGAGGTCCCTCGTGCCGGCAGAAACGTGGCGATGATGTCCGCGCTACGCTGGAGCGCGCCCTGGTTGTCCGCCACGACCCGCTGCGCCGCCTGCCCCATCCGCAGCAACGCGGCGGGATCGCGAAGGAGCGCCTGAAGGCCTTGCGCAAGGTCCTGTTCGTCCTGCACCACCAGTCCTCCCTGCGCATTCAGCAGGAGCGTCGCCACTTCGGCACAATGGTCGGTATGCGGACCGAACAGCACCGGTTTCCCCCAGACCGCCGGCTCCAAGAGATTATGCCCTCCCACCGGCGCCAGGGTGCCCCCGACAAAGGCCACCACTGCGTCTCGATATAACAAGGCCAATTCCCCGCGCGTATCCAGGACCAACACCCGCGCCCCCGTGCTCGCCATCGGCACTTGTCCGCCGGTGCTACGCCGGGTCACCGTAAGGCCTTTCGCCTGGATCATCTGCTCCACCTGCGCCGCCCGTTCGATATGGCGGGGGGCCAGGACCAAGCGGAGCTCAGGGAACTCAGGACTCAGGATCCGATAGGCATTGACGATCGTTTCTTCCTCGCCGGGATGTGTACTTCCGGCTACCAGCAACAGTTCCCGGTCGGTCAGCCCGAGCGCCGCTTTCGAGACAGCCGTGCCACCGGCGGCAGCCTGCGGAACCGGTTGATCGAACTTGATGTTGCCGGTGCATCGAACTCGTGACGGTTCGGCCCCTAAGTCGATCATGCGCTGCGCATCCCGCTCCGATTGCATGAGGCAACAGCTGATCATGTTCAGCATGGTCCTGTAGAAATCCCGGATGACCGGCAGGCGTTGCCGCTCAAAGGAACGGGTGGACAATCGCCCGTTGACCAGAATCGACGGCACATTTCGACGCCGCAAACTCCGCAGGATATTCGGCCAGAGTTCCGTTTCGACAAAAATATACAGACTCGGCTGGAGACGATCGATCGCCTGATTGACGACCCAGGGAAAATCGAGCGGCGCGTACCGGTGCTCGGCCACGCCCTCCAGCCGTTGCTCCACCGCTTCACGCCCGGTTTCGGTTACGGTCGAGACCACCAACCTCGTCTCAGGGTACCGCCGACGCAAATCCCGCACAAGCGGCGCCACGGCGACCACCTCGCCCAAAGACACGGCATGAATCCAGATGCAACCCGACCTGCCGGCTGGATCAGTCGTGGGCATCTCCGCCCGCAGTCCCAGCCGTTTGGGCAACCCCCGGCGACAACGCTGCTTGGCCAACAAGACGAACAGGATAATCGGGGAAACCAGGAGTAGAAGACTGTTGTAAAGCAGATACCACATCACGGGCCAGCCCGCAGGACGGCCTCATCGGCCTTGATGGTCATGCGGTTCAGCGTGTCTTCCAACTCCCGGCGGACACGCTCAAGGTCGTCGGACGAGGCGTCGGGCGGCACGCTGATCGGCGGCCCCAGGAGAAAGAGGCCCCGCGAGAACGGATAGGGCATGATGAACCGGTCCCAGCTCGCGAAGAGTTTTTTTTTGAGCAGCCGAAGGCCATCGGGATGATCGGCAGGCCGGTGGCCCTCGCCAGCTGCACTACGCCCACCTTGACCACCTGCCGCGGGCCCTTCGGTCCGTCCGGCGTCAACACGAGATTGCCGCCGGACCGCCCGAGGCGAATCAGCTGCCGAAAGGCTTCCGCACCCCCTCTGGTACTGGACCCGCGAACGGCGTCCAACCCGAACCGTGCCACGATGCGGCGGATCAATTCGCCGTCGCGATGCTGACTGATCAACACATGGGCTTCAAGCCCCGGAATGGCAAGCGGCATCATCAACTGCTGAGCATGCCAGAAGGCCAGGATCACCCGCTTCTCTTCTGCAAACAAGCGGTTCACATGCTCTGAGCCTTCGGTGCGCCAGGTCATCGTGCGGCGTAGCATCTGAATGATCCGGTAGCCGACGGGCGGCACCACCGCGACCTTGAGCGCGTTGACGACTCGCTTCAGCAAGGGCTGCGGCTGAGGGGCCGCCGCTGATCGATCAGTTGTCATAGGACTGCCATCCCTCACCTTCGTCTGCGTCCCTACTCCGAGATCGCATCGGCAAACTGCATCGCGTGCAGGCGCTTATACATGCCGCCCTTGCGCAGGAGCTCTTCGTGCGAGCCGACTTCCGCGACCCTGCCCCGGTCCAACACCACGATGCGGTTGGCATTCTGAATGGTCGACAGCCGGTGAGCCACGACCAGGGTCGTTCGGTTATGCATCAAATTGGTCAGGGCCAGCTGCACGATGCGCTCCGATTGGGTGTCCAGCGCCGACGTCGCTTCATCCAGAATCAGGATCGGCGGGTCGCGGAGAATCGCCCGCGCGATCGCCAACCGCTGCCGCTCACCGCCCGAGAGCTTGAGCCCGCGCTCTCCGATCAACGTATCATACCCGGCCGGCATCCGGACAATGAACTCATGCGCGTAGGCCAGCTGGGCCGCTCGCATCACATCGTCGGGCGTGGCACCCTGCCGCCCGTAGCCGATATTGTTGCGCACCGTATCGTCGAACAGCACGACTTCCTGGGAGACGATTCCGATCTGCCCGCGTACCGACCGCAAACTGCAGGTCTGAAGATCCACCCCGTCGATCAGAATCTGCCCTCCGGTCGGATCGTAGAATCTCGGGAGCAGACTCACCAGCGTGGTCTTTCCACTCCCGCTGCTGCCGACAAAGGCAATGATCTCGCCCGCCCGGATCGTCAGATCGATACCGCTCAGCGCAGGCTCACCCTGGCCTTCGTACTGGAACGCAACCTGCCTGAATTCGAGGGACCTGGAAATGGCCGGCAGGTCCGTCTGGCCGCCGTTGGCCTCCGGCTCCGTCGGCAAGTCCAGTACATCGAATACCCGCTCGGCGGCCGCCAGCGCCTGCTGAACCGTGTTGTTCGCGCCGGACAATCTTCTGATCGGCGTGTAGGCCATGAACATGGCCGCCAGGAACGAGAAGAAGGCGCCGGGAGTCATCTCATCATGGATGACCAGATACCCGCCGTACCAGATGATCCCCGCGACCCCGAGCACACCGATGACCTCCATGTGGGAAGAACCCAGCGAGGAGACCTGAATGGCCTTCATCGTCGTATGGATGAAGGCGTCGTTGCTCAAACGAAATCGCTTGGCTTCTTCCTCTTCCCGGCCGAACGATTTCACCATGCGGATACCGGCCAGCGTTTCCTGCAGCGTCGAGGCCATGTCGCCCATGCGTTCCTGGCCGCGCGTCGCCAGATTCCTCAACCGTTTTCCCATTCTCGCCATGGTGACCACGGAAAGCGGCACCACGATCATCGAGACCGCCGCCAGTTTCCAGTTCTGGTAAATGATCACGCCGATCATGGCCAGAAACGTCAGTCCCTGCTGAAACAGATCTTTCAGCACCCCCGCCACGGCATTGGCCATCTGGTTTACATCGTTAATGACCCGCGAGACCAACCGGCCCGACGTATTCGTGTCGTGAAAATGAACCGGCAGTCGAACAAGTTTTGAAAAGAGCTGCTCTCTGATGTCGCCGATGACCTGGTTCCCGACATAGTTCATCAGATAGTTCTGTCCGTAGTTGAACACCCCCTTGAGCACCGCCACCGCCAGGATCGCGATGGGAAGCACGAGCAGCAGGCTTTCATCCTTGCTGATGAACAGGCCGTCGAGGACCGGGCGGACCAACCAGGCATAGGCGGCGGAGAGTCCGGCCACGAGCAGCGCGCAAAGAAACGCCGCGCCCAGTCGAAACCGGTAGGGATTCAGATATGTAAGTAAACGAAGATAATGTTTCATGCCCGACACTCGGCCAAGACGGCTTCCGCGGCACGACGCGACGCACCGGGTGTGCCCAACGCCTGGCGTACCGTCAAGAGCGCAGCCTTCATTTCTTCATACGCGCGAGGATCCCCCAACAGCCGTTCGGTTTCCTGTATGAGCCGCTCCGGCGTCGCCTCATCGTGAATCAGTTCCGGCACAATCCCCCGTCCGGCGACCAGATTCGCGAGACCGATCCAGGGCACCCGAATCAGGAGACGCGCCAACCGGTAGGTGAGCCAGGATGAGGCCCGATAGAACAAAATCATGGGCGTTCCCACCACCGCAGCCTGCAAGGTAGACGTGCCCGACTTGACGACCAGCAGGTCCGAGGCCGCCATGACTTCACTGGCCTGATTGCGAAAGACCCGAATGGGAACCGGGCTATCTTTCAAGAGATCGGCAAGGAACTGGTCTTGAATCGATGACGCCTGGGCCAGGATGAACTGAATCGCCGGGTGCCGTTGCGCAAGACGCTTCACCGTCTCCAGGAGGAGCGGAATATGCTCGAGCAGTTCACCTTTTCGACTGCCCGGAAACAAGCCGATCACGGGGCCTGCATCCGACAGTCCGAACTGCCGGCGCAAGGCCTGCCGATCGTACGACGGCGCGACTTCGTCGAGCAGCGGATTGCCGACAAACGTACACCGCACGCCGGCCTTTTTGTAGAGCGGTTCCTCGAACGGCAGAATCGCGAGCACATGATCGACGCGCTGCTGGATCCAGCGCATCCGCCCCCGCCGCCAGGCCCATACTTGCGGCGCAATGTAATAGAGCACCTTGAGACCGCAGGCCCTGGCCACTCGCGCAAAATGAAAATTGAGGCCCGGGTTGTCGATCAACACGACGAGATCCCAGCGTTCACCCTTGATCAGTGTCCGGATACGCGAAATCCGCTGCAGCATCGTTTTGACGGCAGACAGGCCGATGAGCCCCATCACGTCCAGCTGGGGAATGTCTTTCACGAGTTCCGCGCCGGCCGCCAGCATCGACGCGCCGCCGACACCCACAATCTGAAGGGCGGGGGACAGCTCCTTGAGCGCCTTGACCAAGTGAGCTCCATGGAGGTCGCCGGAAGCCTCGCCGGTGACGATTAAGATGCGTGGCATGCTGCTCGTCTCGTGCAGATCGGCACAGAGGTCATACCCTTACACATTCTCCCGGCCAAAGGCCACCGCCGCAGCCTCATCCGCCGAATGGCGTTGCGTAAACCGGCCGATGGCCTCCAGGACCAGGGTCGCCAGATTGAGCGCCGCTTCTCCGTCTTCACCGGACACGACGGGACGGGTCCCGGTATTCACCGCGTGAATGAACGAATCCAGCTCGAGCCGCAACGGCTCCTCATCTCCGGCCTGGTAAGATTCGATGTCGATGGTCGGCTTGGCGCCGGCCGCCTGCACGCGACGGGACACGACAGCCTGGCGCGTTTGAAAATCGATCGAGACGTAACGGTCGCGCTGGAAGACACGCAGCCGGCGCATCTTGTTGGTCGATACGCGACTCGCCGTCACATTCGCGACGCAACCGCTCGCAAAGGCAATTCGGGCATTGGCGATATCGATGTTCGACGAGAGCACCGGCACGCCAGCCGCCCGCACCTCTTCGACCGGCCCAGGATTGAACGACAACACCAGATCCAGATCGTGAATCATCAGATCCAGCACGACATCGACGTCGGTCCCCCGCTCACCGAAGGCGCTCAAGCGGTGACATTCGATAAAGGCCGGGCGTTCGATGAAGGGACGCATGCGCTGCATGATCGGATTGAACCGCTCGCTATGTCCGACCTGTAACAGGCACCCACGGCGCGCAGCCAGTTCGACCAGTTCACGGGCTTCCGCCGACGTCACGGCGATCGGTTTTTCGACCAGCACATGCTTGCCGGCTTCCAGGCAGGCCTTGGTCGCCGAAAAATGCGCAGAGGTAGGAGCGGCGACACTGACGATATCGACCTGCTTGAGGAGGTCGTCGAGGTCCGTCCAGAACTGGACGCCATGCCGATCGGCGATCAACTTGGCACGGGTCGGCGAGGCATCGCACACACCGACCAACGTTGCGCCGGGAAGAGTCGCGTAGTGGCGGGCATGGTGCTGCCCCAGGTGACCGACACCGATCACGCCGGCTCGAAGCTGTTTCATCGCGCCCAATCCTGTCTCACGAGGCAGGCCTCCGTTCCAATGCCGAACGACATGAGCAGGATGCGGAAAAAGTCCGCCAGCGGCGTTCTCGCATCGCGCCGGGGCTCACCGTACAGCCCGAGTACGATTCACCTCGTCGCTTGCTGCGGCCTTGCCGGACGGCCTTTTTTCGCAACCTGTGTATTATATTCAATGCCGACACCTTACAGACGCTGATCGCTGCGTAGGTGCACGAATCGAGTTTTTCCGCAGCCTGTTACGTCATTCCGATAATCGCGATGCCGGCACGGTTCGCCTTCGCGATCGTTTCGTCACGGTCCAGGAGAATCCCGCGTCCCGCTTCCAACGCCAGCACCGACGCCTTCACGGACTCCATCACCTCGATGGTGCGCGGGCCGACGGCAGGAAGATCGAACCGGAGATCCTGCTGGGGTTTGCACCGTTTCACCACCACGGCGCCGCCATGCGCCAGTTCACCGCCCCGGCGGATCGCGCCATCGGTTCCTTCCACGGCTTCGACGGCCACAATCACCCGGTCCTTCACCACGACGCACTGGCCGATATCCAACGCTCCGACCTGTTTTCCGACATCCCAGCCGTACCGGATGTCTTCCCATTCCTTTTTGCTCGGCTCGCGCCTTGTCAACGTGCCTTCCTCGACAAGGATCCCTTCCAGCCCAAAGGTGGATTCACAGATCTGAATACCTTCCTGTTCGATCTCCTCGGCGACCCGGCGCAGGATGTCGTCGTCCTTGAGATGAATCAGTTTAGCGGCCAGGGCCAAGGCGCGAAAGTCCGGCCTGACCGTGGAAAATACGTGCGTCTTCTTGATACCGCCCAGCATGACTGCGCGCTGCACGCCGTCGCCCTTGAGCGCCTCGATCAATTTGCCGAACTGGCCGATCTTGATCCAGTGAATGTGATCAACGTGCCGCGCGAGTTCCGGGTCGGTTTCGCCCTCATGCGCCACCGCGGACACGGAATATCCGAGCCGCTTCGCATTATCGGCAAAAATGATCGGGAACCGGCCGTTACCCGCAATCAGTCCGATCCGCTGTCCATCGGATGCCTGCCTATGCTCGGCCACCTGCTTCCCCACCCGCTACTCCTCTTCGCCCTCTTGATCCTTACCGACCGACCGGCAAATCCCCCGTTTGGTCCCTTCCATAAACGCGGCCACCTGCATGACATCCGGGCTGGCACTGAAGTTCTCACGCGCCAGTTTGACAGCCTCCGCCACCCGGTGCCCGGAACGAAACAGAACTTCGTAGGACTTCTTCAGCGCCGCGATGCGCTCGGAGGAGAAACCATGCCGTCGCAGACCGATGGAGTTCAGCCCGTACATACGGGCGCGATACCCGCCGGCAGCCCGCATGAACGGCGGCAGGTCCTGGCCGAGTGCGCAGCAACCGCCGACCATCGCATAGGCGCCGATCCGCACGAACTGGTGGATGCCCGAAAGTCCGCCGATGATGGCGTGATCGCCGATCGTAATATGGCCGGCCAGACTTGCTGCATTCGCAAGAATGAGATGATTGCCGAGGTGGCAATCGTGCGCGACATGGACGTAGGCCATCAGGAAGTTGGCGTCGCCGATACTGGTGACTCCACCGCCTTGCACCGTCGCCCGGTTGACCGTCACGTACTCCCGCAGGATATTGTCGTGACCGATCACGACCTTGGTCGGTTCGCCCTTATACTGCATATGTTGGGGCGGTCCGCCGACCGATACAAAGGGATGCAATTCGCACCGCTCTCCGATGTCGGTCCACCCATCGATGCACACGTGGGACAATACGCGAGTGCCTGCGCCGATCCGGACGTGTTCACCGACGACGGAATAGGCGCCCACTTCCACATCGTCTGCGAGCACCGCTTTGGGATGGACCACCGCGGTCGGATGTATGTTCACTCAAAACCTCCTCACCATCGACTGCTATGCTGTTCAACGCCACGCCACCGGCCGACACAGAGCCCCGGCTACTTGTCCCCGCCGGCCTGTTCATCCGTGACCATGGCCGTGACTTCCGCTTCACACACCAGTTCGGACTCGACGAAGGCCCTGCCTTGCATCTTCCAGAACGGCGCGCGCTTCTTCAGCACATCCACTTCCAAGCGGAGAATGTCACCCGGGACCACCGGCTTCCTGAATTTGGCCCCGTCGATGCCGGTCAAATACACGACCGGCCGGCCGACCGACCCCAACGACTTGAACGCCAGCACCCCGCCCACCTGGGCCAGCGCCTCAAGAATCAACACCCCGGGCATGACCGGACGGCCGGGGAAATGCCCCTGAAAAAACGGCTCGTTGATCGTCACATTCTTAATGCCGACGATCCGGCGGTCCGGATCGAGTTCGCGAATACGATCGACCAGCAAAAACGGATACCGGTGGGGAAGGATCGATTGAATCTCAACATTGTCCATCACTGACATCAGCCCCGCCTCCTGTGTTGCGTAGACGATTACACATCCCGGCTATTTGTTTTGCCGGTCGAACTCCTTGACGATCTGCTCCGTCAGGTCGACCGACGGGTGGCCGTAGACGACGATCTTGACGGTGGACTCGCTGCCCCGGTCGATGACGGCGGTATACCCTTCCTTCTGGGCCACGGCGGATACCGCGGCATGGATGCGCTGCGCAAAATCCAGGACCATGCCCTTTTGCTTCTCCTGCACCTCACGGTTGAAGTCTTGAATCCGGCGCTGATAGGCCTCCAGCTTCGCCCTGAATTGCTCCTGTTTCTCCTTGCGGACTTCTTCGGTGAGCGCGCTGTCCTGGAGCGCCTTCTCAAGCTCCTTCAATTCCTGGTCGTCGGAATCGATGATCTTCTGGCGCGTCGTGGAATAACTTTTGAGATCTTCAAGGGCGCGTTTCCCGGCCACGCTCCGCTCGACGACCTGTTGCTGGTCCATCATCGCGACCTTGATGCGGTCCGCTGCCTGCACGGGCTGCGCCAACCACGCCAACACCACCGGCACCGCACCCGCTACGATCCAAGTACGTACGTTCATGGGCCCCCTCATCATGGATACGTTTTATTGAATTCTTCGATCACCTGCGACGACACATCCACCGCCTCGTCGAAGTACAGAGTGGGTCCGCCGCGCCCGCGATCGAACACGGCCTGGAGTTCCAACCGTTTGGCCACTCGGCCCGACAAGGTTTCAATTTTTTCACGGAATCCGTCCAACACCTCTTTCTGCTTATCCTGCACTTCACGATTCAAGTCGGTGACCTTCTGCTGATACTCCGACATGCGACGACGGAATTGTTCCTCCCGCTCGCGCTTGGCGTTGGCGCTCAACACGCTGCCCTGCTTCATGAAGTCTTCTTCCATCCGCCGCAACTCTTTTTCCTCCAACTCGATCAAGGCCTGCCGGTTCTTGGCAAAAGACGCCAGCATGTCCTTTGCCTTCCTCCCGGCATTGGTGTCGCTCAACACACGCTGGGGGTCGACCACACCGATACGTGTCGAAGTCGGCACCGTCGAGTGACCGGACCGGCACCCGCCGACAACCAACGCCACGGTCACAAGCGCCAGGCACAACCCGGCCCGACCGGCTCCCCTCGATCCACTGCGGCCCACTGGTCCACCCATTCCGGCGATTCCTTTCTCACGCACCGACACGGACTGCCTTAGAACAACGACCCGATCGTAAACTCGAACACACCCATTCGCTCTGTCGGCCTGGGATCCAGGTTGATTCCGTAGGCCGCCCGCAAGGGGCCGAACGGAGAAATCCACCTGGCTTCGAACCCGGCTGCGCTCCGCAGTTTGTTGAACTGGACCGGTTCGTTGTCGTCGAATCCATTTCCGTAATCGAAGAAGAACACGCCGTTCAGCTTCGCTTCGGACGAAATGGTGAAGATAAAATCGTTGTTGAAAATGAGTTCCTTCGCGGAACCCAAGAGGGATCCGTTCGGCGTCACAGGCCCCGCCCGCCCGAACACGAATCCGCGCATGGTGTTGATACCGCCGACGAAGAACCGCTCGGTGAGGGGAATGGGCCGGCCCCCGATCCCCTCCGTCGAGCCGTACCGAACGTGCACCGAGAACCGCGTATCGTAGATCAGCGGCGTATACTTGATCACGTCCGCATAATACTTGAAAAAGTGATTGCTGCCGCCCAGCGCAGGCGTTCCGTAGTCGACCCCGAGACTGAAGCGCCAGCCGGTGCGCGGATCCAGGTAATAGTCGCGCGTGTCGCGAAAAATCGAGGTACGAACACCCGTCGACGATTGCGTCCCGAGCTGGCGGCAAATGAGCGGAATGAAATCCGGGCACAGCCCTGCTTCGGGGTCGCTGTATTTGAGTTGCTCGCCGAACAGACTGATGCTCCCGTTCACATACTCCGACAACCATCGGCTCCACGTCGCACTGACACCCGACTTCGACTCGAAGTAGGAAATGTAGTTGGTCATCGACCGATAAATATCCAGCTGCAGGGCATTGTACGAGTCGTTCACATAGGGATTGCGGAACGTCACCAATCCCAACGACCGTTGCTGGCCCAATTGCCCGCGGATACGACCCAACCAGCCGTTCCCGCCGAGATTTCCTTCGGTGATATCCGCGATCGCCACCAGCTTATCCAATGTGCTGAATCCGCCGCCGATGCTGAACTGGCCGGTGGGCTTCTCCTTCACTTTCACATTGAGGTCGACCTTGTCCACATCGACCTGCTGCGGCAGAATTTCGACGGTCTCGAAAAAGTTGAGATTGTTCAATCGCTGGAAACTGCGTTTCAATGCCAGGGTGTCGACCACGTCCTGCTCATCCAACCGCAGCTCGCGGCGCACCACATTGTCGCGGGTCTTGTCGTTGCCGTGGACGTGGATCTCGCGGATCCGCATCATTTCTCCCTCTTTTACATTGAGGAGAATCGTGGCCGTGCGCGAATTGTTGTCGGGCGTCACGTTGGGCACGACGTCGGCGAACACATACCCCTTCGCGCCGTACAGATCCGTGATGCGGGTGATTTCTCCCCGGATCTTGGCCCGCTGAAAAATTTCGCCCGGTCTGATGTTCAGCCCTTCGCGCAATTCATGATCCTCGAACACCGTATTCCCGCGGAACCCGACCTCCTGCACGATGAACGGCTCGCCCTCAACGATCGAATAGTTGATTTCGAACCACTTCTTGTCCTCGCTCAGTTCCAGCGTCGGCTGGCTGATCTGCACGTTCAGATAGCCCTTGTTCAAATAGACTTCCCGCATGCGTTCGATATCGTTGCCCAGTTCCTCGCGTTTCAGCACGCCGGCATCGGACAGCAGCGACGGCACCTTCAACTGCGTGATGAGTCCATACCAGGGAATCCATTCCCGGGTCGCCGTCACCTTAAAGATTTCTTCCTTGGTCACCGCCCGCATGCCCTCGAAATTGATATGGAGGACTTTGGCCTTGGTGCCTTCCTTGATGAAGTAGGTCAACCGTTTCCGGTCCTCATCCACCGCCTGGATGACGGGAATGACCTGACAGTTGTAGTAGCCGTCCTCTTGATAGGCGAGCCGGATTTTTTCCGCGCTCTCTTTGGCCTGCTGCTGGTCGAGGAACGTCTGGCTCTTGATCGTGACCTTTTCCTTGAGCTTGTCGTCGCTCAATTCCTCGTTGCCGTCGAACACGATCTCCGTGATGAAGGGTTTCTCCCGAACGACAAAACCGACGGACACACCTCCCGCGGCCGGTTCTGTCTCCACCTGTACGTCTTCGAAGTAGCCGGTGCCGTACAGGATCTTGACCTGCTCGCGGAGCGCGTCGGCCGTAAAACGATCGTTGGCCTTGAGCGTGAGACGCCCCTCGATCGCCTGGAGTTCAATGCGCTTCTGCCCACGAATGGTGACCGACGTGACTGTCGGCACGCCGTCCTGGGCGTACAGAGGCGCCCCTACACCGAACGCGTAGAGCGCCACCAGCGCGAGAATAAGAATCGGCACCCACCGCCTGCCTCCCGACTTGGTCACCGCAATCCTTCCGTACCACTTCGGAATGCAAGCACTGGTTGTCCTGAAGTTCGAGATAGGAAACCACCGCGTTCCGTGTCGCGTCTCGTGCGTCGGGCCGACCGGCCTTGCGCAGGCACTCACGAACTGTTTTCGTTACCATCACCGATGCGCCGCTTTCGTTGCAGCACCACCGCACATGTGCAGAAAAACTCTCGGATTATATTGACCACATTTTTCAATGTAAAGGAGTTTCCCCGCGCAACGACGCACGCGCCGCGCCGAAAAGACCGGAGGAAATCTTGACTTCACTTACCCCATCACATACTATCCCCCTATGACGAGAACAGATGTACGTAAAGCTATTATTCCCGCTGCCGGACTGGGCACTCGCTTCCTTCCCGCCACCAAAGCCTCTCCCAAAGAGATGCTGCCGCTGGTCGACAAACCGCTGATTCAGTATGTCGTGGAGGAAGCCGTCGCATCCGGTATCGAAGACATCATCGTCATCACGGGCCGCGGCAAGCGCGCGATCGAAGACCACTTCGACCGCTCCCTGGAACTGGAAGAAAATCTCAAGGGCAGCGGCAAGGGGCAGGTGCTCAACCAGATGCGGCACATTTCGAATCTGGCGAACTTCTGTTACGTCCGCCAGCCGGAAGCCATGGGCCTCGGGCACGCCGTGCTCTGCGCCCAGCACCTGATCGGCGATGAGCCGTTCGCCGTCATTTTGGGCGATGAAATCATCGACGCGGCGGTCCCCGGCCTCGCGCAACTCATTCATATTTACAAGCAACGCAAAGGCGCCGTCTTAGGCGTACAGGAAGTTCCACCCCAAGAGGTGAGCCGATACGGCATCATCTCCGCCCGACGCCTGGGCAAGGGGCTGCACCGGGTCGATGACCTGGTCGAGAAACCCGCGCCCGCCGATGCGCCGTCGAATCTCGCCGTCATCGGCCGGTATGTCTTGCCGCCGGAGATCTTCCCGATCCTCCGCAAGACGCCTCCAGGTAAGAACGGAGAAATTCAGCTGACCGACGCCCTGCGGCAACTCGTCAAGCACACCCCGATGTTCGCCCACGAAATCGAGGGACAGCGGCACGATGCGGGCGACAAACTCGGATTCCTCATTGCCACCGTGGAATTGGCGCTCAAGAACCCATCTTTGGGACCTGCGTTCGGCGAGTTCCTACAACAACGACTCCGACCGACCGCCGCCGACGTGCGTCGCCGCGGCCCAAGCCGATCCGGCCAAGGTCGAACACGCACCACCAGCTAGCCTTGGGCATGACGGACTACCGTCACCCAGACCGTGCCACAGCACGTCACCATCACTGAGACCCTACAGCAGCAGACTGGAGCCTCATGGCTGAAGCAGTAGAACAAGACTTCTCAAGCAACCAGAACCTCGAACCGCCGGACCAGCTGCCCCTGCTGCCTGTCCGAGATATCGTCGTGTTTCCTTACATGGTGCTCCCGCTGTTTGTCGGACGCGAGATGTCGATCAAGGCGATCGAAGCCGCGCTCGCGGGCAACCGCATGTTGTTCCTCGCCACCCAGAAATCCCTGGATGTGGAAAACCCGCAACCGGACGACATTCACGCCGTCGGCACCGTGGGCATCATCATGCGGATGCTCAAGCTACCCGACGAGCGGATCAAGATTTTAGTCCAGGGACTCGCCAAGGGACGGATCGAAGAATACATCCAGAACGACCCCTATTATTCGGTTCGCATCGAGAAACTCGTCGAGACGAAGCAGGCCGGATCCACACTGGAGACCGAGGCCGTCATGCGCACGGTCAAGGAGCAGATCGAGAAGATCGTCAGCCTCGGCAAGGTGCTGATTCCCGACGTGATGGTGGTCATCGAAAATCTGGAAGACCCCGGCCGGCTCGCCGACATGGTGGCCTCCAATCTCGGACTGAAGGTCGACATCACGCAGGCCGTCCTGGAGATCGTGGACCCGATTCAGCGGCTGCGCCAGATCAGCGAAATTCTCTCCAAGGAAATCGATGTCCTCTCCATGCAGCAGAAGATCCAGGCGCAAGCCAAAGGGGAGATGGACAAGACCCAGCGCGAATACTTTCTGCGCGAGCAGTTGAAAGCCATCCAGAAAGAACTCGGCGAGTTGGACGAACGGGCGGAGGAAGTGGCGGAATTCCGCAAGCGCATCAAAGACGCCAAGATGCCCGAGAAGGTGCTCAAGGAAACCGAGAAGCAGCTCAAGCGGCTCGAAAAAATGCATCCGGACACGGCGGAGTCAGCCACGGTCCGGACCTATCTGGAATGGATGGTCGAGCTCCCGTGGAATAAAAAATCGAAAGACAATCTCGACCTGAAAGCCGCGATGAAGGTCCTGAACGAGGACCACTACGACTTGGAAAAGGTGAAAGAACGCATCGTCGAATACCTCGCCGTGCGCAAGCTCAAAGAGAAAATGAAGGGGCCCATCCTCTGTTTCGTGGGACCGCCCGGCGTCGGCAAAACCTCGCTCGGCAAATCCATCGCCCGCGCGCTCGGCCGCGAGTTCGTCCGGATCAGTCTGGGCGGAGTCCGCGACGAGGCCGAAATCCGCGGCCATCGCAGGACCTACGTCGGCGCACTGCCGGGACGTATTATCCAGGGCATGAAACAAGCCGGCACGAACAATCCCGTGTTCATGCTCGACGAGGTCGACAAAGTCGGCATGGATTTCCGCGGCGATCCTTCGGCCGCGCTGCTGGAAGTGCTGGATCCCGAACAAAACAGCACCTTCACCGATCACTATCTCGGGGTGCCCTTCGACCTGACCGAAGTCATGTTCGTCACGACGGCCAACCTCATGGATCCGATTCTGCCCGCGTTACGGGATCGCATGGAAGTCATCGACATCCCGGGATATACGGAAGAAGAGAAACTCGGGATCGCGCAGAAGTACTTAATTCCCAGACAGATGAACGAGCACGGCATTACCGAAAAACATATCCGCGTGAACGAGGCGACCATCCGCCACGTCATCTCGCACTACACGCGCGAGGCCGGAGTCCGGAACCTCGAACGGGAAATCGCCAACCTCATGCGGAAAGTGGCCAAGAAGGTGGCCGAGGGCAAATCCGAGTGTCACACCATCGACCAGACCAATTTGAACAAGTTTCTGGGTGTGGCGAAGTTCGTTCCCGAGGCGGAGCTTGAAAAAGACGAAATCGGCGTCGCCACAGGCCTTGCCTGGACGGAAAGCGGCGGCGACGTGCTGTATATCGAAGCGACCGTCATGAAGGGCAAGGGGCAACTCACCCTCACCGGGCATCTCGGCGACGTCATGAAAGAATCCGCGCAGGCCGCCCTGAGCTATGTCCGCTCGCGCGAGAAGACCCTGGGCATCAGCCCCGACATCTTCGCCAAGAACGACATTCACATTCACGTGCCTGCCGGCGCCACACCGAAAGACGGACCGTCTGCCGGCATCACCATGGCCACGGCCATCGCTTCGGCGCTGGCCCAGATCCCCGTACGGCGCGATCTCGCGATGACCGGAGAAATCACCCTGCGCGGGCGCGTCTTGCCGATCGGAGGCTTGAAGGAAAAAATCCTCGCGGCCAAACGGGCGAAACTCGCGACCGTCGTCCTTCCGAAGCGCAACAAGAAGGACCTGGAGGAAATTCCTAAACATATCCTCAAGGGCATCGAGTTGATCTTTGTCGATACGGTCGACGATGTCATCAAGGCGGCCCTGCGGCGATCATCGTCCCGCAAACCGCGCGCATCGGCCCCGAAGACTCCGGTCAAGAAATCGGCGCGCGCGACCACATCCAAGCGAACAACCGGCTCGCCCCGGAAAAGCCTCCGCCTTCCGACGGCTTCGCCATCGTTGATTCTCTAATATGCCGTCAGGCCGATCCCGCCGGACCAGTTCTGTCGGTAGCGAGTTCGGCCTGATCCGGCTGCTGCAAGCGCAGGCCGCCCGACCAGACCGGCAGGTGTTCAAGGGAATCGGCGATGACACGGCCATCCTCAAGACCTCGTCCGACGAATGGACTCTCATCACCACGGACCTCCTGGCTGAGGGTGTGCACTTCAACCCTGCCACCTCCTCCTATGAAGACATCGGATACCGGGCGGCCATCGCCAACTTGAGCGATATCGCCGCCATGGGCGGCACCCCCCGATTCATGCTCGTGGCCATTGCAATTCCGCCGACCTGCTCGACGGAACAGATTCAACGACTCTATCGCGGCATGATGCAGGCCGCCGATCCCTATCGGGTCTGCCTCGTCGGCGGAGACACGTCCGCCTCCAGGTACGGCCTGTTTCTCAGCATCACGCTCACCGGAACCGTACAACCTCGACGCGCTCTCCTGCGCAGCGGCGCCCGCGTCGGCGAACGGCTGTACGTCACCGGCACACTCGGCGACTCCCGCGCAGGGCTGGACCTCCTGACGGCCACGGCCCGCGCCGGAGCGGAGAAACTGCGTCCCACACACACCCGCTTTCTGCTCGCGCGTCACCACCGGCCGTCCGCCCGCATTGCAGAAGGCCAATGGCTGGTGAAACATGGACTCGCCGGTGCGGCGATCGATTTGTCCGATGGTCTGACCGGTGACCTCCGACACCTCTGCGAAGAGAGCGGCGTCGGAGCGGACGTGCTCGCCGGCTCACTCCCGATTTCTCCGGCCTGTTTGGCCTACGCCCTGGCGCATGGCCGTGATCCGCAGCAGATCGGGTTACAGGGCGGCGAGGACTACGAGCTCCTGTTCACCGTTCCGCGCCGCAAGCAAGAGCAATTCGAACGGCTGGCGGAGAAGACCGGCTTTTGCTTCACCTGTATCGGCTCGATCACTCCCAAGCGGCTCGGTCTGCGCTTGCGAACCGCAGCAGGAACCGCGCAACCGCTGCCGCTCACCAGTTACGAACATTTTCTGCGGCCCTCTTAGCGATATCCGGGACAAGAACATCGATGGCAGACGTACGATCGTTGTTTCGCCAAGTGCTCCATCTCGATGAAACACCGCATCGGACGGCGCTGGCCTTTGCCATCGGCAGCTTCATCGGCTTTTCTCCGGCCTATGGTCTTCATATGGTCATGGTGGGGTTCTGCGCCTGGGCCTTCGGGCTGAACGTGGTGGCGCTGTTGGCCGGCGCATTCCTCAACAATCCCTGGACGCTGATCCCCATCCTCGGAGGCACCTATTGGACCGGCGCCACCCTATTGGGAGTGCATGACTTTCCGTCCTTCGACTGGAGCGACCTGTCCTTCATGGGGATTTATCATCAGGTCATGCCCTACGCCTGGCCGTTCTTCGTCGGCGGGATGGTCCTGAGTATCGCAGGCGGCCTGTTAGCCTATCCGCTCGCCTATCTCTTGCTCTCCAAGTACCGGAGAGCAAACCCGACGGACGGGCATCAACCGTTGCCCCCTTCATCGGGTCTGCGCTAAGATCATGCATCCGCCGACCGCATGAAACTACCAACCGCACATCCCCCCGCTCCCTATGACGGATCAGCCCTCATCGCCGATCCCATCCACGAATACGTGTCGTTTACGGTGCCGTACGCGACGCCGGATCCCTCGGAACGCACGGAAAAAGATCTGATCGATTCTCCATGGGTGCAGCGACTGCGCTACATCTATCAACTCCAAAGCGCGCGCTGGGTCTACCCCTCAGCGGAACATACGCGATTCGTGCACTCGCTCGGCACCATGCATGTAGCGGGCCGTTTTGCGCGCCATCTCTACCCCTTCTTGAAGAAGGCGGTGCCCGACGTTCCCTCGGCGGCTTTGGTCGAGGAGTTTCTACGCATCACGGCTCTCGTGCATGACATCGGACATGGTCCGTTCTGCCATTTCTTCGACGATAACTTTTTGCATGGTTTCGGTCTCTCGCATGAAAAGCTCGGTCAGATCATCGTGCGCGAGCACCTGGGCCCCCTCATCAAGAAAATCCGCCGGAGTCCGTCGGGCCCGTTCGATCGCGGAGAAGAGCTGAATCCGGATCACATTGCGCATGTGATCCTGAAGGAGAAAGGCAAGGATAACTCCCGCATTCCGCGCTGGATCAACATGCTCCAGCCAGTGATTTCAGGCAGCTACACAGCCGACAACCTTGATTACGTCTTGCGCGATGCGTACATGTGCGGTGTCGCGGTAGGGCCGGTGGACCTGACCCGTCTGATTCACTACACCATCGTCACCGACAAGGGCTTCACCATTCATAAGACCGGGCTGCCGGCCCTGCAGATGTTTCTGAACACCAGAATGTATCTGTATTCGAACGTGTACTATCACCGCACCACCCGCGCCATCGACATTCATCTGCGCGACATCTTCGGGGACACGATGAAGCTGTTGTTCCCGTCCAACCCAGCCAAGCACATGGATGAATACCTGACCTTGACCGACTGGTCGTTGTTGGAGGATGTCAGGCGATGGAAGAAAGCCGGCCAAAGCAGCCTGCGTCGTTTGCATCAGGAATGGGCGCATATCCTGGGACGCGACGTGAAGTGGAAAATGGCCTACAGCACGGTGCTCAAGGAAAAAGGCATCGAGCGAGGCATGGATTTCCCCAGCCACCAGCAATTCCAGCAGCAGATTCAGAAGGCGTTGCCGGCCAAATTGCAGGCGTTGCCGTTCCGCGTGGACATGGCCCCGCTCGATCCGCGCCCCGATCCCAAGGATACGCGCGGCATCCCCCTGCTCGTCTTCGATCCCGGCACGAAAGGTGTCTCAACTGAACCGCTGGAAGAGTTTTTGGATCTGCTCCCCACCCGCCTCGTGCAATTCCGTATCTACGCTCTCGACCACCATCAGGACGCAGCCCTCTCCCGCGCCGCCGCGACCGTGCTGAATAAGACCCCATTGAGCATGGAAACGAACTTCTAGGTCCCATCCTGCTTCCGGCAAGACTATCGGCCGGTGCCTGTACGGCCGCCGCGCAAGAATCCGGCAGTCTTCTTATACGCAGATACCGCACCTAGGTAAATGCCTAGGTCGGATTGACTCTACTCGCATGAGGTAATTAGGTGCATAGTAGCGTCGATTGCGATAGCCTCTTGTAATACTGGCTCCTTATGAGATTCGGGACTCCTGTAAAGGAGCGATGTGGCTATAGCCGAGAACGAGGCGCCCGAGTCAAGCACGAGTGATCTATTCCCTCGTGGAGGGGCCATTCTTAGCCTCATTGCCGTCTCAATCGGGATCATCTTCTTCCTCGACGCGGTGACGCCGCTCGGTGTTCCTGTCTGGATCCTCTACCTCATCCCGTTAATCCTCACCTACCAAGCTCCTGTCACATGGATTCCCTACCTCACGGCGGGAGTGTGCGCCATCCTCACATTGCTTTGTCTCGTCCCGTCCGGCCCCATGACCACCATGCCCTCATGGATGCCTCTCTTGAATCGCGCCGCCGGATTGGGCATGTTTGCAGTCATCGCCCATCTGATCGTCCAGTACCGGGCGGCAACCGAACGCGTAATTCGGACGGCCGCCCTGGCTGCTGAACACAAGGCTCTGCAATTGAAAGAGAGCCTGCTCCTGAAAAACGCGCAGGACGTACAGGACCTTTACGACCATGCGCCCTGCGGATACCATTCACTGAACTCACAAGGCATGTTCGTCGGCATCAACCAGACGGAACTCGACTGGCTGGGCTATCAAAAAGACGAGGTCATCGGAGTCATGCGCTTCCAAGATCTTCTGACCCCCGAGTCTGTCGAACTGTTTCATCAACAGTTCCCAGGTTTCCTCGAGAGAGGAATCGTGCGGGACCTGGAGTTCGAGCTCCGTCGCAAAGACGGTACGCTGCTGCCGATTCTGCTGAGTGCCACGGCCCTCAAGGATTCCGACGGTCGGTTCATCGCCAGCCGCTCTACCCTCGTCGATATCACGGAACGCCGAAAAGCCGATGCGGCCCTTCGCCAGAGTCACCAGACGCTTGAGATCCTCGTCAAAGAACGTACCGCCGCGCTTGAGCAGACCAACCACCGATTGGCGCAGGAGCTGGCCCAGAGCAATCGCATCCAAACCGCGCTGGCCGACAGCGAGGGACGATTTCGAGAGTTGGTGGAGTGCCTCCCGCAACCGATCTGGACCTGCCTCCCCGAAGGAGAGTGCGACTATCTGAGTCCGCAGTGGATGAGTTATACGGGAATGCCGGCGGCGGGGCAGCTCGGTCACGGATGGACTCGGCAAGTGCATTCCGAAGACCGCCGGATGGCGATCGAGCAGTGGCAAGAGGCAATCGCACGTGCACAGCCGTTCGACAGCGAGTTTCGTCTTCGACGGGCGGACGGCACCTATCGCTGGTTTCATGCGCACGCGTCACCGCTTCGGGACAACGCCGGCTGCCTCCTCAGGTGGTTAGGGACCTTCACGGAGATCCATGACCGAAAACAGGCGGAGTCCATGCAGGCCAGGCTCGCCGCCATTGTCGAATCTTCTTCCGATGCCGTCATCAGCAAATCGCTCGACGGACGCATTCTGACCTGGAACAAGAGCGCCGAGCTGATGTTCGGCTACTCCGGCGAGGAAATCATCGGCCAATCGATTTTCCTTCTCATTCCACCGGACCGTCAACTCGAAGAAACCACCCTGATAGAACTGATCAAAACAGGAAAACGGGTGCAACAGTACGAAACCATTCGGATCCGGAAAAGCGGCAGTTCTATCCAGGTCTCCTTAACGGTGTCCCCCATCATGGATGCCAACGGTCTCGTCAACGCCGTCTCCACCATCGCTCACGACATCACGGCGCGAAAGCAGACCGAAGAGATGATGACCCAGCAACGCAGGCTCATCGAATTGTCTTACGAACCGATTTTCGCCTGGGAGATCGACCAGGGCATCGTGGAGTGGAACCGTGGGTGCGAACAGCTGTACGGCTATACTCGATCGGAAGCCTTGGGGCACAGCAGCAATCGTCTGCTGCAGAGCCGGCTGCCCGCGCCCCTCGGCACGATCCAGGCCGAATTGGAACAGACCGGAGAATGGACCGGCGAGATTCACCATCGCACGAAAGACGGGCGGGACGTGCTCGTGGCCAGCCGCTGGGGATTGCTCAAGACCAACGGCCGGAGCCTCGTCCTGGAAACCAACCGGGATATCACTCAGCTGCGCCAGTCCGAGATCATGATCCTCAAAAAGAATAAGGATCTTGAAACGCTCCTGCACGTGACTTCCCACGATCTGAAGGAACCGCTACGGGCAATTGAAAGTTTTTCTGTCCTCATCCAGGAACGGTATGTAAACCGGCTCGATGAGAAGGGCCAGGATTTTCTGCGGCGCATCGTTCGAGCCACGCAACGCCTCGATCAACTGCTCACGGACATCCTGGATCTCTCCCGCGCGCAGCGCATGGATCCGCCCGTCGACGACATCGACGCGGAACAGCTGGTGCACGAAGTCCTACATCGGCTGGAGAAGCGCATCAAAGAAACCGACGCCAGCATCACGATTCGCTCCCCCCTTCCCCGCCTGCGGGTCAATACCACCTGGGCCATCCAGGGTATCTATAATCTGGTCGCGAATGCGCTCAAGTTTGCATCCGCCGGGCAAGCTCCTGACATTGAGATTGCGCCACATTCCGGGATGGATCTTGAAGGAAACGAACTCATCGGCCTGGTCGTGCGCGACCGTGGCCCGGGAGTGGCTCCTGAGCAACGCGATCGGATATTCGAACTCTTCCGACGGGCGGTCGGACGCGAGATAGAGGGGACCGGCGCAGGACTGGCCATCGTTCGGCAGGTGGCCGAACGACACAGTGGCCGTGCCTGGGTGGAGCCCCGCGAAGGTGGCGGATCAGAATTTTTCATTACATTCGGCGTCAACCAGTCTAGTCCGAGGAAGGTGCAACGATGACCATGCGGCCCTTCGATATTCTTATCGCAGAAGACAATGAAGACGACATCTTGCTGATCCGGGAAGCCTTCGAGACCGTGAACATGGCTAATCGAGTGGCCGTCGTACGGGACGGCGAAGAAGCGCTGGCCTATTTGCGGGGTGAAGGTCCTTTCAGCCAATGTCCGTTCCCCGGCCTGGTGCTCCTCGATATCAACATGCCGAAGAAAACCGGACTCGAGGTGCTGATTGAAATTAAGTCCGACCCCCGCTTTCGTCCGCTCCCGGTCGTCATGCTGACCGTCAGTGAGCGCGAGGAGGATATCGTGCGGTCGTTTGAACAGGGCGCCTGCTCGTACATTCGAAAGCCTGTCACCTTCAGCCGGTTCCTGTCGGTCGTGAAAGAGTTCGAACTCTATTGGACGCTGGTCTCGCGAGTCCCGACGCTGAAGAGGTGACACATGCATGTGTTGCTCATCGAGGACAACGAAGATGATGCCGAGCTGATCCAACAGGCGCTCTGCGAACGGTCGACGGACGCTGTCACGCTCAACTGGGCGGACAGACTCCAAACGGGCATAAAAAAACTGGCGGAATGCCCGGTGGATGCCGTCCTGGTCGATCTTTCGCTGCCGGACAGCCAAGGCCTGGAGACGCTCGATCGGGTACGGGCTCAAGCACATGACGCGCCGGTCATCGTGTTGACAGGGCTGGATAACGACGTGGTGGCTGAGAAATCCCTCCTGCATGGCGCGCAGGACTATCTCGTGAAGGGCCGGCTGACGGGGGACGCACTCCGACGCGCCATTCGCTATGCCATGGGCCGGCACCGCGTCGAGCAAGCCTTACGGAAGAGCGAGGAGCGGTTTCATCTGACCTGCCTCGCCACCCGCGACGGCATCTGGGACTGGGAGATCACCTCCGGCGTAACGTGGTTCAACGAGGCGCACCAATCGGTATATGGTTCCGCCCCTGAGAAGCTTCGGCGAGGCCACATTCCCTGGGCCGAGCAGATTCATTCTGAGGACCAGACCGCGGTTCTCACCAACCTCGCTCAAGTGCTTCAGTCCGACCAGAAACTGTGGACAGCCGAATATCGATTTCGTCGAGCCGACGGCACCTTTGCCTATGTCATCGATCACGGGTATGTGCTCCGTGACCACGAGGGCCGCCCCTACCGCATGATCGGCGCCAAGGCCGATATCACCGAACGACGGCAAGCTGAAACGATGCATGCCGTTCAACTCGCGGTCGGCCTCGCCCTTGAGGAATCCGCCTCTCTCGGTGAAGCGGTACCAAAAATTCTTCGCACCATGTGCGAACTCCAAGGCTGGACGCTGGGCGCACTGTGGCTGATACACTCACAAGACAAGACCTTGCGCTGCAATGCCCTGTGGCACCAACCAAGCCTCCCTGCCGAGAACTTCGCCCGGATCTATCGGGGCCTTGCCCTGCGGCAGGGAGCCGGTTTGGCGGGCCAGGTCTGGAAGACAGGGGATGCCACTCTCTGCCCGGATATTCTCAACGAGGCCGACTGCCCGATCCTTCACGCTGCGCAAAAAGCCGACCTCCACGGAGGGATCGCGTTCCCCATTCACACGGGAAAAGAGATCCTGGGGATCATGGAGTTTCTCACCTACGAACGGCTGCGGCCCAGCTCATCTCGATTGGAACGGGCTTCCGAGTTGGGGGCCATGATTACTCAATTTCTTCACCGAAAGGATCTCGAGCGCCAGCTTCGTCAGGCGCAAAAAATGGAAGCCCTGGGACGCATGGCCGGAGGAATTGCACACGACTTCAACAATCTTTTGACGATTATCAATAGCTGGGCTGAGCTCTTGACGGATGAGCCGGGACAAACCACGCGGACCCAGCGCGGGATGGCACAAATCAGGGAAGCCGGCAATAAAGCCACTGCCCTCACCCGGCAGTTGTTGGCCTTCACACGTCACCAGATTGTGGAACGCCAACCGCTCAACCTGAATGACCGCGTGACCGACATTGTCGAGCTCATGAAACGTGTCATCGGGGAAGACATTCAACTCACCCTCACCTTGGATCCTGCACTTGGACGAATCAAGGCGGATCCCGGCCAAATCGAGCAGGTCGTGATGAATTTGGTGGTTAACGCGCGCGATGCGATGCCGCAGGGAGGCCGCCTGGACCTGGAGACGAAATCGGTCTCGATCACTCACTCCGATCCGCTCTGGCCTGATCCCCTCACCCCGGGCCCGTACGTCACGCTCGCCGTCCGGGATACAGGATGCGGAATGGATGCCGACACGGTCGCTCATGTGTTTGAGCCGTTTTTCACCACGAAGGAGCTGGGCAAAGGTACCGGCCTCGGATTGTCCACGGTCTATGGAATCGTCCGGCAGAGCGGAGGGACGGTTGGGATTGAGAGCGAGCCCGGACGTGGCACCACATTTACGATTTATCTGCCGTGCATCGACGAGGATTCCGAATCGCCGCGCCCTGTGGCTCAACCCAGGAGCATCATTGAACAGTCGAAAACTATTCTCCTCGTCGAAGACAATGACATGGTTCGAGGCCTGGCACGGACGGTGCTGGTCGGACAGCATCATTCGGTACTGGCCGCGCGAACCGGCGAGGAAGCGCTCCAGCTGGTTCGCCAGCGGGGAGGGAGAATCTCACTCTTGATAACCGATATGGTGATGCCCGGCATGGGGGGGATACAACTCGCCGCCGAACTCCGGACGCTGCAACCGGAGATCAACATCATCCTCACCTCCGGCTATTCAGACCGCGAAGGATCGATGCTGGAACAGCTTGATGCACGGACCACATTTCTGCCCAAGCCCTATACCCCCGACTCGCTGATAAAGGCAGTGAACGCCGCGCTTGATCCAACGTTGTCGAATCAGACCTGAGGGAAACGGCTCACGGATCCTGAGAATTGATCCGCCGGCTGAATGGGACGGCGGGTCAGCAGCGAGTCGCGTTATCGCGTATCACCGCCGACTGCGGTGGCGCTTGATTCGCCCTGTGCGGGACGCGTCGGGGAGGCCAACACAGGCCGTGCAACAGCGGGGTTCTGGGGAAAGGGCAATTCGAGCAGAGCGTAGGGATTCACGCGCGCCCCGTTGACCTTCATGCCCCAATGGAGATGCGGACCCGTGGCGCGACCGGTGGCGCCGACTTTGCCGATGATCTGCCCGGCCTTGATCAAATCACCTTCTTTCACCAGCACGTCGGAGAGGTGAAAGTACATCGAGTACAGGCCGAGACCATGGTCCACAAAGATGCCGCGGCCTGAAAAGATATGGTCCACAATGAGCCGGACGACACCGTCATTGCTGGCCATCACGTCGGTGCCCATCGGCGCGCCGATATCTTCTCCGTTGTGCGGGTTTCTGGCCTGACCGTTCATGATGCGGACACTGCCAAAAATCCCGGTCCGCTTACCATGGACCGGTTCGATGAACCCGGCCTGCCAGAGCCGCATGGCAGACTCTTCAGCCAACGCCTTGCGAACCTGCTCCTGCTCGGCCTTCCAGCGCGCAGCCGCTTTCTCGTCGAGATCGACTTTGTCTTTCGGCAACTTCAGATGCTCGACGGCGAACTTCTCCTTCAGCACCAACACCTGATAGGAAAAATGGCGCGTCTGCTCACCCAGTTGGGCATCGATCGTGAGCTCATGCGCACCCGGCTCATCCTGTAGGTCGATCCCCAGCAATCCGACATAACCGGCACCGCCACCGGCAGAAGGATCTGGAAAGAGCGTCACTTTACGCCCAAGAAACTGACCTTTGACGCTGGCCGCATCCTTGATGTCCGGCACGTTGATGAGGATCACCTGGCCCTGCTTGCCGCTGAATTGCCCGTCCCCGCCGCGAGGCGCCGGCCCCGTGTTCGGAAAAAGTTCGACGGGAAACACACTCGTCAGCAGCACGACCGAAATGATGAGAAAACGATCCAGGAACGACATGGTCTTGTCTCGTCTCTGCCCGTGCCCCGCTGTCATCGATATAGTCGCGCGCCGGACACCTGCGATAACAATTCTTCGACCCGCCGGTTCACCGCGCTGAAAGGATCCATACAGAGAATGGTCTCTTCCCAGTACCCGTTCAACTTCAAATAGGTCCAGTCGACCGTGTACGACCGGTTCTTGGCCCGCGCGAACCGGATAAAGTCGCCGCGGACTTTTGCGCGCGTGGTCTGAGGCGGCACGGACATCGCCCGTTGCACCGCTTCCTCCTCCACGACCCGCACGGCCATCCCTCGATTCTCCATCAGATAATACAGCCCCCGCGTGCGTTTCACGTCATGAAATTGCAAATCCAACAGGAACACCCGAGGGTCATCCCAACCGCAATCCTTCTTGTCGGTGTACGACTGAATCAGATGCTTTTTCATCACCCAATCGACCTCGTGCACGAGTTGCATCGGATCCTCTTCCAGACGATCCAACACCGACACCCACTTCTCCCAGACGTCGTCCAGCACCGGATCGTGTTCCTGCTCCGACAGAAACTCTTTCGCGCGCTTGACGTAGACCCGCTGGATCTCGATGGCAGTCATCTGCCGACCGTCATCCAGCTTGACCTTCTTATTGAGGGTCGGATCGCGGGAAATTTCACGGATGGCTTTCACAGGATCCTCGAGTTCCATCCCGCTGACCGAGTACCCGGCTTCGATCATCGAGAGCACCAACGTGGCGGTGCCGACCTTCAGATACGTCGCATACTCCGACATATTGGAGTCGCCCACAATGATGTGCAGCCGCCGATACTTCTCCGCATCGGCGTGGGGCTCGTCGCGGGTGTTGATGATACTCCGGGACGAGGTCGTCGAGGAGGAGGTCTTTTCGTGAATATGCTGGGCGCGCTGCGAGATGAAGTACTGCGGTTTACCTGAGACTTTCAGGACCTTACCGGCGCCGGAATAGATCTGCCGGGTCACAAAAAACGGAATGAGCTGCTCGGTGACTTTCCAAAAATCCACGTCCCGGCGCATGAGATAATTTTCATGGCACCCGTAGGTATTGCCGAGCGAATCGGTGTTGTTCTTGAAAATATAAATTTCTCCGGACAACCCCTCTTCGCGCAGGCGCTCTTCAGCCGCCGGCAAACAGGCTTCCAGCAAGCGCTCGCCCGCTTTATCGTGGATGACGAGATCGAGGATATTGTCGCACTCCGGCGTGGAGTACTCCGGATGGCAGCCGGTATCCTGATAAAAGCGCGCGCCGTTGACCAGGAATGCATTCGACGGCCAGCTGTTCGGAATGAGACCTTCGAAGATGTAGCCCAGCACTTTCTCCATCGGAAGATAAATCTTCCCGTTCGGAGAGAAAATCAGGCCGTACTCGTTTTCTAAACCGAAGATGCGTTGCTGCATGGAGAGACGTTTCCTCGAATCCGCTTCTCTCAGGATACACCGCTGCGGGTGAGGCTTCAACAGATGCCCGGCAATGAAAAACGTCTCACCGACCGGAAAGCGGATAAGCACGCAGTTGCGTGGAGGGGATGTCAGGCGAAGAGCTGGGAGATGTCGGCACTGCTCAACCGTTTGAACTTCCGCCCAAGGCGGTTCCGGTCCAGCACGGCGACTTCAAGATTTTCGGAAGGGATCTTTTGAGTGGCGACCTGCTCCAGGGCGGCAAGGCAACGCCGGAGCCCATCCTTCAACGTGGGTGGCTGCGGTGTCGCATGTTCCCGCAAATATTGCTGAACGGCTTCCGACCGTCCCCCGATCACCGCGAGATTTTTTTCATCCACGATGCTGCCGTCGAATGAAATACGGAAGATCTCATTCGCCTGACCGTTCACACCGACCTGCACGACAAGGATTTCGACTTCCAGCGGCTTGACGTCCGTGCTGAAGGCCGTCCCCAGACTCTGCGAATAGGCATTGGACAAAGTCCGCGCGCTCACATCTTCCCGGCTGTACATGTACCCTGTCAGATCGGCATGGCGAATGCCGGCCTTCCGGAGATGCTCGAACTCGCTATATTTTCCGGCTCCGGCAAACGCGATCCGGTCGTAGACCTCTGACACTTTATGCAATGAGGAGCTTGGATTGTCCGCTGCGAGCAGGATGCCGTCGATATATTCAAGCGCAATGATGGAGCGTCCTTTGGCAATGCCTTTTTTGGCATACTCCGCCTTATCCTGCATCATTTGTTCAGGCGAGACGTAGTAGGGCAACGGCATCGGCTAGGATCTCCTTCGCTCTGCGATCATGGTTTCGAACAAGGCACGCACCCGATCTTCGGGCACATCAGTGATACCGGCGCTACTGACGATTTTCGCCGTCGGATAAATACCGCGGACTAAATCAGGCCCACCGGTACCCACATCCTCATCCGCCGCATTATAGAGGGCCAACAGCCCGACCCGCAGCGCCTCTTCTTCCTGGAGGCCGGATCGGTAATGTTCACGCATCGTGTTGCGGGCATCCTTGCCGCCGGAGCCGATGGAATGGTGGTCGGACTCCTCGTAGCGTCCCCCTGTAATGTCGTACTTAAAAATGCGCCCTTCGTTCCGCTTGAGATCGTATCCGACGTAAAGCGGCATGACGACGAGTCCCTGAAATACCATCGGGAGGTTGGCCTTCACCATCTGCCCCAGCTTGTTGGCCTTCCCCTCACAGGACAGCTGCACGCCTTCGAGCTTCTCGTAATGCTCAAGCTCCGTCTGAAACAATTTGGCCATCTCGATGCACGGCCCCGCAGCCCCGGCGATCGCCATCGCGGAATAGTCGTCGATGCGAAAGACCTTTTCAATCCGCCGGTCGGCAATCTGAAATCCCTCGGTCGCGCGTCGATCACCGGCAATAATGGCCCCATCCCGATATTTCAACGCGAGAACCGTCGTCCCATGCGGCACCGGGATCGTTCCGGGTCGGCCGAAATCCACGGGAAGCGCGGCTCGCTGGATGGCGATCTCACTCAAACCGGGTCTTAACTCAGGATGGTGCTGGGTGAGGAAGTCGAAGAAGCTGGACCCCTCGTGATGTGAAAAGAAGAAGGAATGTTTCATTCAATGGTCACAGTCAGGTCGAAAGTTTAGCGAGCAGCGCGGACGCCGTCTCCGCTTGCGCCAGGAGTTCCCCCGTGAGCGATTCGGTACCCCGCAGGGGATCCATCAAGGGGATTCTCTTGATCTTGTTTTGTCCGGTATCGAACAGCACGGACGTCCAACTTGCCCCGTAGACGACAGTCGGGTACTTCTTGATGCACTGGCCCCTGAAATAGGCCCTGGTCCCAACAGGCGGATTGAATTCCGCCCGCGCAATCTCATGATCCAATACCACCCGCTCAATTCGATGATTCCGTTCCAGGGTATAATACAGTCCCTTGTCGGGACGGACATCATGGTATTGGAAATCCATCAGACGGACGCGCGGATCGTCCCAGCCACAGGATTTGCGTTCCATATAGGATTCGATCAAGTACCGCTTCGCGACCCAATCCAACTCCCGCACCAATGACCGAGGGTCCCGTTCCAGGCGATCAAGCACATCTTCCCACCGCACCAGCACGTCCTTCGTCACCTGATTGAGCTCGTGGCAGGCATAATAGCTCTGGGCGGCCTTGAGGTACGCTCGCTGCACGGCGATCGCAGTGGATGAGCTCCCGTCACTGAGCTTCACACTCTCCTTCACCTGCACATCCCGGGAGACCTGCTTGATGGCATTCACCGGATCTGCCAGGCTGATTCGAGGAAGGTCGGCGCCGGCCTCGAGCAACTCCAACACAATCGAGAGGGTCCCGACCTTCAGATAGGTCGATACCTCGGCCATATTGGCGTCTCCGACGATCACATGGAGCCGCCGGTACTTCGCCGAATCAGAATGCGGTTCGTCGCGCGTATTGATGATCGGCCGCCGAACCATCGTGTTCAGATCCACGAGCGTTTCGAAAAAATCCGCCCGCTGCGAAATCTGATAGTCGACGGGGCTGGTCTGGTTTTCCGCGCCGACCTTGCCGGACCCGGCATAAATCGACCGCGTCACAAAGAACGGCGTGAGGACCTGGGTGATGCGTTCAAATGGCACCGCCCGCGACACGAGATAATTCTCGTGGTACCCATAGCTGTTGCCCTTACCGTCTGAATTATTCTTATACAACACGAACTGGTCACGCCCGCGCGCCTTGGTAATCCCTTCCAGGGCCTGCGCGACAATGCGTTCACCGACGCGCTCGAACGCCACGACTTCCCTCGCATTGAGGCACTCCGGCGTGGAATATTCAGGATGCGCGCCATCGACATAGAGACGACCACCGTTCGCCAGGACTTTATTGAGTTGCCGATTGTAATCAGGTCCCGGCCGTTCCCGCTCACCATCGACCTCAAACCCGCGCGCATCCAGCAGGGGATTTTCGTTCTCGTAGTCCCACACCGCATGCGGAGCCGGAAGATTCGGGTAGTAGCCGATGAGGTGAATGGAGTTGGCCACCGGGTCGGCCGCATTCGGGTCACGACTGGCGATACCGAATTCGGTCTCCGTGCCGATGACACGGGACGGATTGTGCGTAGGATTGTCGCTCATGAAATATCGCGCTACAGGTAGTGACCGGTGTTGACCGTTTCGATTTGGCGCGCCTCTGCAGGCCCGCCGCTGATCGTCCGGAGGTGGACAATCTTCTCGCCTTTCTTGCCGGCGACCTTTGCCCAATCATCCGGATTCGTGGTGTTGGGCAAGTCTTCGTGCTCTTTGAACTCCTCTCGGATCGCGCGGATCAGATCCTCGGCCCGCAGACCGGTTCCTTCTTGCGCAATCGCCCGCTTCACGGCGAATTTCTTGGCACGCGACACGATGCCCTCGATCAACGCGCCGCTGGCGAAATCCTTGAAGTACAACACTTCCTTCTCGCCGTTCGCATACGTCACTTCAATGAACTTGTTTTCGTCCGTCGTCGCATACATGGCATCGACGGTCATGTTCATGAGGGAATCCACAAGTGCCCGGGCATCCCCGCCATGCCGCTTCAGATCGTCCTCGGCAAACGGCAAATCGGTCGAGACGTACTTGGAGAAAATATCCCGGGCCGCCGTGGCGTCCGGACGACCGACCTTCACCTTCACATCGAGACGGCCCGCGCGGAGCACGGCCGGATCGATCAAGTCCTGTCGGTTGCTTGCCCCGATGACGATGACATTGGTAAGACGCTCTACGCCGTCGATCTCCGAGAGGAACTGCGGCACGATGGTCGATTCAATGTCCGAGGAGATGCCGGTGCCGCGGGTGCGGAACAGTGCGTCCATCTCGTCGAAAAACACAATCACGGGATGACCGTCGTCGGCGCGTTCCTTGGCTTTTTTGAACACCTCGCGCACCTGCCGCTCCGACTCGCCGACATACTTATTCAACAGTTCAGGCCCCTTCACATGGAGGAAGTAGCTGCGCAGTTGTTTGTCCTTGAGATGCCCCAGTTTTTTGGCGATCGAACTGGCCACGGCCTTGGCGATCAACGTCTTGCCGCAACCCGGCGGGCCATAGAGCAACACGCCCTTCGGGGCGCTGAGTTTGTAGTTCGCAAAAATGTGCGGATACAGGAAAGGCAACTCCACCGCATCACGCACCTGCTCGATTTCTTTCTGGAGTCCGCCGATATGTTCGTAGTCCACATCGGGGACTTCTTCGAGCACCAGCTCCTCGGCTTCCGATTTCGGCAGCTTTTCGATGACGCAACCGGACCGCGGATCGTATAACAGATGATCGCCGACGCTGAGGCGCTCACTGAGCAATGGCTCGCCAAGCTCCGCGACTTTTTCTTCATCGAAGTGCAGCGTCACCAGCGCCCGATTCCCCTCCAGCACATCCTTCAAACGGACGACTTCCCCTTGCACATCGAACCCACGCACCTCGATGACATTGAGCGCTTCGTTGAGGATGACCTCCTGCCCTTTGCGGAGAGACTTCGCTTTGATGGAGGGATGAAGACTGACCTTCATCTTACGGCCGGATACGTAGACATTCCCCGTGCCATCGGTATCGAGGCTGGAGAAAATGCCGTAGGTCGAGGGCGGAGCGGTCAACTTCTCCACTTCAGCCCGCAACGTTTCGATTTGAGATTTGGCTTCCTGAAGAGTGGCGACGAGCTTTTCGTTCTGCTTCGTCGTTTGTTCGAGCTGATAGCGTGACTGGTAGAGCCGCCGAATCTCCTCCTCCATGGACTGGATTTGGATGCGAAGCTTTTCCACCTCGCGGGCCTGTTCGTCGTTCTTGTGTGTCACGACTCCATCTCCGTCAGAAAGTGACTTGGTCAGGCGCTTGACGGAATCACGGAAGGACCGGAGTCGGCCTGAACTCCCTTTTGATTCGGCCATCGCCCCACTCTTTGGATCGCTTACAATCCCTGTCAGTGACGGTCATCAACACTGTTTCGGATTCTATCACCCGCCTATGGGGTGGTCAACAGCAGCAGACGGCGATACATCGTGACGTGTGTCGATGCGTGAGACGCCCTCTGCAGCAATCCTCTTCATGATCCGCGCTCGATCGCCGAAAGAAATTTCTCGGTCGCTACTTCGACATTCGACGCACTCAAGATCGAGGACAACACCGCCACACCGAATGCTCCCGCCTGCCGCACCTCACGTGTACGCGAGGCAGTCATCCCTCCGATGGCAAAAATTGGAATGTTCACCGCGCGCGCGGCCTGTTCGAGTACCTGGAGGCCAAGCGGCGCCCCATACTCCCGCTTCGAAGGCGTGTCGTAAATCGGACCCAACACCACAAAATCCGCGCCGTGCCGTTCTGCCGCCACCGCATCCTGGATGGAATGGACGGACAGACCCAACAGCTGCGAGGGCTGCAACAGCGTTCGCACCACCGGGGCCGGCAAACTGCTCTCGCGCAAATGCGCCCCCCGGCACCCCAGTGCCACCGCCAGATCCACACGGTCATTGATGAACAACTGCATGTCCGACAACTCGCGCTGCAGGTCGAGCGCCAAAGAGAGCAGCTCTCGGATCGGAAGATCACGTTCACGCAGCTGCACCGCGCGCACACCGGCACTCACCGCCCGCCCGACGACCGACACCAGCGGACGTCCGGCGGTCTGTTGACGATCAGTCACTAAATACAGACGGAAATCGACGGAGGGCATTCGGGAAATATTCTGGATGCTGAATGATGCCAGTTGAATGTGAGATGCCGGGAGATCAGGACCGGTTCACCACTCACACACGCACTCAGCCCGGCTCGCCGACACCGACCAAAGACGGTTCTCTGGCTATTAGAGCATGCCCTCGATCGGGCTACTGGCTGTCGCATAGAGCTTGCGCGGAATGCGCCCGGCCTTGTAGGCCAGTCGCCCGGCCCAGACACCATACTTCATAGCCTCGGCCATCGCGATGGGGTCCTGCGCGCCGGCAATAGCGGTGTTCATCAGCACCGCATCCGCTCCGTACTCCATCGCCAGCGCGGCATCGGATGCCGTTCCGACTCCGGCGTCCACGATGATGGGCACCTTGACCGTTTCCATGATGATCTTGAGATTGTATGGATTACGGATCCCGAGCCCCGAGCCGATCGGAGCAGCCAGCGGCATCACCGCAGGACAGCCGATATCCACCAGCTTCTTGGCAACGATCGGGTCATCGTTCGTATAGGGCAGGACGATGAAGCCTTCTTTGATGAGGATCTTGGCCGCCTCGATCAATCCCGCGGTGTCCGGGAAAAGAGTCTTTTCATCGCCCAGGACTTCCAGCTTGACCAGATCGGACACGCCGGCCGCGCGAGCCAACCGGGCATACCGGACGGCATCTTCCACCGTGTAACAACCGGCGGTGTTCGGCAAAATGATGTATTTTTTCGGGTCGAGATAATCCAGGAGATTTTCCTTGGACCGATCCGTGATGTTCACGCGACGAACCGCCACCGTCACCACGTCCGCACCGGACGCCTCGATAGCCTTCTTAGTCTCGACAAAGTCTTTATACTTACCGGTCCCCACCCAGAGGCGAGACGTAAATTCCCGGCCGGCAATCACTAAGCGATCGTTGATCGTATCCATAAATGTGGTTACCTCGCTCCGCCACCAATAAAGCTCAATATCTCCACCCGATCCCCCTCGCGGAGTCCGCGGGTTTCAAAATCCTTGCGATCCAGAATCTCCAAATTCAATTCGACGGCGACGCGATCCGCGCGGATCTCCAACTCGTGCAACAGCGCTGCAACCGTCTCCCCATCGCCGATTCCGCGAGATTCACCATTCACGTGAATGATCACTGCGCACCTCAATTCTTCAGATCATCCTATGAAACGGGAAAACCGGTTGTCAACCAAGCCCGGTAAGGCCTTGCCGTTTGGGATTCGATACTCGCACAATGTAGATAAAGACCGCCGGGCACACGACTATGGACGACCGCACCCATCAACTTGCGCAGATCTTTCGTGCGATGGCCAACCTGCTGGCAAGCCAACGCGCCAATCCTTATCGCGTCCGCGCGTATCGGAAAGCGGCCGATTCGATCCTGACGGTTACGGGAGACCTGGCTGATCTAGCCGCGCGCCATCAGCTTCAGGAGATCCCCGGAATCGGGCGGGACTTGGCAGTGAAGATTGAAGAGTTTCTGGCGACAGGAACGATTCGCGCCTATGAAGAACTGAAGACACCGTTGCCGGAGGAAGTGGCCGGCTGGGCTTCGTTGCCGGGCCTCTCTGATGCCCTGGTGAGTTACTTATATTTCCGGCTGAACATCCGCACATTGGCCGACCTGGAAAGCCTGGTTGCGTCCCATCTCTTACGAACACAACCAGGTTTTTCCGGGTCGGAAGACACGCTGCTCGCCGCCATCCGCGAACGGATCGGAACCGTGCCGACTACGCCGCCGGCCGCAGCTCCTTAAAGATCTTCCAGGTCTTCAACAGCTCAACGGCCTTTTGAAGCTGCACGTCATCATCCAGCGAAATATCCCCGGCCCCATCCCCGGCCGACACGGCGCCATTCTTGTGCGCAGGCTCCTCACCCGGCTTGGCCGAAGGCGATGGATCCTTTCCGGCTGCAGGCGCTTTGGCCGTCTTCGGTTCAGACTCTTTTCCGTCTTTCTCGCCGGCCTTTGCGACGGTCTGCGTTTGCAGTTTGACCACAATGTCCGGCGTGATGCCGGTGGACTGAATCGAGCGCCCCTTCGGCGTGTAGTACTTGGCAGTCGTGAGCCGAAGTCCCGACCCGTCACCCAGCGGCAGAATCGTCTGGACGGATCCCTTGCCGAACGACGTGGTCCCGACAATGACGGCCCGTCCCCAATCCTGCAACGCACCGGCCACAATCTCCGACGCGCTAGCCGACCCTTCGTTCACCAGGATGATCATCGGCGAATCTTCCAGCGTCTCCTTCGTCTTGGAGAACCACTCATCCTTCTTCCCCTCACGACCCTTGGTATAGACGATCAGCTTCCCGTTCCCCACAAACTGTTCGGACACATCGACGGCCGCCGTCAACAGGCCACCGGGATTGTTCCGCAAGTCGAGAATCGTCCCCTGAACCTTCTGCTCCTTGAACTGCTTGAGCGCCCGGCTGAGGTCCCGTCCCGTGGCTTCCTGGAACTGCGTCAAACGCACATACCCAATGATATTGTCGAGCACCTTGAACTTCACGCTTTCGATCTTGATGGTGTCCCGCACCAATGAAAACGCCAGCGGGTCTGCCGTACCGTCCCGCTGGATCGTGAGGTTCACCTTGGTGCCTTTGGGGCCGCGCATTTTCTGCACCGCATCCATCAGCGTCAAATCCTTTGTGGGTTCGTCGTTCACCTTAGTAATGAAATCACCCGCCTTGATCCCGGCTCGATGGGCAGGCGTGCCTTCGATCGGGGAAATGACGGCAAGGCGATTCTCCTTCACGCCGATCTGAATCCCGACCCCGCCGAATTCGCCTTTCGTTTCGACCTGCATTTCCTTGTACATCTCGGGCGTCATATAGGCTGAGTGCGGATCCAACGTGGAGAGCATCCCGCGAATCGCACCCTGTACGAGGTCTTTCACCTTTGTATCGTCGACGTAGTGTTTCTGCACCTGCGTCAAGACCTCGGAGAAGGTCCGCAGCTCTTCATAGGTCTCGGAGGCGTGGCCGGTCCGTTCCAATCCCTTTTCCAGCACAATGCCGATACCCAGGGCTACCGTCACCATCAGCAAAAGATATAACCACCGTCGGCTTCGCCGCTGTTCCATAACGTAGGTTTCCTTCCTTCCGAGGCCTATCGCTTCGACAGCCACACGAGGGGATCCACCGGCTCTGCCCCCTCGCGCAACTCAAAATAGAGCGTATTCTCACCCGTCATGCCCGTGTCGCCCGTTTCACCGATCGCTTCTCCGGCTTCGATCCGGGCCCCGACCGCCGTCAATATTTTCGACGCATGGGCATACAACGAAAAAACTCCGTTTGCATGATCCATGATTATAACGAGTCCGTAGCCTTTCAACCAGTCCGCGTAGACAACCTGGCCTGCAAGCACCGACCGTATATTACTCCCTTCCGCAGCGCGAATCTCAATCCCTTTTCGCTGGATATAGGTATTGAAGGTCGGATGCTTCTGCCGGCCGAAGTAGGACACCACTTGCCCTTCGGTCGGCCATAGGAGCGTCCCACGTAATGCGCGAAGGCCTCCTGTCGCGGAGGGTGGACGAGTCGCCAGCGCTGCCCGACGTCTGGTTTCCAGTTCCTTCAGCAAGCTGTCGACCCGGTTGGCAGACCGCTCCAGTTCCTCTACGGCCCGATCATGCGATTCCTTTTCTTGAGTGATTTTAGCGAGATACACCCGTTTCTGTTTTTTCAACCCTTGGATCTGAGCCAGCTTTTCCTCGGTGCTGGCCTTGTAGGCCAGGATGCCCTGGCGTGCCTCTTCTCGACTCCGCTCGACCTCGGCGATCCGCTCGGCATCTTTCCGGTAGGTTTCCATGATCTCATACTCTCGCTGCGTCACGGCCGAGAGATATCGAAACCGCCGCTGAAAGTCTCCGGAAGAACTGGCCGCCAGGAGCGTTCTCAGGTGCCAAAACCGCCCCTCGACATATTGAACCCGCAAGCGAGCAGCGATGGCATCCTGCCGTTCATCGATGCGTTCGGACAGCCGGCTCAGCTGCACGCTCATCTGCTCGATTTCCACATCCTTCTTTTTGAGCTTCTTCACGACGTCCTGGTGTTCCTGCCGGTAACGAACCAGACGTTCGTCCAAGGACTGCAATCCCTGCAGGACCGACTCGCGTTTCTTTTCCGCCTCGTCCGCCTTCTTACGTTTCTCGACAATCGTGCCGCGCAACTTTTCCAGCGTTTTCTTTTCTTGCTCGATCTTGTCCGCGTACGAGTCCTTGCGCTCCGCCCAGGCAGGGACAGTCCACAAGACCAGATGAGCAGCCACCACAACACATCCCCATCGCGCCCACTTCATGCCCGTCCCTCTCCGAATCGGAGCAGCGAGAGAAAACTGCCGGCACAACCGAGAAAGAGCCCCACACAGACAAGCACCACACACATTTGGAAGGGGAAAAATGTCAGCAGCGTGTCCACGCCCAGAAACCGGCTGGCAGACCGGATTTCATGGCGGAACAACTCAAACCCGGCTTTGAGGATTACCAGCGAGAGAGCACTGCCGAGCAACCCGAGCGCCGCACCTTCGAGCAAATAGGGCACACGGATAAAAGTCGTACTCGCCCCGATCAACCCCAGAATTTCAATTTCCTCCCGGCGTGAATACAGCGCCAGGCGGATTGTGTTCGCGATGATCGTGACCGACGCCGCCGATAAAATGAGGCCGACAATGATGGCAGCCACCTCGATATACCGGACAATGCCGGCCAAGGCCTCGACCCATTCCTGATTGTATTGCACCTGCACAACTCCCGGGATCGACTGGGTGCGATTGGCCCACCGCCGCATCGCATCCGATGAACGGGACTCCACCGCAAGCGTCACGACAAATGAGGCCGGCAGCGGGTTCTGCCCGAGCCCCTGCAGCAGATGGGACTCGGCCGGAAACTGACTCTGGAAATCAGCCAACGCCCGTTCCTTGGACACGAAGGTCAACGACCCGACGGCACGATCGGCCTTCAGTTGCAGTTCGATTTCGTTTCTCGTCTGCTCCGTCAGGTCGTCCTGCAGGTACACCATAACCTGGATGTCCTGCTCAAGCGACGAGGCCATGGTCCTCAAATTGACATACAACAACAAAAACACGCCGACGCAGGCAAACGTGAAGGCCGTGGTAGCCACCGCGACCACCGTGGTCGTTCGATTGGTCAACACATTGGCGACCGCTTCCCGCAGCAGGTACAACAACCGCCTCACGAGCACACCTGTTCCTGCGAGACCACCTTGCCCTGGTCCAATGTGATCACCCGGCGATTAACCTGGGCCAAGACATTGGGATCGTGCGTCGCCACGATGATGGTCGTGCCCCGGGCGTTGATCGACTTGAACAGTTCGATGATTTCGCTGGTCAGCTCCGGATCCAGATTCCCCGTCGGTTCATCGGCCAACAGCATGATCGGCCCGTTGACGATCGCGCGAGCGATGCAAATCCGTTGCTGCTCGCCGGTAGAGAGGCCGGGGGGAAAGAGATCCTTCTTGTGATCCAGCCCAACCGACCGTAATGCGTCCGTCACTTTCCGCCTGATTTCGACAGTCGAGGCCCCCTGCACCAACAAGGGCAACGACACATTGTCGAATACGGTTTTCTTTGGCAGCAGGCGGAAATCCTGCAGCACCACACCGATCTTTCGACGCAGTAAGGGAATTTCAGACGATCGCAATTTCGACAAACTACGGCCCTGCACCAGGATCTGTCCTTCCTCAGGGCGCTCTGCGCCGATCAGCAATTTCAACAAGGTCGATTTTCCGGCGCCGCTCGGTCCCATCAAGAGCACGAACTCGCCCTTCTCGATTTCAAGGGTCACATCGGACAGCGCCAAACGGCGGTCGTAATATTTTGAGACGTGAAAAAGTTGAATCATGGATGGTGACAAGAGCAGCCGCCGGACCGGAGTGACCTCTCGGGCCCCTGCCGCCCGGCACGACACACAGTGACTGGATGAATCAGGAGCGCGATTCCCATCCTACCATCGCAGATCATCCCCCGCGACGTCGAATGCATTCGCAATATGCTGCACGGGTTCAGTCGTCCCGGAATCATCCTGTATCAAGACGACATCAAATCGGCACGCACGATCATGAATCCGGTGTTGCGCCAGATACTGCGCCGCAAGCTGAATCAATTTGGCACGTTTGCGCGCATCCACCGCTTCAATCGCACCACCGTAGGTCCCAGACCGTCGCCGTTTCACCTCGACGAACACCAGCACCCCCTGGTCATCGGCAACCAGGTCGAGTTCACCCGATGGAGAGCGCACATTCCGTCCAAGGATTCGAAACCCCTGTCGGCGCAGATAGGCCTCGGCTCGCCCCTCTCCTTCATCCCCTACCAATCGGCGTCGGTCGCGCATCGGTCCAGCGGGCTCTCAGACTGGTCGACAGAGGAACACAATTTTCGAGCATCGCCGACACAGAGCTGCTGCACAGGCGCAAAACTCCGGCGATGAATCGCACAGGGCCCGTGCTCCCGGAGCAGACGGAGATGCTCCGGAGTCCCGTAACCTTTATGCTCGGCAAAATTATATTGGGGATACCAACGGTGGTACTCAACCATCAAACGGTCGCGCGTCACCTTGGCGATGATCGAGGCGGCCGCAATGGAGCAGGAGAGGCCATCGCCCTTGATGATAGAACGTTGAGGAACTGAGAGCCCGGAAAGAGTGACCGCATCCAACAACAAAAAGTCCGGTTGAAGCGGTAATGCCTGCAGAGCACGACGCATCGCCAACCGGGTTGCTTGAAGGATATTCAACCGATCGATCTCCGCCTCCGTCGCAGCTCCGATGCCGACGCCGGTTGCCCGGCGAACGATTTCGGCGAACAATCGAACTCGGTCTGACTCGCCGACCTGCTTCGAATCGTTGAGTCCGGGCAGGCGGCATCCACGCGGCAACAGCACGGCAGCCGCTACGACAGGACCGGCGAGAGGCCCACGCCCGGCCTCATCGAGCCCGGCTATATGCCGGTACCCGCGACACCGAGCCTCCACCTCAAACTCCTCGGTGGGGCCCCCTGTCGTCGGGTTCGAAGAACCAGCCAAACGTGCGCCTCTGTCCTGGTCTCAAGCGGAACACAGCACAACTGATCGATCAGGCCTTAGCAGCCGTGACTGCTGCTGCCGCCTCACGCTTGGCCGCGGTTTGCGCCTTGCTCTCGACCTTAAACTCGCGATCTTCCACCTTGGCAAACTTGCCCTTCTTGGTGCGCAAATAATAGAGCTTGGCCCGGCGAACACGACCCTGACGGACGACATCAACCTTGGCCACATTGGGCGAGTGGATGGGGAAGGTCCGCTCAACGCCGACGTTGTAGGACAGCTTGCGCACAGTGAAGGTTTCGCTATTGAGCGTGCCTTTCCTGGCGATGACCGTCCCCTCATACACCTGGATACGCTCTTTTTCACCCTCGACCACCTTCACGTGGACACGAACAGTATCCCCGATCTCGAACTTGGGCGTCGTCTTCTTGGTTAAGGATCGTTGGATCCGTTCTAGCCGATTCATAGTCCTTCTCCTCCTCTCAACGAACAGGTACCTGTACAAGACTCTCTTGCATCACTTCGCTTAACAACCGTCGATCTTCCGATCCAAGCTCGCGATCCCGCAGGAGATCCGGCCGCTTCAGATAGGTGTTCCGCAACGCTTCCTTCCGGCGCCACAACCGGATCGCCTCATGGTGACCCGATACCAGTACCTCCGGAACCGCCATCCCGCGCACCTCCGCCGGTCTGGTGTAGTGCGGATACTCCAACAATCCCTCGGTAAACGATTCCTCGGCCGCCGACGCCGCATCGCCCAACACGCCAGGGACCAGGCGCGCCGCCGCATCGATCATCACCAACGCCGGCAGCTCCCCTCCGGTCAACACATAATCGCCGACGGAGATTTCTTCGGGGTGCAGCGCCAGCCTGACGCGCTCATCCATCCCCTCATAGTGCCCACACACAAACACCACTACCCGTTCATCCTGCGCCAGGGACTGTGCGAGTTCCTGCGTAAAGGGCCGCCCTTGCGGAGACGGAATAATCACCCGCAACGTCGTCTCCGGATGAGAAGCCTGATAATGGGCCCGCAGCGCATCGACAGCCTGAAGCACCGGTTCGGCCTTCATGACCATTCCGGCTCCCCCGCCATACGGCACATCATCTGCGGTCTTATGCCGGTCGAAGGTATGGTCACGCAGGTTCTGCACAGAGACCTCCAGCAACCCCTTTTCCTGGGCGCGCTTAAGGATACTCTGGCCAAGCACCGGAGCCACCATATCCGGAAATAATGTCAGAACGGCACACCGCATCTTACAGATCTCCAAACCCTTCCGGCAGCCGCACCGTCATGACCCGCCCCACTACGTCGACCGCAACCACGACTTGTTTCGCCGCAGGAATCAGCATTTCTTTCCCGTCGTGACGCACCAGAAAGTTCTGGTTGCCGGACATAGACACGACCTCTTCCAAACAGCCCAGTACGGTTCCGGCTTCATCCTGCACGACCATCCCGATCAAATCACATTGATAGTATTGATCGGCCGGCAGCGCCGGCGAGTCTCCGCGGGGAACTTGAATGAAGGCTCCACGAAACTCGGCGACCTGCTCAGGGGTCGTAAACGCCTCGAACCCCATAATCCACGTCGGCCCGCCTGGCCGCACGTGGGTCACACGGGTGTCGAGCGTCTTCCCGACAGGCCCGACAATCGTGACCTGCCCAAGGGACTCGAACCGTCCAGGCACATCTGTGAGGGAACGCACGCGCGCCTCGCCTCGAACCCCGAACGATCGCTCGATCCTTCCAATGGTCACCAGCTCTGCTTGATCGAGCGTCGCCATGTGATGCCGGCTACTTCTTGCTCTTTGCGCTCTTCTCGGTCTTTTCGGTCTTCTCCGCCTTTGCGGACTTCTCGGTCTCGAACTCTTTCCAGACCCCATGCCGCTTCAGCAGAGTCCGAACGGTCACAGTGGGCTGGGCGCCATGCCGCAACCATGACAGCACCCGTTCCGACTTCAACACCGGCACCGCCGGGTTCTTGAGCGGATCGAAAATCCCGAGAATCTCCAAAAAGCGCCCGTCGCGCGGTTTCCGTGAATCGGCCGCAATAACCCGATACATCGGCCGCTTATGTCGCCCTGTCCGTGCCAATCGTAAATGAACCGCCACTAGAACCTCCTCAGAGTAATGAGCGTTCAGCCCTAGACTGTGTCCGCTCGGTTAGGACTCTCTTCTTCACCTCGAATCGATGCACACTCGAAACACTCGTGGCCTGCTACATGCCTCGGAGCATTTGGGCCAACTGACGCCGGCCTCCCGCGCCAGCCGACATGACCTTGGCAATTTTCCTGGCCTGCAGGAATTGCTTGATCAGGCGGTTGACCTCCTGCACACTCGTTCCGCTCCCACGCGCAATCCGCTTCTTCCGGCTCCCGTTGATCAGCGTATGGTCGCGCCGCTCACGCGTGGTCATGGAGTCGATCATGGCCGCAACCCGCTTCATTTCTTTTTCGGGCAATCCGCTGTTCGCAAGATCTTTCAACTTTTGGCCGCCGGGCAGCATTCCCAGAATCTGCTCGAACGACCCCAACCGATTCATCTGCCCGAGTTGTGACCGGAAATCCTCCAGCGTAAAGGTGCTGCTGGTCAGCTTCTTTTGTGCCGCTTCGGCCTCTTCCCGTGAAAACGTCTCCTGCGCCTTCTCGATCAACGAAAGCACATCACCCATCCCGAGGATCCGTGACGCCATCCGGTCAGGATGGAACGGCTCCAGGGCATCGAGCTTTTCCCCCATGCCGAGAAACTTAATCGGCTTGCCGGTCACGGCCCGGATCGACAGCACGGCGCCACCACGCGCGTCGCCCTCGACTTTAGTCAGGATGACACCGGTGAGGCCGACCTGCTGATCGAACTGACCGGCCATATTGACCGCATCCTGGCCGGTCATGGCATCGGCAACCAGCAGCACTTCGTGGGGGTTCACAGCCTGCTTGACCGCCACGAGTTCGGCCATCAACTCATCATCGACATGCAACCGGCCGCCGGTATCGAGCACAATCAGATCGTAGCCCTGCTCTTGACCGCGTTCCACCCCGCGCTGGCAGATACGCACCACATCGGCGCGTGAGGCATCGATCTGATCGAATCGATGCACATCGATTCCAAGATCATGCCCGAGGCTGGCCAACTGGTCACCTGCGGCAGGACGACGCGGGTCGGCCGCCACGAGTAACACGCGCTTCCCCTGGCTCTTAAACAAGCGGGCGAGTTTGCCGGACGTGGTCGTTTTCCCGGCTCCCTGCAACCCAACCATCATAATAATGGTCGGGGGTCTGGAGGCGAGACTGATACCGGACCGCTCACCGCCCATCATGCCGCGGAGCTCGTCCCAGACAACTTTGACGACCTGGTGCCCGGGGGTCAGGCTTTTCAGAACTTCCTGCCCGACCGCCTTCTCGCGAACGCGGTCAAGGAAATCCTTGACGACCTTAAAGTTGACGTCCGCCTCAAGCAACGCGAGGCGGACTTCCTTCAACGCCTCAGCAATATTGTCTTCGGTGAGCACACCCTGCCCACGAAGCTTCTTGAGGATTCGTTCGAACTTTTCACTCAACGCATCAAGCACGAATCACCAAACAAAAAGGCCATCGAAGCCGGGGTCGAGCCAGAGCTCCGATCGCCTGGAAAAACATCACAAAAAATAGCATCGGGCAGTCTATAGAAGGGGTGTGCGTGAAGTCAAGATATTCGGCAGGGATTCAAGCGATGCCCTCGGACCGTTCCAATGCACCACTGTTGATACACGTGACACACGGCGCCAGACTTAGTTGCACCAGAAATACTGTCGAGCGTTCTCCCTGCTTCACCCTCGAGCGCCGAGGGTGCCCTCTATTCTCCCACCGATCTCCAGAAGAGGTGCTTTGCAATCAGCCACATGCATCCACCGCGGCGTCTGGCATGCATTTTGTTGACATCATTTTCCGCTTCCGATATGGTGCCTCAAGTCGGCACATGCACCCCGACCAGCGGGAACTAGGAGAGATATCGGATGAGAAAATCGATCGGCGTGCTGCTGATCTTTATCCTGATCGGCGGAATGCTGGGCGGGATTTTCGGGGAAATACTTCGCGTCATGGCCCCGAATGGCGCCATTCAAAACATCTTTGCCAGTAATTTCTCTCCCGGAATCAACCCGCCACTCACCGTCGATCTGGTCCTCCTCAAACTGACGTTCGGCTTCAGCATCAAGGTGAGCCTGCTCAGCGTGTTGGGGATGTTTCTCGGGGCCTATCTCTACAAACAGATGTAACAGAATTTCCGGCGCAGGAGGGACAGTAGCCGCCTTCACTATTGCGCCAATTCCAACGCCTTCAACCTCAACGTTCGAATCCGATTCCGTAACTCCGCCGCCCGCTCAAACTCCAATTTCTTGGCTGCCGCCTTCATCTCAACCTCAAGACGGCGAATCAACTGCTCCGTGTCGCCCGTCGTTGCATAATCGCCTACTGACTCCGCCGCCAGTTCGAGTTGCCCCGCATTCCCGCCACCCGTTGCATAGTCCAGCAGGGGAATCTGCTTCTTGATGCTCTCGGGGGTGATGCCATGGGCCTCATTATAGGCTTCCTGGATATGACGCCGGCGCGCCGTCTCGTCCATGGCCCGCCGCATGGAATCCGTGATCGTATCACCGTAAAAAATCACGCGCCCATCCAGATTTCTAGCGGCGCGGCCCGCCGTCTGAATCAGCGACCGATGCGACCGGAGGTAGCCCTCCTTATCCGCGTCCAAGATCGCCACTAAACTGACCTCGGGAAGGTCGAGCCCTTCCCGTAACAGGTTGATCCCGACCAGCACATCGAACACCCCCCGCCGGAGATCGCGAATAATCTCCGCGCGTTCCAGCGTCTTAATGTCGGAGTGAAGATAGCGCACCTTCACGCCGAGGTCGTGATAATACTCCGTGAGGTCTTCGGCCATTCGCTTGGTGAGGGTCGTCACCAGCACCCGATGTCCCTTCGCCGCCTCCGTCCGCACTTCGGCCAGCAGATTGTCGACCTGCCCCTTCGCCGATCGCACATCGATGAGGGGATCCATCAGTCCCGTCGGGCGAATGATCTGCTCGATGACCTCACCCTTGGCATGCTCCAGCTCATAGGGACCGGGCGTCGCCGAGACGTAGATCACTTGCTTCAGCATCCGCTCGAACTCGGCAAACTTCAGCGGACGATTATCGACCGCGGACGGCAGCCGGAATCCATAATCCACGAGCGTCCGTTTGCGCGAAAAGTCGCCTTCGTACATGCCGCCGACCTGCGGCACCGACGCGTGCGATTCGTCGATGATCAACAGGAAGTCTTTGGGGAAATAATCCAAAAGGGTCGGGGGCGGATCGCCCGGCGCGCGACCACTCAAGTGGCGCGAATAGTTCTCGATTCCGTGGCAATACCCCATGGCACGGATCATTTCGAGATCGAACTTGGTGCGCTGCTCGATCCGTTGCGCTTCCAACAACTGACCGTTCTTCTTGAATGCCGCCACGCGGGCGTCCAATTCTTCTTCGATGCCCGTGATCGCCCGTTCATACCGGTCCGGCGCAATAAGATAGTGAGTATTCGGGTAAATGGCAATCTTCGGTAATTTGCCCAGCGATTTACCGGTCAACGGATCGATCTCATGAATGGCGTCCACCACATCGCCGAACAATTCGATACGCACCGATTTCGCTTCCGACGAGGCTGGAAAAATCTCGATGACATCGCCGCGTGCGCGAAAGGTGCCGCGGTGAAAATCCACGTCGTTGCGCGCATACTGAATGTCGACCAGCTTCGCTAGAATCTTTTCACGCCGCGTCTCCATCCCCTCTTCCAGATAGACCAACATGTCGTGGTACACCTCCGGCGATCCAAGGCCGTAGATGCAGGAGACCGAGGACACGATCAGCACATCGTTGCGCTGCAGCAAGGATGTCGTCGCCGCGTGACGCATCTGATCGATCGCATCGTTGATCGAGGCATCCTTGGCAATGTAGGTGTCGCTCTGCGGGATGTAGGCTTCGGGTTGGTAATAATCGTAATAACTGATGAAGTACTCGACGGCATTGTGAGGGAAGAACTGCTTGAATTCCTGATACAGCTGGCCGGCCAGAGTTTTGTTATGCACGAGGACGAGGGTCGGCTTCTGGACGCGTTCAACGACATTGGCCATCGTGAAGGTCTTGCCGGAGCCGGTGACCCCGAGCAACGCCTGATGCTGCTTCCCGGCCAGGATTCCGGATGACAGCTTCTCAATGGCTTGCCCCTGATCACCACAGGGTTTGAATGGAGCTTCGAGCTTGAACGGAGGCATATTGAATAGATCAACTTTCTAGATCTGCATGCTGTACATGCTTGAGGCGACTTGCTGGACTCCCGCCGGACCGGTAGTAGATTGCGTTGCGTATGGGCTCGTAGTTTATCACCGATCATCATACCATTCCGGGCCTTGGGCGTCGGAAAACTTCCATGCCCAGACTGTTCATGAATCAGAAACGACGCACTCGACCGTTCCTGCTGACGGCCCGGCCTAGCAATAGTGGCGGGGCGACCCAAGCATGATGCCGCTTCCGGCAAAGTTGGGAGGGCGTTACGGTTCTTACGTCGCAAAAGGGGCCAGTGAACATTCCCAGAGTTTCGTATAGACCGAGCCGGTGGGACGCAGTTCACTTTTCATGAGGACGATTGCCTCGACCGGCAACATGCCGATCGCCACCGGCCGCTCCAACAACCCGTTCTGAGCCAGCGCCTGTCCGACCTGCCGCTCCCCTTCCTTGATCCGCGCGAGCGTCAAATGCGGACTGAATGGCCGCTCTTCCGGCGCGAAGTTCGCTGCCCGGCAACAGGCCTCCACCGCACGATGGAGGCCTGTGAGCCGTTGCGCCTCACGGCCCTGCTCCCAACTCCCTGAGGGTCCCACCCACAGCACCCGTGGTGCCTGCGGGCGCGGAAACGTACCCAGTCGTTCGAGAGGAATAGGAATCGCCTGATGCGCTGACATGGACTCTTCGATGGCTACCCGAAGCGGCTCAATCGATTCGTCGGCTGTGTCGCCGAGAAATCTGAGGGTGAGGTGCATCGAATCCGGCCGAACCCAGCTGATCCTCACGTGGCGATCGACCGTTCGTTCGAGTTGTCGCTTCATGTCCTGCTCAATGGCGGCGAGCGTCGTGCGCAATTCCTGTGGCAACTCGATGGCCAGGAATGCCCGGACCATTAGCACCCCTTCTTGATCAACCAGCGACGAAGCAGATCGAGCGCCGCCTGCGAGGACCGTTGCTTGATCACCGTACGGTCACCGCCGTGAAAACGAAACTCTTTCGTCATCGCCTCGCCCGGCCCGCCGTCAAGCCCCACATAGACCAGGCCCACCGGCTTGCTCTCGGTCGCGCCACCGGGCCCGGCGATGCCGGTCACGCTCACGCCGACGGAGGCGCCGCTCCGCTCACGAATGCCCCGCGCCATCGCGGCGGCCACGTCTGCGCTGACCGCCCCATGCCGTTCGAGCAGTCCTGACGGCACACCCAACATCTCAACCTTGGCACGATTGCTATAGGTGACGGCCACTCGATCAACATATGTCGATGCGCCCGGCACCTGCGTCAGCCGATGGCCGATCAGTCCACCGGTACAGGATTCGGCAACGGCAAGCGTCAACTGCTGCTCGTTGAGCAATCGACCGACCACCGATTCCATGGTCTCATCTTCTTCTCCATAAACGATGTCACCGAGCCGCGCCTTGGCTTCCTTCAACAACTGCTCGATGGTGACAGCCCCCTCCGCTCCAGCCGGTCCCGTCAGCGACACCATGACTTCCATTGGGGAAGCATAGATGCCGAGTTGAATCGTGCAACCTTTGGGAACAAGCCCGACCAGGGCCTGGTCCACGATTGATTCCGGCACACCGGACGTGTGGAGCACCCTCCGGATCATGGGCGACGCGCTGAGCCTCTTCTGTGTGCGCATCCACGCCTGCAACTGCGGCAACACGCCATCACGCACCATCGGTTCCATCTCACGCGGCACCCCGGGCAAGGCGGCGAGAAACGTACCCTTCCAGACAAGCGAAAACCCCGGCGCCGTTCCGACCAGATTGAAGAGAATCTCCGCACGGGCGGGAATCATGGCCTGGCGAAACTGCGTGGTGGTCGGAGTTCGCCCCCATTCGACCAGCCGTGCGATCATCCCATCCAGGGCAGCCTTGCGCCGGCTCAAGCGGTGGCCCGTCGCTTGCGCCACGGCTTCCCGCGTGAGGTCGTCGATCGTCGGCCCCAACCCACCGGTGAGAATCACCACGCGGGCGCGCCGTAACGCCGTCTTCAACACAGCCACGATGTCGGACAGGTCGTCGCCGACCGTGGTCTTATATCGAAGCTCAATTCCGCAGGCGGCGAGACGATCGGCAATGAAGAGTGAATTCGTGTCGAGGCGGCCGCCGAGCAGCAACTCCGATCCGACGGCGATGGTTTCAGCCGTCCAGGTTTTGGTCTTACTCATGCGGGATACACCTTTGCGATGGGCAGAGCGATGGAGAGGGACTGATACTATTCGATCCGCGAGAAGTCCAGTTCGAAACTGACCTGGCCTCCGCGTGAAGGAAATACCGTGAGCGTCGTCTTCGCACGTGGATCGAGTTCCGCGTAGGCGAATTGCGCGATCACCTTCGCACGGTAGGCAGGCTGCTGCGGCCACGCCGTCGTGCGATCGCCCCTGGCGTCAAATCGAACGGTGGAGGGCTTCACCGTCCGACCGGCCTGCTCCAGCACAATGTAACTGTCGGCGGCAAAATTGACACGGTCTCCGTACAACACCACATTGACCAGCACATGCTCGTTTGCCAGTACCTGGGCAATATCCTGTTCGGTCGGCGACAACGCGCGCAGGGCAAGGTGATTGGCCATCACCAACAGGCTTCCCAGCTTCGTCATGATGAAACCGCGCGGGGCAAGGTCTTCGGTCGCACCGAACCAGGCGTGCAGCTGATCCGGAGAGACACCTTGGCCGGCAGCCAGCTTTCCACGCTCCACCTGCGCCTGAATTTGTTCGGTGGTCGGCTGCACCTCGATGGCATATGAGGAGACGGTGCTCCCCCACAGGACCACGAAGAGGCTTCCCACGAGCCAGAATCCGGCCGGCAATCTTCGAACGCCGCGCATCGTATGCAGGCAGTATCAGATCGATGTGGGCCTGTCAATTCGAGCCCCGCGCACCCCGGACTCTGTTGACAGCCCCAGAGACGAAATGCTAAAGAGCTAACTCTTATTCTTTTACATTATCAAGAAGTTGCCTGGAGGGTTCGTCATGTCCAGCCCCGAACAAGCACCCCGCCGTCAATACGTCAATTTTACCTTCTATAAGATCGATCCCGCATGGCGTCGGCTTCCTGAAGATGAACGCACACGCGGAAAGCAGGAGTTTCTCCGTGCCGTCGAAGAGTATCAGGGAAAAGTGCTCGTCATCGCATACACCACGGTGGGTATTCGAGGCGACTGTGATCTGATGCTCTGGCGCATCAGCTACGAGCTTGAACTGTTCCAGGAAATGAGCACGAAGATCATGGCATCCGGATTGGGCAAGTATCTGTACAATCCCTATTCGTACCTCGCGATCACCAAACGTTCAATTTATGTCGACCACCACACGCATGAGAACCAGGAAAGCAAGCGCCTCACCGTGGTCCCCGGCAAAGCCAAGTACATTTTCGTCTATCCGTTCGTGAAAACCCGCGAATGGTTCCTCCTCACCAAGGCGGCGCGGCAGGGCATGATGGACGAACACATTGAAGTCGGCCATCGCTTCCCCTCGGTCAAGCTCAACACCACCTACTCCTTCGGCCTCGACGATCAGGAATGGGTTGTGGCCTTCGAGAGCGACAAGCCGGAAGACTTCCTGGACCTCGTCATGGCGCTCCGGGAAACCGAAGGCAGCCGGTACACTCTGCGCGACACCCCAATCTTCACCTGCATCCGTAAGAGCCTGAAAGAAGCCTTGGACACCCTAGGCGGCTAACAACGGTTGAGCAGCAGTCTGTGGACACGGCCTTCGATCCCTTGATCGAAGGCCGTGCCGTTTCTATCCCGACACGTCGTCTGATCTCACGCGTTCTCGATCAATGTCCACCCACGCCCTTTCTTACGCTATCCCGGATCGGGCCGCAGCTGTCTACTCAGCCCTACTCCCCGGGCTCGGACAACTCATTCGGGGACGATGTGGGGCAGGACTCTTCTACGGCCTGGTCACCATTCTCCTGATCCTCCTGAGCCTGGCGCTCGGGCGTGCCTCCGGTCGAGCCGCCGAAGTCTTTTTCTTTATGCTGTTGGCCCTTCCCTGGTGGGCCCTGCAGAGCTACGACGCCGCACTTGGGCCGCCCGAGAGCGGTTCGGACCTTGCTCGCAGCACCCGCACCGCCTGGGCGCAGGGACACGATATCCGGTTTCTCGGACTTCTCTTTCTGGTCAGTGCTGGGAACGATGCCCTCTTGATCGCAAGAAATCCCGATTACCTGCTGCCGTTTTTTTGTACCAGGCTGGACGGCTCGGCCGGGTTCATCACCAAAGCGCTGTCACCGTTTCTCCATACCCTGGTCGGGTATGGCTTCTTACGAATCAAGAAATGGTCCCTCCTGATCTATCTGGTCTATGCCGCTTACGGCACCACCAATGCCCTCGTCAATCTGACCTGCTTTGGCCCCGGCCGGATCCGGAACACACTCCTCATCGCCCTCATTGTCTTTACGACTTATGTGATCGCACGGAGACGGGTCTTCCGGCTCTGAACACCCCTGTTCGAACCCCCGACGCGTTTTGACACTCGGGCTGGGGCTGTGTTACCTGTAATAGCCATACCGTTCCACAACATCAGACGGAGCAGCCTCCATGGCCGAAAACAGCGCGGTCTATGCCATCCGCTTTCCTGACGGTTCCGTGACTCTGTATATCGACGAAGAATATGCCATCGACCGGGGCGTCGACCCTGCCAAGCTGGTGCGGGTCGAGATTCCTCGTGAGTTGTTTGCGAACGGCAGCATCCAGGAAATCCGTGAATATGTCGCGGTCTACCTTGAAAACAGCCATCAGGGCACGGCCTGAGCGAACCTTTTACGTCGCACGAGGGGCCACACTATGACCGCTTTGCTCACCCCAGAACTGATCGCCTCGACCATCGAGCAGGCCCCGATTCAGGGCCGCATCATGCTCAAGCTGCTGCTGTTGCAGCATTTCGATATCACGGAGGAGGAAATCACCCACATCGCGGCTGATCGGCCCGATCCACGTTGCGTCGCGGGCTCGAAACCGATCCACCAAGTTGTGAAACAGGACGCGCTGCGCGATGTGACGAGCCGCCGCGACGAATATCGCCGCCGGGTCCGGTTGCGACGAGAACGGCTCTGGCTCCAGATGGAAGCCATGAAGCGCATGATCACGCTCGCCGAGGGGTTGATTCGCGCCGGGTCGGACCTGTTGCTCACACAGTATAAGGTGGACGCTGCAGCTGTGACTGCCCTCAAACAAGAGGCCCGTGCTGCAGTTCCCAAGCCGGCGATCCGGCTCTTGAACCGTCGATGGGATGAAGACGACATTTCTGCCGAAGCGTACCAGGAAGCCCGGCTCGGCCTTGAGGTCCAGACGCAGCTGCGCTTGCTGGACAAGTACCGGAAACGGTTCGAACTCTCGGAACGGGAATGGAAATCGATTAATGCCGCGCCCTTGCAGGATCACGAAATCGGGCATATCTGGGGCATTCCGGCCGGAAGTCTCGCCGCAAGGAAGGTCAAACATCTCCACCAGTACCTTCAGGCCGTTCAAAATTCTCTCCAACGGTCGTCGGCAAAGGACCTTCCGGCGACTGCGCCACTTGACCTCTGGAAAGAAACCCTCGCCGTGCTGGGGGAACGACCGGTGGAGCGATCCATTGCGCAGTATGACGGGTTAGAGCGGACCGAAGATGCGCTCGTGGAGAAGCTTCGAACCTTCGCGTGGGGCACCCTGGGGGAGGATCTCGAAGGGAAATTCTGGCTGTCACTCGTTCATGGCGCCAGTTCGAATGCCGTCCATTCTGAAAATACCCGCTCGCTCTTCGGCCTGCAACGCCTGATGGCAGTACTGTCCGAAATCGATACCAGCCCGGATGCGCTCGAGCAGGAAATGGTGACCCGTACGACCCCGATCAGCAAGGAATCCTTGGCACTGCCCGATGAAGCCGCCCAACCGGTCGTGGAAGAAGTCGGGCAGATGAAACAGCATGTGCTGACAAGCTTTATGGGTGAGTTGCACGACGATCTGCGGCGATAGTCGCGTGCTCTGGCAGCGCGCCGGCGCCTGCTTACGACACTGGTTGCGCATCGTCCCAGTTGTTCAGAAAAGTTTTTTCACGTCCTCCTTCTCAGCCTGGAGTGAATTTTGTATAATCCAACTATCATGCTGCAACGTAGAGACAGACGGTCTTTCCGGCCTACCGCCATTGGCACCCTGTGTCTGCTCGGTACGTTGACGATGATGGCTTGGGCATTGCCGGTCGGTGTCCCATATGCCGCAGCCTTAGTCGAAGTCACAGAACTCCTGGCCCACCCCGATCACTATGATCATCAAGTCGTCACCGTCAGCGGGCGCGTAAGCAGTTTTCAGCTCGCCACCAATCGTGACGGTCACCCGGCATTCGGATTTCTCCTGCAGGACACCGCAGGAACGGTGAAAGTTGTAGGCCTCGGAAAAGCAGATGTGCGGGAAGGTGATTACGTGGTGGTGGAAGGGATATTCAGTCGTCTTCGTCAGGCCGGCCGCGCCATTGTGTATAACGAAATCAAAGCCACATCGGTCCAGTCTATGGCCCGCATGAACCCGGACCTGGTCGGTTAAGTCTCTTTCTCGCTTCCTCGCGCTCCCCCCGCGACAAGCTGGCGCTCACCACGCTGAATATCCACCACTCTCACATCGAACCGCAACGTCCGTCCGGCAAGCGGGTGGTTGAGGTCAAGCACAATGACGTCCGGCCTGATCTCGGCGACATAAGGGAATACCACTCGGCCATCCGGAGCCGTCGTTTCCAACTTTGTTCCGATCCGCTGCGCCTCCGCCGGAACACGTTCTCGCTGCACTTCAAAAAATCCCTCGGGGTGAATCTCTCCATAGGCATCGACCGGCTCAACGGTGATGACCTTGGCCGCTCCACGCTCCATTCCATCAAGCCCGGCTTCCAGTCCCTGTAAGATCTCATTCTGCCCATGGGTGTAGCTCAGCGGCACCTCACCAACGGTTGTTTCAATCACACGGTCATCGTCCAGGCGAATGGTGTACTCGACTGAAACGATATCGCCCTTAGATACCTTCATCATTCAGCCCCCCTCACCGGCAGTCCCCATGGTTGCCATCACTTCCGCTTCGGCCCATCTCAGTCCGCCATGTCCTGCAGCCTCCGCTCGTGCTCGGGAAACAGACGGCAATGCGCTAGAGACGACATCCAGAAGCACCCTATCACGACGGGGCCATGGGGTCATGGGAATAGCAGGAATGCCCCTCATGCCAGCAGGTGATCGGACCTATACACCGAGAGCAGGCGATCCGGTGATGCTCTGAGAAGCGCCGTGAACGAAAAGGGAACGGCAAGAACTGGTCGTTACCAGTGACGGAAGGGACCTGAATCGAGATGGACAAACTTGCCACGCGGGTAATATCCCACCCCGCCACAACCGAGCCGTAACGCCACCTCACGCAAGGTCCGCAGCGGCACACCGGGAATCTGCACATCCACAGCCTGCCCCGACACATGGTAACTGTGACGCGCCGCACGCGTGCCCATTCTGATGAGCTGCGCGTTATATTCGGGGGACCGGTAACCGGATACGATATGCACTTCGCGACGGCCGCCGACCCGCTTTTGGACAAGATTGATGAATTCGATGAGCTGCACATCCATCGTGGTGGTTTCGTTCGTATGGTGGCAACGCAGAAAATGATTGAGCGCATTGAGCGCGTCCTGATCATACGCGCCTGTCTCGTCCCGGTACGTCACCGACAACCGTTCATCGGTGTGGAGATTGTACAAACTCACCCGGCCATCGGGTAACCGTGACGCCCACGTCACCGACGGCAGGGCCAGGCGAACCACAGCCAGCGCCATCCCGGCCGTAGCGGCGCGCAACAATCCGCGCCGGCTCAAGAGGGCTGGTGCATCGGAAACCATCGATTGACTCTGCCTCGAAAACATACGTGCCATTTCGCGCCTTCAGCACCTCGCCGACGAGGCTGCGCCCATTGATTTCTCAACCTGAGATGCGTGAAACAAACAATTCACGCGGACCATTGTCACAGGATGGGCCACAAGCCGAGATGAGGATCAGTGCCTCGGAGAACAGCAAGGTCGGCGGTGATCGTAGACTGTTGTATGTACCAAATACCCGTACGACGGTCAACGGTTTTACGCACCTGCGCGCTCGCTCGACCGGCGAGACTGACAGAGCTGCCTCAACACGGCACACACAACCACGATCAGGCTCCACCTGCCGCCATATCCTCAGTGCTCTGACAGCGAGGCGCGCGGGAACACCTCGAGGGTTCGCCGCGCATCAAGCGTCCGGTCCATCCCGTACTGACGCAGCCGTCTATACAACGTCGAACGGCTAATCCCTAATTCCTGAGCGGCTCGACTCAAGTTGCCCTGCGACAGCGTGAAGGCCTTCATGATCAGATCGGTCTCGATCCGCTGTTGATTCACCTTGAGCGAAATCGAGCTACCGTCCGGTCGCGCCACCTCATGCGGGATATCGAGATCCGCCGGAGTCACATGCGTGCCTTCCGCCATCACCACCGCACGACCGGCCCTGTTCGACAGTTCACGCACATTTCCCGGCCAGGCATAGGCACGCATCGCCTCCAGCGCTTCGCGGGTAAAACCTTCCAGATGTTTACCATAGTGCGCTGCCGCCTGACGCAGGAACGCCATGGCCATCAGCGACACATCCTCACCGCGCTCCCGAAGCGGAGGCACATTGATATGGACCACCCCGAGCCGATAATAGAGGTCCTCGCGGAACGTTCCTTTTTCAATGGCCTCCTTCAGGTTCACATTCGTCGCGGCGATGATTCGCACGTTCATTTCTATCGGCTGATGCCCGCCCACCCGCTCAAACGTGTGGTCCTGGAGAAAGCGCAATAACTTCACCTGCAAGGCATTCGGGAGTTCGCCCACTTCGTCGAGGAAAAGCGTCCCCCCTTGAGCGAATTCAACCTTGCCTTTCTTTTGGCTCACCGCTCCCGTAAAGGCTCCACGTTCGTACCCAAAAAGTTCCGACTCCAGCAAACTTTCTGGAATCGCCCCGCAGTTGATGGGAATGAACGGTCCCTGATGCCGTAACCCTCTCTCGTGAATCGCGCGCGCCGTCAGCTCCTTACCGGTGCCGCTCTCCCCGGTGATCAAGATCGGTGCATCGTTCGTGGAAACCTTTCGTATGGCGTCGAAGATACGGTGAATGCTGGCGCTGGTGCCGAGCATGCCGCTGAATTCTTCAGGGCCTCCTCCAACCATGACGCCTCGGGCCTCTCGCTCCAGATCAGCCACTCCCGCAGCCCGCCGGATGAGTTGTGCCAGAAGGGTGATATCCAGCGGTTTAGACAACACGTCGTAGGCTCCATACTGGATCGCGCGGACGGCGAGGCGGCGCTCCGTCCTTTCCGTGCAGGCGATGACCTTTCCGGCATGCCCGGTTTGTCGCACTTCCTGCAGAACCCGCACACGCTCCTCGACAACGGGATCGGACGAGGACCCCAAATCCAGAAGCACGACCAACGGGGCCTGTTCGTGGATCTGAACCACCGCCGTCCGATCCCATGCGGCCACGAACACCTCACACTCGCTCTCGATCGAGCTGCGCACGGCGGCAACGGCTGCCTGATCATCTGTGAGAACAAATACCTTGGGTTTCGCCACGATTCGACTCCTTTCAGCTGGTGAGACACTGGCACGATGGGACGGCTGACCATCGTCGCACTGTCTATGCTAGGCGGTGTCTGAGCAAGTCAGGCGTGGAGGCGTACTACGAGGGCGGCGACGGCGGATCCAGGGAATCACACATAAAGACATCAGCACCGAAAGCCTTGGTCAGATCAGGAGCCACCCCATCCAGGGCATCCGTTGATTGATCCACCATCGCAATAATCGGCACTTGCGGGCAGGTCATTTTGAGTCTGGGTACGGTACTGTGCAGCGGCGTCGGAGCGGACGACAATCTCACCACAATCACATCCGGACGAAGTTCCTTCAGGTTGCGCTCCAGGTGATGGACTGCCGACGTCATGGTGGCTTGGTACCCGTGCAGCGCAAACCAATCGGCACACTTGTAGCCGGTCGTGACGTCTTCGTACACCACGGCGACCGTGGGTCGTTTCCCGGATCGCTGTCCGCTTCTACCAGTCGGTTGCTCCATCAGTTCACCCACGTCTGGATCGGCTTAGGTTGTGGTTCGAACGCCTGTGAGTTGTGTCAATCGACGCGCCATTTGAGGACCCCACCAGGCGAGGTCTTGTAACATCGCGGCTTCCACGGCGGTCAATCCGGTGAGGATGCCGGGCCAACCCGGGCGAAAGGACCCGGTTCGGCGATCAATACCAGACCGCTCTGCCGATCCCTGTCCCTGCGCAGCCTCAAAGACCGCAAGCAATGTCGTCGTAGTGGAGATCCACGGCTTCTGCATGAAGATGAGGATAGGCCCGAGAAGAGGAGGATGCTATCGGCAGAGGTGCGATTCCTGTGTCACAAATAGACAGTGACTCAACGTCATGGTTATAACGACATGCGCGTGGCAGCCGGCCCCATTCCCTTATACGACCAACCCATGCTGCAACGCATAGCGCGTCAACTCGGAATTATTTTTCAAATTCATTTTGTCCAGAATTCTCGCTCGATACGTACTGATCGTCGTCACGCTGAGATGAATACTTTCGGCAATGTCACTGACGGTCTGTCCGGAAGCAATCAGACAGAGCACTTCGTACTCCCGGTCCGACAGCCGTTCATGGGCCAACTTGTCGACCCCGGTCCTGACCGTCAACGCCAAGGCTTCTCCCACCGAAGCACTGACGTACTGCCCGCCCGACATGACTTTTTTCGCTGCATGGACCAGCTCTTCCGGCGCACTCGCCTTCGTGAGATACCCTGCCGCGCCGGCCTTAAACATACGAATGGCATACTGGTCTTCCGGGTGCATGCTCAAGATCAAGACAGGCAGCGTCGGCGCCAGTTGCTTCAGTTCCTTCAAAACTTCCGGCCCGCTCCGTCCCGGCATACTGATGTCCATGACGACGAGGTCGTAGGGCTGCTCGCGAACATGGTCCAGCATCTCCTGCGCATTTCCACACTCAGCCATGCTGGCGCCCTCGAATCCTTCTTCCAGAATATCCTTCACACCGCGACGAAACGAAGGGTGATCATCGACGACGAGTATCCGCACGGTCCCTGTTGTTCGCATAGTGCCCTCCATCATGTCCTGGTCCTCCGTCTTACCGAGGCAGCTGCAGCGCGATCGTCGTCCCGCTGCCCTCCTTCGTCTCGATCTGTACATCCCCGCCGAGCAGCCCGGCGCGCTCCCGCATCCCCAGCAGGCCGAACGACCTGGCATCCGCAAGGCGATCGGATGGAATGCCACGACCGTTGTCGCTGACCTGTAACAGCAACCCCCCGCCCTGGTCTTCCAAGCGCACGTGAACCTCCGTGGCCTGAGCATGACGGGTCACGTTGGTCAGCGCCTCCTGGCAAATCCGAAAAACCGCGGTGGCATGTTCCGGGTCCACCCGCAAATCTTCATGACTGACGGTGCAGTGACAGGCAACGCCGGTGCGGCGTTGGAAATCGCGACACTGCCATTCGATGGCCGCGACCAGGCCAAGATCGTCGAGCACGCCGGGGCGCAACTCCGCCACGATACGTTGCACAGAGGTGATGGTACTATCCACCTGCTCCTTCATGCCTCGAATTTTTTCGTCGACCTTTGCGCGATCCCGGGGCTCCAACCGCTCCCCCAGCAATCCACCCAGGCGGGACAGATCGATCTTCAGACAGGTCAGGCCGACGCCCAATTCATCATGCAACTCACGTGCAATTCGCCCGCGTTCCTCTTCTCGAATCCCCTCCATCCGCCCCGACAGTTTGCGCAGGCGACGCAATGAGTCCTGCAACTGCTCCTCAGCCCTTTTCCGATCCGTCGTATCCTTGAATACGACGACCGCCCCGACGATGTCCCCCCGCTCCCGAATCGGCGTACTCACATACTCCACCGGAAAACTGGTTCCGTCTCTTCGCCAGAACCGGCTGTCCGCCTCCTCCCGAATCTCCCCGCCCTGAATGGTCTCCACAATGGGACTGAGGCGTTCACCGGAAGCTCCCTCACGGAAGTCGGGACGGTGAACCAACGTAGAAAAGGGCTGGCCGATCAATGCCTCCGCCTCCCAGCCGAACATTTTCGCCGCCGCCGGATTGACGAACGTCAGCCGCCCGTCCCGATCGATCCCGTAAATGCCCTCCCCGGCTGAATTGAGAACGACTTGGTTGTGATGATGCAGGCGATCCAGTTCCTCTTCCGCCGATCGCCGCTCACTGATATCGCGCATGATGATCGTAAAAAAGAGATCCGATTTCCCCTTCCAGGAGGTCACACTCAGCTCGAGGGGAAATTCGCCGCCGTCTTTCCGACGGCCGAAGAGTTCCAGCGTCCTGCTCGTCAGCTGCACCCGTTCAAACAATCGAACCCGCTGAACATTCCGTTCCAATTCCTCATGGTACCGCTCGGGGATGATCATCGTCACAGGCTGACCGATGATTTCCTCGGCCGAATAGCCGAAGGTCGCTTCAGCACCCTTGTTCCAGAACGCCACTTTCATGAGCGCATTGACCAATACGATGGCGTCTTTCGTCGACTGCACAATGGAGCGCAACCGCTCCTCGCTGACGCGAAGCGCATCCTCGATCCGGCGGCGTTCGGTCACATCACGAATGATGCCCAAGACCCCGATGACACGGCCCTGTCGCATTTGCGGAGTCCCGACAAACTCTCCAGTGACGTACCCGCCCTGCTTCGTGCTGATCTGCATCGAACAGGTCAGCGGCGCCCCGCGTTCAAGAATCGCCTGCAACACATCCTGACAGAAACCCGCGTCATCGGGATGCAGCAGGGCAACGAGCGGCTCCCCCATCCATTGCGAACGCGACCAGTTGGTCACCGTCTCAAAAGCCGGGTTGAGCGAGGTAATCGTGATGTCCGCCGAGAGCGTGAAGATGATATCGCGCGCCCCTTCCACCAAACTCCGGAATCGATATTCCGATTCAAACAAGGCATCCTGCGCCCGCTTGAGCCACGTAATGTCGTGAAACACCACCACGGTCCCGGAGAGCACACCGGCCTCATCCTTGATCGGCCTGGCATTGATGCTGATCCAGCGGCCCGGCATACCCTGCGAGGCCCGTAGGTAGACTTCGAGCCAGTCGATTTTTTCGCCTCGCAGCGCGCGCGCCAGCGGCCACTCATCCTGCCCGAACGGTGTCACCGTGTCCGCATGAAAAAACTCATACCGTTCAGCCCATGCCGTCAGAGGAATGTCAAAGGGCGAAAAGCCCAGAATACTTTCCACCGCCGGATTGGCAACGACCAGCTGCCCCTCGGCATCGGTCACCACAACCCCGTCGCCCATACTCCGCAGGACGGAGTTCACGATCCTGGTTTGCTCACTCAACGCCTGTTCAGATCGCTCAAGCGCATTAGCGCGCTCCCAAAGGGCCTGTTTCGCCTGCGCAATTCCCGCCGATTGCGTCCGGACCGCATTTTCATAGACCCGTAGCAATTGTTCGGCCACCGCCAAGCGGGACTGATGCCGGAGGCCGGCCCCTTGCTCCGGTGCGCCGAACACCGGAGCCGACGACGAGTGCGCATCGACACCGGCCTCCAAGGGAACGGTCTCGTCGCAAGCCAGCAACGACGTTTTCAGGCTGAGGGCGAGCGACTTGCACAAGGCTGCCGTGTCACGGGGCACCGGTGTTCTGGAAAATAAAACCACGACGAAGAGATCTCGGGACGGTAACATCCCACCGAAACACAACACCGATTTCACCCCGTACTTCAGCACAAACCCTTCCTGCACCGGCACATAGGGGCTCCCCACCGCGTCCGGCACATAAAATACGTTGTACGTCTTCTCCTCCAGATCCACTAACCACTCCCCCTCCGGAGCCACATCAAAGCTGGAGGAAAGGCCGAACTGGTGCAACAGCTGGGAAAACATCGGAAACTGTTTGACGAAATCGGCGCTGACCATCGGAATCGCCCGGTAGCGATGGGAACGCTCGACTTGATTCCACTCCGCCTCCTCACCGGCCGTGGCCATGAGCGTGAAACACTTGAGGTCGGGGAACGGAGCGATGCCCCCGAGCTGTTCCCGAACCCTCTGCTGGGTCATCGGATTCAACCGGTTGTAGGAAACGGTCTTGAAGCAGCGAACCAGGACACAGTCGCGAGCGCCTGTGTCGGGATTGCCGAGGGTGCGGAACAGATAGTCCACCGCTCGCGATGCGGCATCCTGAAGCGAACTCGATTGCTCGCCAAGCTGACGCAACACGGCAGAGCATTCGGTCATTTCCAACAGGGAAAAGCGAGCCAGACTATACACAGGCGGGCCCTCGGGTGAACGATGGGGGAATACGGATCAACGCGCCACTGGTTGACGTTCGTCCGGAGAAAACGGCTCGTGAGGGAAGGCGCGTCTCTGCAGAGCACTGCCTTGCAAGGCGAGGCACAAAGTCACTCTCGTGGCGAGTCTAGTAAAGGGGGCCGGCCATGTCAAGGCAGACAGGTGGGCTCAGGCTGACCGAAACACCCGAGTCATTTCAAGCGATCGCATCTCACACCCGTCTCGCACGCAGACCATTGCGGCTATCGGGAGGAAGGCCCCTGGGAAAGCGCTTGAGACAACAACGCCACGTCCGATGGATACGTCAGACGGCCGAGTGCTACTTCGCGATCGACCCACTGCACCTCCTCGACCTCTCCGTCGGGGACTCCCGCCTCTTCAAGCGCCGACATCTTGAACCACACGACCGTCTTGCGGAACCGCCGCCCCTCCCGCTGAAACCAATATTCGGTCGTGGAGAGGTCCGCCTCGATTCGACAGCACCATCCGGTTTCTTCCAACACCTCACGCAACGCAGCCTGCGCAGGCGTTTCCCCGGCGTCGAGCCGGCCCTTGGGGAACGACCAGACGGGACGCCCCTTGATATCGGACACACGGATCAGCAACACATCCTGTTGCCGGAACACCACGCCTCCCGCTGATCGCACCAATCCTGCTTCAGGCATAACCCGTTCTTCCCCCGCCGCACTCGATATTCCGTCTGACTTACTCCATCTAGCCCCGGTGGGGCAATCCTAGAAACCAGGCCAACAGGCGATCTTGAGCGCGATCGGGCAAGATCCATTTCAGCATGGCTCTGAATCGCGCATCCTTGCCGACCAGATAACGCGCACGTGGTCGCGCGGCGATCAATGCGTCGGCCACCACCCGTGCCACCACCTCGGCCGGAATCGCGCGCGCGGCGGCGGCGGCCATCACCTCCTGCATCCGGGACAACGGCTGAGCATACAGAGCGAGTGCCTCCGGCTCGACACCGCCGAGGGTGCGCGTGGCCGACATCGTAGCCCGTTGCCATATCTGCGACTGGATCGCACCAGGCTCGACCAGCGACACCGAGATGCCCCACGGCGCCAATTCGAGCCGTAGCGCATCGCTCATCGCCTCCAACGCAAACTTCGAGCTGCAGTAGGCGCCGAGAAACGGCGTGGCCGCAAGGCCGGCGATCGAACTGATGTTGACGATCCGCCCGCGCACCAGCCGCAGCAATGGGAGCAGTGCTTGGGTCACCGCAAGGACGCCGATCACATTCACTTCAAACTGAGTTCGCACCTCTGAGAGAGGCAGGAGTTCCAGGGGGCCGGCGACGGAAATACCGGCATTGTTCACGAGACCCGCCAGTCCCGTGTCACGCGTAGCCTCGGCCAACGTCTTGCGGGCCGCCTCGATCGACGCCGGATCCGTCACGTCCAGCATCAACACACGAAGTCGTGAGGAGGTCAGACGTGTCAGCGCCTCCCCGTCCTGCGTGCTCCGGACACCCGCCCATACAGTGAACCCCAACGCATCGAGATACCGCGCGCACGCCGCACCAATTCCGGAGGACGCTCCGGTGATCACAATCGGTCCCTGCACGGCCATACGTTCTGTTCTCCACGCAGCACCGACTGCCATACATGCCCGGGCGAGCGGATGAGCAAGACGCAAGAATATCACGCGCCTGAGGCAAGAGGCATCATGGGTCCGGATGACCCGCCCCCTCACGCATTTCAGTAGGTAATTCTAGAATTCAGAAAAAGAGATGAGTGTTTTCGGATACTTACCCCACTCATTCCCGCACGCTCTCACTGCACACAATGACGGCGCCGGGTCGATTTGACAATCGAGCATCCTCATCTAGACTTAATTCATGCGCGCGCGAACAACATGTCCCAGAAGCGGCACATTTTCAGGCATGGTTGCGGGAGTCATCCTCTCCCTGACTGCCCTGCTTTCATTGCTTCCCTCTGCTGCCTCTGCAAGTCGAACCCTCACAGTCCCCATCTCCATCGCCACCTACACTGACGACCAAGTCGGCTTCCCGACATTTGTGATGAAATGGGATGAAGGAAGCCAACCGGATCCATTGTCATTGCGGTGGGGGCGGAGTCATGTTCCTGTCAGAGGGACCGGGATGAGTTCCATTCAGCGGGCCTTTCGCTTTGCCGTCGAACGCCTGGCTCCATCCGTCCGTCCGACCGGAACCTTGTCCCTCTATGCGACATTTTCCGGGCCATTGAACGCGGAGGGAGCGACCGCAGAAGCCGCCCTGGCCATCGGTTTCCTCGCCCTGCTGAAAGGTGACCACCTGAAACAGGACATTACGATCACCGGTACGCTGGAAGGCGATGGCCGGATCGGACAAGTCGCGCAGGTGGCTGAAAAAACGACGGCGGCGGCGAGGGCTGGCTACCACGTACTGCTGGTGCCGCGAGGGCAGTTTTATGCCCCGCGAGTCAATCGAGTCAGCCTGAACCTCGAATCGAATGTGTTGGTGCGTGAAGTGGGGACGATCGAGGAAGCCTACGAAATCATGACCGGGAAAAAGCTCTAGCCTTTCCCCCTCTCCCCCAGGGCCGTGTGCCGTCTCCGGCAGCGCTCTCCTCACTCCTGATTCGCGCCAATGAACAAGCCATCGATACAGGATCGATGGCTTGTTATCGTTTTGACGAGAGGCCCTTGAATCCTGCCCCGATCACATCCAATTGTTGATCAAGAGGAAGGCCGCCCAGAAGCTGGGGTGCGTGTGACCGCGCTGGGAAAGAATCTTTTGCTGGGCCCGTTGCAACGCAACGGCCTTTGACAGCGCGGGATCCTGCAATTGCCTGTAGAATTCCGACACGAGTTCCGTGGTCGTTTCATCATCCGACGTCCACAAACTCGCCAAAGCCGTCCGCGCCCCTGTCTTGACGGCCACACCACTCAACCCGAGCGCCGCACGATCGTCCTCGGCAGCAATCTCGCAGGAGCTGAGCGTCAACAGATCCAAGGGCTGCTGCCGGTATTGCTGAAGACCCACCAGCTGCGACAACCGGTCCATCGTGATCTTGCCGTCATGAGCCAGCACAAACGAATCTCTGGCCTCGGTGCCGACGACTGTGTGGGACGCCACATGAACGATCCCCACTCCCTGGTCCTTGATCTCTTCCTCCAGAGACGGTGCAGAGAACTGCTTGTTCATCAGCAGCTTCCCGCCATACAGCGTTCTGATGGCTTGTACTTCGGACTCCGCGTACCGCGGAGCAGACAGGCCCTCGACCGATTCAGTCAGGCCCACCGACAGCAGACTGCCTTTTCGGCGCTGGGCAACACTCAGATCGGTCAACGCCAGACTCGGCGTGACGGCCACGGCAAGCGAATCCACGAGATAATGCCGCCCATCATGCAAGGCCCCCATTGGAATAGTCCGGAGCGACCCGTCGGCCACCATCACGAGCGTATGAATCCCGGCTCCCTGCAAATCCTGCTGAAGAGGCGCAACCAGCCACCCATGCAACGTCTGCGCGGAAGACAGGTAGTTCTGCGATTGGGAATCCTGGATCAGCCGCCTGAACGAACGAATTTCCTTCGTCAGCCTCTCTCCCGCCACAGGAACCCTGACCTGCTTAAGCCCATTGGCAGTTTCCAGGAGCAGTTCGAGCCGGTCCGGGAAAGAAATCGGATACACCACGGCGGTGCCGGGCGCCAACGTGCCGACGCCTCGATGACTCGCGACCGTCGTCACACAATCGTCCTGGAAATAATCCTGCAGCTCGGCCGCATGGGAGACCTCAACCGTATCCTTCACCTGAACAAGCAACTGTTCATTCTGGTCGGGCGTCTTCGCCGCCGCCGCTCTCCGCAACAAGACATCTTCATACTCCACAAACAGCGGCGCAACAGACTCGTAGTACGAGTGGTGCCGTCCCTGATACCCCACGGAATATTCGTAGTGAATCGGCTTCAGCAGCGTCACGGCACGCTGATACGCGGCCAGTGCTTCTTCTTCTTTGCCGTCCGCACGCAACAGCCTCGCCGTTTGCCATTGCCAACGGTACAGCGATTCCGGCGCGTTCACCTTTTGAGCTGCGAAGGTGGCCTTCCGTGAATACTCCAACGCCTCGGGATTGCGATGCTCCTGCTCCAGCAATCCACCCAAATAGCCCCAGGCGTACGATTGTCCACGCGCATCGCCGATGCGTCCGGCCACTTCACCGGCCGCGATAAAGGCATCGGACGATTGCCGTAACAGGCCGGCTCCCAGCCCGGCGGAAGCAACCGCCTCCGTCGCGCGGCCCTTCCCCGCATCCGATTTCCTGGCGACGCCTGATTTCGCAGTCGTGGCGGCGAACAATTCCTGGTATCCAAGCCCGATATTCAATAGACCGGCAGTCTTCGCCTGACCATCCCCCAGCGACCGCACATCCGACCAGGCTTGATCCAAATGACGATGCGCTTCACTCAGTTGTTGGTTCTGGAGCAAGGCCATCGCGCCGTTGATTTGGGCCGTAGCCGCCAGTGCCGGCTGCTTGGTCTCAATGGCAAGGCTCCGGCTTTCCGCATAGACGTCGATCGCTTCGGCAAACTGCCGACGGGCCGTCAGAGCATTACCCAGATCGTTCAGGACCCCGGCAACCAACAGAGGCTTGTTCTCCTCACGTGCCAACGTCAAGGCTCTGGTCAAATGTTCGGTGGCGGGTTCGTCTTTCCCGAGCACGTGAAAGGTGTTGCCGAGCTGAGCGAGAATCGTCGCCGTGAGGCCACGCTCACCATTCTGTTCCGAGAGTTTGAGCGCGGCTTGCAACGTGCCTTGCGCGCGACGGATCTGTCCTTCCTGCTGAAGCGCGTGCGCGAGGTTGATCAACGCCTGGCACTGCTCTTTTGCCTGTCCACTCTCTTCATACCCGCGCGCAGCATTCATCCAGTGCGCGGCGGCCTGGGCAAACGCACCCTGCTGAAACTGTGTCGTCCCCTGTCTCATTTCTTGCGAAGGCGAGATCGACGACGCACCCGAACCGCCAAATAATTCCATCGCGATCCCGCTCACAGGCCAGGCCAATCCGCTCAACGCAAGCACCCCGACGCCCAGCATCGTCAACGGCGAGGAAAGCGCGCGCGTGGCGGAGGGACCAGCGGATCCATGCCTCCGCTTCATGCCGCGCCGAGTGACCATGTTACGCTTCGTAGGCATGACGTCCTCCTTGGGGGAGCTAGCACCCCTGCCATGATTCCATAAGTTGTGCCGTCGACTGACCCAGTCTCTGTGCTGTTTGTGTCGCCGGAGTGCCCGGCTCGCCTTCGCTGCCGACCTCCTCCAGCACCACAGGCGCCGCCAGAGACGCACCTGGTTGCGACGGCGTAACGTCGCGCGAGGCTTGCACAAGGCTGCTGAATGCACCGTCTTTTCGGGCCGCGCACCGACTGGTCAATAAGGGGGCTGGTGGGGCCGGAGCCTCCTGAGGAAGTACGATGGCTGCGCGATTCAAGAACGCCACAGGCTCGACGGGATTAGCCGTATTCACACTTGCCGCATTCGCTGTAGGAAGAGGCGGAAGCCCGCCAAGATTCACACCCACGACCTGGATTTGCGTCACACGTTGATTCAACGGATTCGTCGTCGTGTTGACCTGCGCTCCTGTCGGCACGCTCACATTCGGAGTCACATCGATAGAGGCGGGAATCACTCCTCCGCCACCCGCAACAATCAGAGTCCCGGGAAGGGCTTGAACCTGTCCGTTTCCTGACGCGCCGGAAAAAGGATTGCCGACAAATGGCTGGACACTCATCTCGCCGGCCGAGCTCGTACTCCCTAGAATAACTCGCTGCGCGCTGATTTTCGATCCGTTGATCTGAATCCCGCCCCCCATCAAGCCGAGTACGGCCCCGGTCTGGAGCACTGTCGAGGCAGAAGATAAGACGATCGAACCGTAAGGGCCCTGGCCGAAAAACCCGAAGGAAACAGGTGAACCGACCGACAAGGTCGAGTCGAAGGCCAGGAGTCCGGTGTTGGCCGTGAAGATTCCGCCATCGCTCAGACGCAATTGCTGAGCCGTGCTGAAGTAGGCGGACCCGGACACGTTCAGTGAAGCGCTGGGGCCGAATACGATCCCGGAAGGATTGATGAAGAACAGGTTCGCGTTGAGCGCCTGAACCGTACCATTAATGTTGGATGGCGATCCTCCGATCACCCGACTGATGACATTGGACACGCCGCCGGGATTCACGAATGCCGCCACATCCCCCGTGCCGACGGAGAATTGATTGAAGCTGTGAAAGAGGTTCGGACCGCTTCCCGGTCTGGTTCCGCCGGTAATGTTCGTGGTATTGCCCGAAGTGCTCAGAGATGTACCCAGACCGCCAGGCCCGGAGGGGGTCGCGACGATGTTCGTGGCCTGTCCGTAGGCGATCGACCCCGTATGGCCCAGAAGCATCAGGACGGCGAGCAACCCATGAATGAACAGCGGCAGACCTGCGGGGCGACACGTCATGGTAATTCTCCTCGTGTGATAAGAGAGGAAGGCCTCCTCTCTTACCCTAAACGGTGCACAACTTCAACACGCATAACCCCTTACTCCGTGAGACGACACATGTAGGACACCATCCATCGGCCCTGGCCATTCGCCCCTAGAACGCCTCAACCACCAGCTGCAGATGGATGCCGTGATCCTGCAGGTTGTTGCGGTCGGTATCGTACCGCTTCAACTGTTTTCCATAATAGAGTTCGAAATGACTCCCGCGCCAAAAATTCCAGATGACGCCGGCACCCAGACTCGCCAATGTTTTCGGGGGGGTACCGGGCGTCTGGGCCGTCGTTTGCCAGCCATGCCCCAAATCGAAAAAGGGCGCGAGAAAGACTGAATCCACACCGGCCTTCGTCGTATATACCGGAACCCGCGCCTCAATCGACAACATGGCGGCATTGTCACGAATCAACGTGAACTCCCGATAGCCACGCACGCTGTACCGGCCACCGACCGCAATCTGTTCGAGGGGGAACAGGTGGTCGTTGGACAATTGCACCACGCCTCGACTCACCAATTGCGTCCGCCACAAGGGGAGCTGGCGGATCCATTGGGCTTCGCCCAACCAAGAGAAGAAACGGGCATCCGGCAGATTCGGATCACCATTGGCAGTCGCCCCCATCGCTCCGACACCGACGGAGAAACGTGATAACAGAGAAATCACCTGATCGGCAGAACGCCGGGCATATTCCTGACCGAAGCGGAGCGAGGTCACGCGGAACTTCCCGTTCGGCGACCCGGTGATGAGCTCGAACGGATTCCCGCCCAACGTACTTTCATTCCGGGCATGTTCGCCCGTGAGGGAAAAGGCCAGCTCCTGGTCGGCCGTCCGGATGACGGGATGTCTGACCGACAGCCCGAAAATCTGAGCCTTATTCTTGATATCCAACGCATCGAACGGCGCTTCCTCAACCCCGAAATCGAACCGGCGATATTGCAACGCGACGGTGGTGTCACGCGGGCCTACCGGAATTTCGTATTTAAAGTTGAGCATCGGGTTCACCCCGGCCGACCGCCCGTATTGCAAACTCAGCGTATCGCCGAAGCCCAGCAGGTTCTGATGCGCCAACGTCACGAAGCCTTGCTCCGCGCCGACCACGGGAGACTGATAGTTGTTGAATTCCAACCAGGCCTTGAGCGGGTTGGCTTCCTTCACTTTCATATTCAGCGTACTTTCTGCAATGGCGGCGCCCGGCAACAATTCGGCATTGATCCGTTCGATGCGGGGGTTGGCCTGGATCACGCGCAACCGTTCCTGGAGCGCTTCCACATGCAGCGGAGGGCCGGCCGCCAAATTGACGCGGCTCTGAAAATAGGAGGGCCGGAACCACTTGGTATCCTCGACGTTGACCTGCGTAATTTTTCCTTCGATGATCTGCATGGTCAGGGTGCCGTCCGCGACATCCTGCTCTGGCACCACCGCACCGGAGGTCAAATAGCCGTGGTTGACGTAATAAGAGGTGAGGGCGAGGCGCAACGATTCTAAATCTTCCGCCGTCAACTCTCGATTCGTGTAGGGAGTGGTGATTTCAGAAAGCCGTTGCGACGTAAAGGCGGTATTGCCGACCAGCCGGATATCCTTGACCATGATCTTGGGCCCCTTCGCCGCCTGATCGAGCGCACTTGGGGGGCGGGGTGCCGGCACCTCAATAGCGGGAGGCTGCGCGGGAGGCGGGACGACAGGCAATTGGGGCAATTTCGGGGGCAACGGACCGAGTTGCGAGCCGGTCTGCGAATAGGCCGGCAATGCCAGCGCGCCAAGCAATAGAAGAGCCGTCACACTCGCAAATGTGCGACGCCATCGCCGTAGCAATTGCCAGTGCTTCCGAGGATGGGATGAGCCACCCGACACAGCCCCACCCGCACCAGCCGACGTCGTCATTCCTGCTTCCTGCCCCACCGACTTCTTCACGCCAGCCATCAAGGCCTCCCCTCTTTCTTGATGACGGGGCACAGCGTGGCTGTCCCCCTGCCCGCAACAATCCAGACCACCCTCATTGCCCTTGCATCCGCGCGATGTCTCTTGTTGCGCCCATGTGCCTCTCCTCGGGAGAACCGTACCTGTGCGACAATGAGACAGCCGCGCGATACGTATCTCTTTGGAGAGTCTTACCTGCGAAGGAACTGCTTATAACATGTCTCGAATTAAAATACTCCTGCCTCGAAAAGTTTTTTCGTGCGGGTGAAGTCGATCCTCATAAGGGAGATTCGTGAGGGGGCGGCGGAGAGAAGGCCGGCGGGAGAGACCTTGCGTTTCAGGTCTGAACGCCCGCAGCCCACTATGGGTGAGCGCATGGCTCGGCCTGCGGCACGATACGGCCGTCGGTCATGTGGGGTGATATCGGATGGATGCGGCGGGCGTGACTCTAGCAGGATGCGCGACACCCGTGAATCGTGAAGCGTATCTCGTCAGGGTCAGAGCGTATGGCTGGTGGCGTATAGCTGAGAGTACGGACGCCCACTCCCGATTTCTGACCATAGGCTATGCGCTCTATGCCATACGCTCTTTTCTGAGGCCGAGAGACGAACGACGTTTCACGAACAACGGACGAGGGGACGGCCTTTATGCGCATCCTGCGGATGATGCTGATACCGACACGGCACACGAGTTGATCACACCGTATTGCACGACAATCGAGTTGTTCCGCAGCCTGCTAGACGGCTCGGCGGGGAAGCTCCCGCATCGACCGCGTGAACCGGGCCAGCTGTTCCCGGAATGAACCGACCCCCTCATACTCGAACACATAGCGGGTCATATCGAACAGCGGGGCCGGATCCAGGTCCCGGATCATCTCCGGTTTCCATGAAATCTGAAGCCGATTGATCATGGTGATGGGCGTGGGCGTGCCGACCATGCCGAGCGGGACCGTGCCGTAGGTTTGCGAGAAGATCAAAATTTCCCGATCGAACATCGCCGTATTCATGTCTTCGGCAGCGCCGTGTATCCTGAAATCCTCTTCGAGCCGCTGAAAGGTGGGTGACTGCACCAGCGCTTCCCGAAACGCATAGAATACCTTGACGCCGGCACGTTGCTGATCGTCCATGACATTCACCGCATCGGACACCGTCATGCTGTCCTGCATCTGCGCCTGAGTGAGGATCAGGAGGCGTCTGATTTTGACCTGGCGCCGCGCGGCAGCCTGATTCGCCAACAGATAGTTGGGATACAGGGCTTCCCCCTTCTTCCAAATGTTCCACCGTTCCATCATCGCGTCGACGGACTGCTCCGCCGTCTCCATCAGACGGACCGCCTCGGCATTGGCGGCGGCGCCTTCATAGGTCAGGGTTTGTGACTCCAGCTGTTTCAATTCCCTGCCGATTGCCTCGACCTTCTTCGGGAGATACCGGGGACGTTTCGGCACATGCAACATGACATCCACGGCCGTCAGCGCCAGGGTCCAGTATTCTTTTGCCTGTTTCGGGGCCTTGTCCTTTTGCGCGATCAGGAGAAGTTCCACCGGATTTCTGTCGAGCAGCTTCGCGATTTTGATGCAGAGCTCTGGTTTGGGAACCTTGAGCCCGCGCCGCATCAAGTTGGCATCCGGTTGTGCAATACCAAGCTTTTCGGCCAGCGTATAATCACTGGTCAACGCGTAGCGGTCTTTAATCGCCTCGAAGTACCCGGAAATTTCCGTCATAGAGACTCCGTTGAACATGAATACTGGGAAGCAACAACCACTCTCATCTCCGCCTCAAATCCCTGACCAGGTCTCCACCGAAGCGCCCGTCACCACACCGGCCGGTTCGGCAACACCGGTTCGCCCGCCCGGGCAGGACGGGATGATGCCCTCCTCCAACCATCCGGCCTTGCCCGCAAGTATGTCTTTGGCCAGATGAAACAACCTCCGATCGTCATCCCACAAGGGCGTCGTCAGAGAGAGCAACGGGGTGGGATGAAATGTTTCTTTGACTCGCAGACAGAAATCTTCAACCAGCGCCCGCGACAAGGCATGCTCCCGGACTTCCGGCTGTGATCCGTACCACAACAAGGCTTCCACGGCAAATAGCTGCAGGCCGGCTGTCACCAGACGTCTCAACAAGCGTTGATTGCGCGCGAGCCCCTGTCGGTGACGGACACTGGCCCACAGGGATTTCCGCGCGAGCGCACGACTCTCTTCAAACACAAACCGCTCCCACGGAGCCGCATCAGCCCCCGATCGCACACCTCGCCCAAGAAAGGCAATCGGATTGAAGGCTCGCGCGGAGATTCTCGCGAAAAATGGCACAGCCTGAGCCATGTCCTCGATCCCGCGTTCCAGAAAAGCCCTGCCTTGCGTCACATATTCGCCGAGTCCTTCCCGCGCAATCCACAACGTCAGAATACCGTTGCTCCCTTCCCAGATCACATTGATGAGCGCGTCCCGGATCATCCGTTCGATCGGCACCGGCAAGTCCCCATGGAGACGCAACGAATCGGGCCTCTCAAACGCGCGCCCGCCGTAGATGCGGAACAGATCCAGCAACGACTCCAACAGCCACTCAGTCGCGAGGACTTTCGCCGCCGCCGACTCCAGCCGTACATCCACCTTGGCATCGGTCCAGATTCCCGTGATCTTCACGATGGCCTCGAGCGCGAGCACGCGGGAAGCCATCAGAACAATTTTGGAACCGATATCCGTATGCTCACCGATCGGGCGGTCGTACTGAATACGTTGCTGCGCGCGAGCCCGAGCCAACCAGAGACATTGTTTCAGACTGCCCAGGCAGGCGGCAGGCAGTGTCAATCGTCCGACCGTGAGACTCTCCAAAGCGCGCCGCAGACCTTCGCCCTCCTCTCCGAGCCGGTCGGCCACCGGCACAAAAACATCGCGCAGATGCACCTGCCCATTATAGATGCCTCGAACACCCATAAAGTTGAGACGCGTGCAGCGGCACCCCGCAGACTGCGTCTCCACGACAAACGCCCCGAATCGCCGCTCTTCCTTGGGACGGTCGACGTCCTGAGGCACCGTGACGATCTGAGCAATGACGACAAGGAGTGAGGCCAGGAACTCGTGATCCTCGCGAGGCGCGTTCGTCGTGTACAACTTCTCACCCGTGAGCCGATAGCCCACCACGACGCCGCCTTCATGAACAGGAATCGCGTAGGTTTTGAGATCCCAGATATCACACCCCGCACTCTTTTCCGTCAGCGCAAATCCGGATATGTCTCCCCGTGCCAATCGAGGCAGCAACCGCTGCTGTTGCTCACGATTTCCCACCAGCTTGACCGGTTCCGCCACTCCGATCGAATTGTGGGCCGACAGCAACACGCTGGTCGCCGCGTCATGACTGCCGAGGAGGGTCGCCACTGTGTGATACTCCGACTGCGAAAGCCCCAACCCGCCGTAGCTGCGCGGGATTTTGATCCCGAAGGCGCCGATCGCTCTGAACGCCTCGATCACCTCTTCGCCGATCGCGCCTTCTCTATCGATGGCTTCCGGATCTACCTTCTCGATCAGCAGCAGGCGGAGGGTGTCGAGAAATTCCTTCGCATCCCCGCTCATCGCCGGAATCGATGCAGAGGTAAACAGCGATCTCCGAACGACTCCTTCGAATAACCCTGCAATAAATCCTGAATAGGCACGCGTGTCGCGGGCGGCTTCCGCTGCCGCGAGCGACCCCTTGAACATCTCTGCTCCGTTCGTCATACGTACCTCTGCGGCGTTGCTTACTTGGCCTTGCGCCAGGCCGCGCCGATACCGCCGATGCGTGCCGGTCCGACCATGGGCTGAAGGGTGTTCGGATCAGCAAACCTCGCGACTTCATCGAGCCGCGCGAGGCGCCGCCCGGCGCGGTCCTCGAACCTGGCCCGCGACATCACCAGACCATGGCGCAAGAACTGCGCGGACAGGTCCTCCCACCGATCCCGTGCCAGCGTCATCACCGCCACATATCCGGCCCGAAGGAGATGGATCCGGTCGTCGTAACTCAGAAAACTCCGTTCGAACAGCAGCGCATCGGCTTCCACCGGCGAAATGGCGAGCACTTCCTTCTCCGGATAGTCCTGCTGGAAGCGCTCCAAGGCTTGCGAGAAACGCGCGTCGAAATTGATGCGGGAGGCCTGTTCCCCGATGGACAAAAAGCCCCTGTCTCGCAATCGATTTCCGGGCTTGCCGACGGCCGGCTGCGCCCGCCGTGACCGAGCCTGCGGAGCGCGTGCCATCGGATTGATCATGATCATGAAGTCCACGTGTTTTTGAACGGCGATCTCGAAGAAGGCCATGCGACCGATGCCGGCATCGATGTAGTCCCGGCCCTGGATCCGGACCGGGCAGAAATAAATCGGCACTGCGGAGGAGGCCGTCACGGCACGTGAGATCGGAACGTCCCGCCAATCCTCGTCGCCGAACAGAACGCCATCGCCGGTTTCCAAATCGATGGCCGGGATGTACAGTTCCTTGGCGAGTCCGGCGAACCGGTTGCTCAACCCTTTGACTTTGAAGATCGCCTCGAGATACTTCGCAAAAGGCTCCAGCGTGTAAATACCGCTCGGCAGCGCATCCTGCGCCTTATCGAGCAAATCGATGAACGTCATCTCTCCATAGTGACGCACATAGAGCTTCAGCAGCGGAACGAGTTGCCGGGTCACCCGCCACACCGTCTTCAGCCCCTCGCCGATGGCAGGAGAAAACACGTTATGATGATCGAAGTAGTAGGGTCTGGCGCCGGACAGATTCGTGTCCAGAATCTCCTGCGGCCTGACTCCATTGGCCAACAGTGACGCCGCCGCCGCTCCGGCACTCACGCCGACATACAGATCGAGATCGTTCATCGTCACACCGTCCTCGAAGAGATCGTCCAAGGCGGTCAACGCGCCGATTTCGAAGAGGTAGCCGGTGAAGCCACCTCCGCCCAACGCCAGGGCCCGCTTGCTGAAAGTCGGTGCCATCGTGGGCTCCACATCGACTCAACGGCACAACGGCCATTCATCGATCCATGAAATGCGGCTGCCGCTTCTCCAGAAACGCCGACAGGCCTTCTCGTCTGTCCGCCGTGTCGCACAACTCTCCGAACAGGCGCGCTTCCAAGGCCAGGGCGTCATGAAGATTCAGCTCGACACCCTGGCGGATCGCCCGAAGCGACGCGCGCACCGCCATCTGGCCTTTCGAGGCAATCGTGCGCGCCAACCCCTGAGCCTGACGGAGGAGATCCTCAGGGGAAACGACCTGCGACACGAGCCCAATCGTCTTTGCTTCCTGCGCCGAGATCGGCTCACCGGTCAGGATCAGCTCCATGGCTTTCGACTGCCCGAGGATCCGGGCAAGTCGCTGCGTGCCGCCGAATCCAGGCATGATCCCCAGATTGATTTCCGGCTGGCCCAATCGGCTCCCTTCCGCGGCAAGCCTGATATGGCAACACAGGGCCAATTCCAATCCTCCCCCCAGGCAAATCCCGTTGATGGCAGCGATCACCGGTTTTCCAACCCCTTCGATCCGATCCAAGATGGCCTGGCCCTGCAGAGCCATGGCCTCCCCTTCCTTCGACGAAGCGATCGAGGCCAAGACTCGAATATCTGCCCCGGCAATGAAGAATCGACCCGTGCCGGTCAACACGACCACTTTGACCGCTTCGTCCTTGGCAACCTGGTCGAACGTCGTGCTCAGCTCGGCAAGGAGTTCAGGTGTCAGGGTGTTAGCGGGAGGATGGTTGATCAACAAAGTGGCCACCGCCCCCTCGACAGTGCAAGAAAGCATCGAACCGGCTGTCATCGTCATATGAGCCTCACAGCATTGAATGGTGGGTATTCCCACATGGATGCGATCGGGAAAGGGACGAGCATACTAATCCTGCCCCGCCGACAAGAGCGTTAATAGGCAAAGAACCCTCGTCCCGCGAGCTGTCCGGTGAAGCCGGCGTCAACCATTCGGCGCAACATCGGCGCCGGCCAGAAGCGCACGCCCAGCGTATCCCGCAATGCTTCCAGTTCATGCAACACATGGTCGATCCCAAGCTGGTCGGCAACATGCAGCGGTCCTCCCTTCTCGTTGGGAAATCCTGTTCCCGCCACCATCGCCAGATCGATATCTCGCGCCGACGCGACGCCCTCCTGGTACGCAGTCACAGCCTCATTCACCATGGCGAGGAGAGGGCGTAATTTGGTCCATTCCATCCTGGTCTGCCCGCCGCCCTGCCGCACTTGCTGCAGCAGAGTATCGAGGTCCTGATCGCCGCTCCGTTCCTCGCCCTCCGAATACTCGTAGAACCCCCGCCCTGATTTGATTCCCCATCGCCCCGCCTTGACCAAGGCTTCGAGGAGCGGCGCCGGCGCCATCCGGGGCCCGTAGGATCGGTGGAGAATGCGCGCGACCTCGAACGCAATATCCAGCCCGACGGTATCCAGCAGCATGAATGGGCCGACCGGCATGCCGAATGCCACCATGTCCTGATCGATCTCCTTGATGGACACATCGCCGTCTTGGAAGCACCACACGGCTTCATTCAGATAGGGAGAGAGCAGGCGATTGACGAGGAAACCTGCGCATTCCTTCACGATCACCGGCGTCTTGCGGAGACTTTCGGCAAAACCGACGACATCATCGACGGTCTGGGGATCGGTGGCCAGGCCGGGGATGACCTCCACCAGCGGCATCGCATAGGCAGGATTGAAAAAATGAAGTCCGAGCACCTTACCGGGCCTCGTGGTTGAAGCCCCGATGGCCGAGATGGAGAGCGCGGAGGTGTTACTCGCCAGGATGGCACTTCGCGCACAGACCCGGTCCAGTTCGCGGAACACGCGCTGTTTCAGCGTGACCTCTTCTGAGACCGCCTCGATCACCAGATCGACATCATTGAGAGCCTCGAGGTTCGGCGAGGCCGTCACCAGCAGCATTTTCTCTTCCAGCTGCTCAGGCGTCATCTTGCCTTTGTCCACGCGGGCTTGATATATCGCCCGCACGGATTCGACACCTCTCCTGGCCAGTGATTCCTGTATGTCTGCCAGCAGCACCGGCACTCCGGCATAACTCACCACTTCAGCAATCTGCGCGCCCATGGTACCGGCACCCACCACACCGACTTTATAGATGTACATGGGACGACTCCTGTCGCTCGACACGCACCGGTCACATGCGTTCCAACACCATCGCAGCGCCCTGCCCGCCGCCGACACACAGGGCCACTGCACCGAGTGCAGCGCCACGCCGCTGCATCTCGTACAGGATCGTGATGACCAGCCGGGCACCCGTCATGCCGACCGGATGACCCAGCGCAATCGCGCCGCCGTTCACATTGACGAGCTCCCGCTTGAGTCCCAACACACGTTCCACCGCGAGGTACTGCACGGCAAAGGCCTCGTTCACTTCGATGAGTTCAAGATCGGTGAGGGTGACACCGGCGCGCTTGAGTGCCAACGGGAGCGCTTCGGCGGGACCGATCCCCATACGCGTCGGCTCCACGCCGATGAAGGCATACCCTCTGATGCGGCCGAGCGGGCGACACCCCAACTCACGCGCACGCGCGGAGGACATGACGACCGCTGCAGCGGCGCCATCGTTGAGGGGGCAACTGTTCCCCGCCGTGACGCTCCCCTGTTCTTTGAAAAGCGGCGGATAGAGCGCGAGTTGCTGTTCCGTCAACCCGACATTCGGCCCCTCGTCTTGCGAGACGACCACCGGTGCGACATCACGTCCGGCCACCGACTTCGGCACCATCAGAGGCAGAATCTCATCCTTGAGCCGACCCTCCCGAATGGCTTTGAACGCCCGGCGGTGGCTCTCCACCGCATATCGATCCTGCTCCTCACGACCGATGCCAAACTCCTCAGCCAGGTTCTCGGCCGTCCGGCCCATCAATTGGCCACAAAACGCATCGGTCAATCCCTCCCAGATACTGTCGATCAATTCGGCGTTGCGGAGCCGTTTTCCCCATCGCATGTCCCGTGAGACAAACGGGGCGCGGCTCATGCTTTCCACTCCCCCCACGACTTGTGCGTCTGCATCCTCACTTTGAATGTTCTGGTACGCATTGACGAACGGCTGGAGGCCGGAGGAGCAGTTGCGCTGCACCGAATAGGCCGGGGTACGCACGGGCAGTCCGGCCATGAGCGCAATCGCACGAGCGACGTTGTAGGCATCACTCGTGTGACCAACGGAGCCCACGATCACTTCGTCGATGAGCCGGGGATCCACCTTGGCACGCGAGACGGCTTCACGCACGACCAATTCCCCCATCTTGTGAGGCGGAAGGTCCTTCAGGGCACCGCCGAAGTTACCGATAGGGGTGCGTACGCCGGCGACGATGACGACCTCTCTCATGGTGCCCTCCTCGCAGCCTCACATCGCCTTGCGCGACGACTGCATACCGGCCGGGACCGGATCCGCCTCATCGCGCAAGGCGCGTCGCAACACCTTCCCGATAATGGTGCGTGGCAATTCAGTGCGAAATTCGATAGCCACCGGGACCTTGAACCGTGCCAGCGACCGGCGGCAGTGCTCGATCAACTCTCTCTCCGTGACGGCACATCCCTCCTTCTGCACGACAAACGCCTTGACCGCTTCTCCGTAATGGTGGTCGGGAGCGCCTACCACCACCGCCTCACGCACGGCGGGATGCTGATAAAGGATTTCTTCAACCTCTCGCGGATAGACGGTCTCCCCCCATGGCTTGATGACATCTTTCTTGCGATCCAGAAAAAAGAAAAATCCATGCTCATCACGCGTGACGATATCTCCGGTGTAGAGCCAGCCGTCGCGCAACACCGCTTGCGTGTCCTCGGTTTTCCGCCAGTAGCCCTGCATCACCTGAGGCCCGCGGATGATCAGTTCCCCCGCTTCTCCCGTAGGGATGTCCCGCATGCCCGTCTCTTCATCCACAATCCGTGCGTCCGTATCGGGAAACGGCAACCCCATCGAGCCTTGCGGATGATCCCCCTGAATCGGGTTGCAATGGGTGGTGGGACCCGCCTCGGTCAACCCGTATCCTTCTGAAATCTTGACCCCGCTCAACCGCTCGAATCGTTCCTGCACCTCGGTCGGCAAGGGGCTGGCTCCGCAAAGGCAGACCCGTATCGAATGTAAGTCGTACCGTCCGACTTTCGGACAATCTGTGATCATGGCGAACATCACCGGCACGCCCGACACAATGGTGACCCGGTGCTGATGAATCAATTTCACCGCCTCCTCCGCATGGAATCGCGGGAGCAGGACGATCTGTGAACCAGTCGCGACGGCGAGATTCTGGCAAGTACTCAGCCCATAACAATGGAAAAACGGCACCGCGCCCAGGAAGACCTCCTTCCCCTCCTGAAAATCCGAACACCAGAGGCGCCCCTGCATCGCATTGACCACCACGTTACGATGCGAGAGCATGACACCCTTGGGGGTGCCGGTCGTGCCGCCGGTATATTGAATCTGGGCCAGCGCGTCCGGCTCCACCGTGGGTAGAAGCGGGGAATCATCTTCGGTGCGAGGGGATGCCGCGTCGAGCAGTGCAAGAAAGTCATAGACCGGGGGAGTTTTCTCGACCGCCACCCAGCGCTTTGCCAACCGGGCCTTAAGCGGATAGAGCAGCCGCTTCACGGTCGGAAGAAAATCTCCGAGGCTGGTGATGATGATCCGTTCGGGTAGACCCGTCTGCTCGCGGACGGCCTGAATGCGGGGATAAAAAAGATCCAACGCAACGATGATCTCGCTGCCGGCGTCGGCCAACTGACTGTGAATTTCACGTTCGACGTATAGAGGATTCATGGGCGCGACAATCGCTCCGGCCTTTAGTACGCCGTAATAGGCGATGACCGCCTGTGGAATATTCGGCAGCATGAGAGCGACCCGATCGCCCCTCTTCACGCCGAGCCGCAGCAACCCATGTGCAAAACGCGTGGTCAGATCGTTCAGTTCACGGAAGGAAAGACGCGCGCCATAAAAGAAGAGAGCGGTCGATTCGGGAAAACATGAGGCGGAGCGACGAAGCAGGTCCGGGACGGTCCATTCCGGATAGGCGGAGGAGAGAGGAACACCCGCATCGTAGCGGCTGATCCACACGCGCTCCATGTGATCCTCCGACCCGCAGCCGGGTCAATGCGATTGTCCGCGCAGTTCACTCGCCAACTGCCGCGCCGGCTGAGGCCGGCTCCGTCGGATACCGGACGCCTTTCGTTCCAGCCCCATCCAAAACCCTTCGAGATAGTCCAGCACCGCGTTCATTCCCAGGCAAAAATCTCTATGCTCTTGTGCGCTCATCGTTGCGCACCCATTCGCCCCCGCTCCTCCGACAGCTTCCACGGCATGCTCCATGGCTTTTTCATGCGCGGATTCGAGTTGGCGGTGGAAGGTGAAATACGTCATGTCCATGCGCGGATACCGGACCTGCTTCAACCGGGTCAACCCTGGAATCAAATGGTCCCACATCGTGATGGCCATGTTCTCAAGACCAAAGGACGCTCCCAACGCCGTCGCGTGGTGCCTGCTGCTATAAAGCCGTTCCATTCCCTGGATATACGCCCTTGTGCTGGGTTTCATGGGTGTGTGCATCGCGTCATGAATGTCGATGCCAATCGACCGGAGGAAGTTCCGGTACAGCAATTCGTGGCGATGCTTGACGATGCCGTCGCCGAGTTCCGAGTAGAGGACTTTCGTCAGCTCATCGGCCACGGCCTCATCTTCAGTGTTGACTAATTGAGCGGCAAGGATGCGGGGAAAGAATCGCGCAAAACTATAAAACTCGACGGCAAATTCGTGGAACTCTCTGTCGGTCACCTCACCGGCTTGAAACCGTGTCAGGTAGGTATTATTGATCGCTCCATGCCGGAGCACGTCCGCGCGCACATGTTCGTAAAACGACATCGTGCACCTCCGCGGTCATACCGGGATGTCCCGTCTCGTCCCAACCGAACTTCATGCGAATGTCCTTTCTCATGTTCGTCGCCATGGCAAATAATACAAAATCTATATTGAATGATGCAACTATTATGTTATATAGTGTGGGCGTATGTGAATCCTGCTCTTCCCGATCGCGACAATGGCATGAGTCCCTTCCACGTTTTCCGAGGCCGCGTAGGAGGACCCACCATGAAAGAAGCCATCGGTATTGATCACATCACGCTCTGCGTGAAAAATCTCGCCGCCGTCGAATCCCTCTTCACCACCGTACTCGGCTTTCACGTGATTTGGTCCGCTCAGGATGTCGGCAGTGACATGTCGAGCATGGACACCGTGGTCGTTCAACGGGGCGATGCGAAGATCGCGCTCATGCAAGGCCGCAATAAAGCACGTCGGTCCCAGATCTGTGACTTTATCGATAAATACGGCGAAGGGGTTCAGCACATCGCCCTAGAGGTCGATGACATCGAAGCGGTCTGTCGCGAATGGGAATCCCATGGAGTCCGATTCTCCGGAGAAACCAAGAATGGCCGCGACGGCTTCGGGCCCCTCAAGCAGCGATTCACCTATCCCCTCTTCCCCGGGTGCGGCCTGTTCCTGGAACTGACCCAACGGCAGCACGGGCTGGAGGAATCCAAGACCTTCGTGCGCGCGACCGTCGAAGCGCTCTATAGAGATATTGAGAGAGATCAAACCAGAGGGATCGAGAACACGATCATCGACTACGAGACCCTTCCGCTTCCCTTTAAAGACACGCCATCCGAGTCGTTTCAGTCGACGTCGTAAAACATCGAGCCGTCCCTGAGGCATCAGGAGGTTCGTGATGTACTTAGTGAAAAAAGGCGCCCCTCCCAATCAGGCACACGTCGGTGTTCCCGACGGACTCCACGAGGAAGAGCATGGTCGTCAGGGGTTCAGCGGCCCCTCCTCGCACCTCTACCATCACCATCCACCGACTGCGTGGAGCAGGATCGACGGTCCGCTCCGCCCCCGGGCGTTTACCTGCACCGAGCTGCCGACCGCCGATTACCATTCCGCCGACGGACGCCCAACCCTGGTCTTGCAGAGTCCGGATGCCCGTGTCTCCCTGTCCAGACGTGCGGAAACGATGCCTCACTTCGTGCGCAATGCCGACGGGGACGAAATCGTCTTTGTGCATCGAGGGCGCGGTCGGTGGGAAACGGACTACGGATTCTTGAGTTATGAACCGGGCGACTACCTGGTGATCCCGAAAGGCACAACATATCGAGTCCATGTCGATACGAAGGGAGAGCCGGGGCTGTTTCTCATGGTCGAGACTACGGCGCCTGTCGAAGTGCCGGATCGAGGCCCGCTCGGCCGCCATGCGTTATTTGATCCGGGGGTCCTCACCGCGCCGGAACTGGCGCTGCCTCCGGAAGACGCCCATAGTCGACACGAATGGGAAGTGCGCATCAAGCGGGACGGTGACTACACCCGGGTGTACTACCCGTTCTATCCCATGGATGTCGCGGCCTGGAAGGGTGACCTCTGGGTCGCCAAGTTGAATGTCCGGGATTTTCGTCCGGTCATCAGCCCGCGCTATCACCTCCCGCCCAGCGTGCACATGACCTTTCAAGCCGGCGGACTGCTGATATCGACCTTCGCGCCAAGGCCGCTGGAAAGCGACCCGAGCGCACTTCGCGTTCCGTTTTATCATCGCAACATGGACTATGACGAAGTGCTCTTTTATCACCAGGGAGATTTTTTCAGCCGCGCCGGCATTCATCCCGGCATGTTCACGCTGCATCCACAAGGGATTCATCATGGCCCGCACCCGCAGGCCATCGCCGCGAGCAAGACCAAGGAGCAGACGGACGAAGTCGCCGTGATGATCGAATCGCGACGGGCCTTTACGGTGATGCCCGAATGTGACGCCGTTGAACTGAAGGACTATGCGATGAGTTGGAGCCGCCCATGAAACTCGTCAGCTTCCAGGTGCGCACTCCCGTCGGAACCTTCACCAGAATCGGTGCGTTGCACAATGCCTCGATCGTAGACCTCAACATGGCGCAGGCGCGACGACTCACCGATCAGGGCGAAACACAACCGCGCCGCCTCGCCGACGCGCAGGTCCCCGCCACCATGTTGGAGTTTTTGGAAGGCGGCCCCGCTGCGACAGACGCGGCCCGTCGCGCATTCGACTATGCGGTAGGCCATGGTTCCTCCATCGCAGGTCCGGCGGGTGAGACCATCTTTTATGATCCGGCGAGCGTCCGATTGACGGCTCCCCTCCCCAATCCTTCATCCCTGCGTGATTTTATTGCCTTCGAGGAGCACATTGCGGCGACCTCCAAGCGACGGGGACAACCGATCCCGCCTGAATGGTACAAGGCCCCCGTGTACTACAAAGGCAACCACCGGACGATCATCGGGCCTGATCATGAGCTTCGGTGGCCGCTGAACACACAGAAACTGGATTACGAACTGGAGCTGGCCTGCGTCATCGGACGCAAGGGAATCGATATTGCCGAGCGGGATGCCGTGAACTACATCGCCGGTTATACGATCATGAACGACTTCAGCGCGCGAGACATTCAATTTCAGGAAATGGCTTGCCGCCTAGGACCGGCAAAAGGGAAAGATTTCGCCACCGCCATCGGTCCCTGCATCGTCACGCCCGATGACATTCAGGACCTCGCGTCGTTACGGATGATCGCCCGTATCAACGGCGAGGTCTGGTCTGAGGGGCGTTTCGGTTCAATCCATTGGTCGTTTTCGCAAATGATCGAACACGTGTCGCGAGGTGAGTTCCTATATCCCGGCGATCTGTTCGGCTCCGGAACAGTCGGCGGCGGGTGCGGCCTGGAGCTTGATCGATATTTGAAACCAGGCGATGTCGTCGAATTGGAGATTCTGCCGATCGGCATTCTGAGAACGACCATTGCCGCACAGAACTAGAGGAGTACGGGTCATGATGCCGTCAATCGACAAATCCCCGGAAACCGCCACCCTGGAGTTGGTGGAACGACAGAGGAAGCTCTATGAGGGTTCTGAGATCGACGTGAGGCTGGAACACCTGATTCGCGACACCCCGCATCCCACTCTGTCGTCATGGGATATTCAGCGCCTGCTGCATGACTCGCGAGCGGTGTATTTCGATAGCCATGTGGAAGTGGTCTCCGGCCACCACACGGATATCTATCTGCGCTTTGAATCCATCGCGCGATTCCCCGATCTCGTGACCATCATCGCATCCAACATGGCGGAATGGATTCTGCAGACGTTTCGACACCATCCGCCGACAGGAATTCTCACCACCTCATCCGACGCGCGATTTCTGGCCGAGCGAACCAGCGACATCCTGGTTCCACAGATGCCGCTCCGCGTCGTCCTGACCCCGTTCAATCACGAGACGGGCAAGATCGGCACCGACATCATCCAAGGCACAGTCGAAACGGGAGAACGCTTTCTCTCCTTGAACGACGTGACCACTCGCGGACTGTGCGTCAGCAAATTGGGAAAGGTCGTGACGGATCGCGGAGGACAACTTGCAGGCATGATGGTTTTTGCCAGACGAGACAGCGGGCAATTCCCCTTGATGGACGAACTCACGGCGCGTTTTCCCTTTTACTTCAGCGTTGACCTGGACATGCCGCAGTGGGACGCGTCCGATTGTCACTCGTGCAAGGACCACAAACCCTTGTTGTCATGGCGGGATCTTCCGGCACTCTGAGTACCTGGCCACCTCACTCGGAGGTCATCATGGACGTTGCGGTCATCGCCAATGAAATCAAACGCGGCGACCTCCTCGATATGTACTACTACCTCCGGTTGACGAGAAGCCTGGAAGACCGGATCAGCGCGCTCTACCGGCAGGGCCGCATCGTCGGCGGCGTCTATACGAGTCATGGGATGGAGGCGATCGCCGTCGGTTATGCCTCGGCGCTGAGGCCGGATGACGTCATTGCGCCGTTTCACCGCGATATGGGCGCGTTTCTCATTCGCGGCTTTTCCCCCGGAGAAATCATCGCCCAGTACCTCGGCAAGCAGGGTGGCCCTACCAAAGGAAAAGACGGCAATGTTCATATGGGCGATTTGAAACGCGGGATGATCGGATTCGTCAGCCATCTGGCCGACAACATGCCGGTCGCCGCAGGCGCGGCGCTGGCCTTCAAGATCAGAGGAGAGTCCCGCGTGGCCTTTGCCGGAACCGGCGACGGAGGAACGAGTCGAGGCGACTTTCATGAAGCCATGAACTTTGCGGCGGTACGGCGGCTGCCGGTCGTGTTCTTCTGCACCAACAATCAATATGCCTATTCCACGCCGGTGCGGTATCAAATGGCGATTACCGATGTGGTCGAGCGGGCGAAAGCCTACGGGATGCCCGGCGAGATCGTGGACGGCAATGATGTGGCGGCCGTCTACCTCGCATCCCAGCGAGCCATCGCCAAGGCCCGGGCCGGCGACGGCCCGACCTTTCTCGAATTTAAAACCATGCGGATGCATGGCCATTCCGAACATGACGCGGCCAAGTACGTCCCGCGCGAATTGCTGGAGGAATGGAAAACCAAAGATCCCATCTTGAGAGCCGAACGTCTGGTGACGCAGTTAGGGTATGGCGATGAATCGTATTTTCATGAGGTGGGAGAACGGGCCAAGAAAGAAGTCGACGCAGGGACGGAGTTCGCCGAACAGAGCCCCCTGCCGGAAGGGCGGGAGACGCTGGTGGGAGTGTTCGCCATAGAAGACGAGGTGCACCCATGACGACCGCGACGCTCACTCAGGAGGTTACCTACGTAGACGCGATTTCGCAGGCCCTGGATGAAGAGATGAGCCGGGACGAGCGCGTCTTTCTGATGGGCGAAGACATCGGCGCCTACGGCGGGGCGTTTAAGGTCACGGAAGGGTTCCTCAAAAAATATGGCGAATGGCGCGTGCTGGACACGCCGATTTCCGAATCCGGCATTGTGGGCGCGGCCATCGGTGCGGCCATGATGGGATTGCGACCGGTGGTCGAGATGCAGTTTGCGGACTTCATTTCCTGCGCGTTCGACCAGATCACCGAAGTGGCGGCCAAGAATCATTATCGCTGGGGCGCGGCGGTTCCGTTGGTCATCCGGGCACCGTTCGGCGGAGGCGTTCACGGCGGTCCCTTTCACTCCGAATGTCCCGAGGGCTGGTTCTTCCATTCTCCCGGACTCAAGATCGTCGCTCCTTCAACACCCTATGACGCAAAGGGACTGCTGAAGGCGGCAATTCGCGATCCCAACCCGGTTCTCTACTTTGAACACAAGTTCCTCTATCGCCGGATCAAAGCTGCCTTGCCTCAGGAGGATTACATCGTTCCCCTCGGAAAAGCCGAGGTGAAACGTACAGGCCGCGACGCCTCGCTCATCACATACGGAGCGATGGTCCATCTGGCCCTGGAAGCGGCGGAACTGTTAGTCAAAGAAGGAATCGATCTTGAGGTAGTGGACCTTCGCACCTTGATCCCCCTCGACAAGGAGACGATGTACGCATCGGTGCGCAAGACCAGCAAGGTCATCCTTCTGCACGAGGACAACAAAACCGGCGGGATCGGGGCCGAAATTTCCGCATTGCTGGCGGAAGACTGCTTCGACTCACTGGATGGGCCGATTCTCCGCATCGCCCCGCCGGACACGCCGGTACCGTTCAGCACGCCGCTGGAAGAATTCTTTCTGCCTAAAGTGAGCGACATCGTCGCGGGAGCGAAGAAGTTGGCGGCCTATTGAGTTGAGAGGGAAAGGAGCCGTCAACAATCGGCCTTCAGCAAGGTGATTTCTAAGGTCTCTGAAGCTGGCGGTTAACCGCTGAGAGGTGATCGCCGGAGGTTGAAGTGGCGACCGACATTGTGATGCCCCAACTCGGTGAAAGCATCGCGGAAGGGACCGTCGTCAAATGGCTGATCCCTCAAGGCGGAGCCGTCGAAAAAGATCAGCCGCTCCTGGAAGTGGAAACCGAGAAGGTCGCTCTGGACATTCCCTCACCCGCGACAGGGTTCCTCACCGAGGTACTCGTGCCTGAAGGAACAACCGTTCCGGTAGGGACAATGCTGGCCAGGCTCGATACTCAACCGGCATCCGGCATCGTCAATCGTGTCGGGGGTGTGACGGTCCGGCCGATGAAGGCAGCGCAGGGCGAACCTCACTACTCACCCGCCGTTCGACAACTGGCGAAAGAACATGGCCTGGATCTCTCCGCAATCACAGGAAGCGGAGAGGGCGGGAGAGTCACGAAGCATGACCTGTTGAACGTGATCAGCAAGCGTGAGTCGACCGGCAGCGTGCAGGGGGCATTCGCCGCAACGCCATCCCCGCCTCCCGCCTCCACGCTTGAAGAGATCGTGCCCCTGTCTCAAATGCGAAAGACCATCGCCGAGCGCATGGTCCAGAGCCGGCACACGGCGGCCCATGTGGCGACCTTTTTCGAAGCGGACTTCACCGGCATTGCCGGATTCCGCGAGGGCCGCGCCCTCACGTATCTGCCGTTCGTGATCAGCGCCGTCACGCGCGCTATCAGAGAGCAACCACTTCTGAATTCCTCCTGGCGGGAGCAGGGACTCGTGATGAAGAACGACATGCATATCGGCATCGCAGTGGCACTCGACGACGGCCTGCTGGTTCCCGTCATTCGGCATGCCGATCGCAAAGGACTGAACCAGATTGCCCATGAGATAACAGACCTTGCCGAACGAGCCAGGAGCAAGCGGTTAAGACCCGAAGAAGTCCAGGACGGCACCTTCACCATCACCAACCACGGCGGCTTCGGCAGCCTCTTCAGCACCCCCATCATCAATCAACCGCAGACTGCCATCCTCGGAGTAGGGTCGGTGCAGAAGCGTGCTGTCGTCATCAACGATGCCATCGCGATTCGCCCCATGTGTTACCTGAGCCTCTCGTTCGACCATCGGGTGATCGATGGCGCCACCGCCGACCGCTTCATGGCCAGGGTGAAACAGCATCTAGAAGAGAGCGGCTGGGAGAAACTGTTGTGAACGCCAGACACCATGCCGTCATCGTGAGCGCAGTCCGAACTCCAATGGGCAGCTTCAACGGAAGCTACAGCTCAGTCCCGGCAACCAAGCTCGGAAGCCTCGCCATCGCCGAAGCCGTGAAACGTCTCCAACTGCCGGGCGATCGGATCGACGAAGTCCTGATGGGATGCGTGCTCAGCGCAGGATTGGGTCAGGCACCGGCCAGACAAGCGGCCATCGGCGCGGGGCTGCCCCATTCCGTCGGTGCGGTGACGGTCAATAAGGTCTGCGGATCCAGTCTCCAGGCCGTCATGATGGCCACAAGGGCCATCGCGCTAGGCGAAGCGAACGTCATGGTGGCCGGCGGAATGGAAAACATGACACGAGCCCCGTTCCTGCTGGAGAAAGCCAGACAAGGCTACCGACTGGGGCACGGTGAGCTGACCGACAGTTTAATCAAAGACGGGCTCTGGGATGTCTACAACCAGTTTCACATGGGGAATGCGGGGGAGTTGTGCGCGGCCAAGTATCGATTGTCGAGACAAGACGTCGACGACTTCGCCCTGGAAAGTTACAGCCGGGCCCGTGACGCGATCGCCCGCGGTGCCTTCAAAAAAGAGATCGTTCCGGTCGAAGTACCGCAGAAAAAGGGAGCTTCGGTCCTCGTCTCGGACGACGAGGAACCGAATCGGGTGGATCTGACCAAGTTGCGCCGGCTCAAACCGGTGTTTCAGGACGACGGAGTCCTCACCGTGGGCAACTCCCCCTCCTGCAACGATGGAGCGGCAGCATTGGTCATCATGGGTGAAGAGGAGGCCGTTCGGCTTGGTCTCACGCCGATGGCTCGCATCGTCGGGTATGCCGGTGCCGCGCTGGCGCCGGAATGGTTCACCATTGCGCCGGTCGAAGCGATCCAGCGGCTGTTGAAACAGACCGGACTTTCCATCGGTGACATCGATCTGTTCGAGATCAATGAAGCGTTTTCGGCCGTCTCCCTGGCAATCAATCGTGAACTCGGCCTCGATCCCAAGAAGGTCAACGTCAACGGCGGCGCGGTCGCCCTGGGTCATCCCATCGGCGTCACCGGAGCCAGGATCGTAACGACGCTGCTGTATGCCATGGAGGCGCGCGATGCCCATCGAGGGCTGGCCGCCCTCTGCATCGGAGGCGGAGAAGCGCTCGCCCTCATCGTGGAGCGGTGAACCAGAGATCGTTATGACCATCGACGACATCAAAACCATCGGGGTCGTAGGCGCGGGACAGATGGGGCGCGGCATCACGCAGGTGCTGGCCACGGCGGGATGGAATGTCCTCCTCATAGATGCAACGGAAGAGGCGCTGGAAGACGCCATCAAGAAAATCTGGCAGGGGGTCACGAAAGCGGTCGAGAAAGGTGCCCTGCGGGGAGATCAGGCCGGATCGGCCATGGCGATCATTCATCCGATGAGGCACATGCAACGATTACGAGAGGCGCAAGTGGTGATCGAAGCGATACCCGAAGATCCCGTCATGAAACGAGCGCTGTTCGCGCAATTAGGGCAGGTCTGCGAACCATCGACCCTGCTGGCCAGCAATACGTCCTCGATTTCGATCGCGAGCCTGGGCATGGCCTCGGGTCGTCCCGATCGCGTCGTCGGGATCCATTTTATGAATCCCGTGCCGGTCATGCGGCTGGTCGAAGTAGTACGCGCCATCGAGACCTCCGAGCATACGGTGCAACTGGCCCTGGAACTTGTTCGCCGCGCAGGGAAAACCGCGGTGGTCTGCAAGGATTTCCCCGGCTTCATCGTCAACCGGGTTCTCATTCCCATGATTAACGAGGCCATTTTTGCGCTGGAGGAGGGAGTGGCAACGGCCGAAGCGATTGATCTGGCGATGGTGGAAGGGACCAACCATCCCGTGGGTCCTCTGGCCTTGGCCGACCGCATCGGCCTGGATACGGTGCTCGCAATTTGCGAGGTGCTGCATCAGGACCTGGGAGACCCGAAGTTTCGCCCCTGTCCCCTGCTACGCAAGTATGTCAAAGCCGGTCGGCTGGGGAGAAAGAGCGGACATGGATTCTATGTGTATGGAGACCAGCCGGTGACTGTGAGCTGACGTTCTCGTTCCTTCCCGGAGGGCCGCATCATGAACGAGCGGAAATCTCGCTTCTCCTCCCTCTCTGGATTAGACATCGAACGGGTCTACAGCTCTGACCATCTGAAGGGTTGGAACGTCGAGCGGGATCTCGGCCAACCGGGCTCATTCCCCTACACCCGCGGCATCTACCCGAGCATGTACCGCAGCCGCCTCTGGACCATGCGGCAATTCGCCGGTTTCGGCTCCGCGGACGATACGAATCGGCGCTTCAAGTATCTCCTGGCACAGGGCCAGACCGGCCTCAGTGTCGCCTTCGACCTGCCGACGCTCATGGGCCTTGATGCCGATGATCCGATGGCACGGGGCGAAGTGGGTCACTGCGGTGTGGCCATCTCCTCACTCGCCGACATGGAACGGCTGTTCGACGGCATCCCGCTCGACCAGGTCACCACCTCGATGACGATCAACGGACCGGCCGCAGTACTCTTTGCCATGTATCTGGCCGTGGCAGAAAAACGCGGCATCCCGTTCGACCGACTCGGCGGCACGATTCAAAACGATATTCTGAAAGAATATATCGCGCAAAAGGAGTGGCTCTTCCCGCCCGAACCGCACATCGCGATCATCGTCGATACAATCGCCTACTGTGCCGCTCATGTCCCCAAGTGGCATCCGATCAGCATCAGCGGGTACCACATCCGGGAGGCAGGCTCGACAGCCGTTCAAGAACTCGCGTTCACACTGTACGACGGACTTACCTATGTGGATGCGGCCGTGAAGTCCGGCCTCGACGTGGATGCCTTCGCGCCGCAACTCTCTTTCTTCTTCAACGTGCACAATGACTTCTTCGAAGAGATTGCCAAGTTCCGGGCCGCCCGGCGCTTGTGGGCGCGTGAAATGGAGCACCGTTACCACCCGAAGAATCCCCGCTCCCTCCAACTCCGCTGTCACGCCCAGACGGCCGGCTGCTCCCTGACCGCCCAACAACCGATGAACAACGCGGTGCGCACCACCCTACAGGCCCTGGCTGCGGTGCTCGGCGGAACCCAATCGCTGCACACCAACTCGATGGATGAAACCCTGGCTCTGCCCACAGAAGAAGCGGTGACGCTGGCCTTGCGGACACAACAGGTCATCGCCTCCGAGAGTGAAACCGTCAACTGCGTCGATCCGTTGGGCGGCTCCTACTTTGTCGAATCGCTGACGAACCGATTGGAAGAAGGAGCGCGGGACTATTTCCGAACATTAGATCGGATGGGTGGAATGGTGGCCGCGATCGAAAGCGGATTTCCGCAGCGGGAAATCCTCGATGCCTCGCAACGGTATCAGAAAGAAATTGAACACAAGGAGCGGCCCATCGTCGGCGTCACCGATTATGTGGAACAGGAAGCACGCTCCATCCCTATTTTGAAGATCGGACCGGAAGTGGAACAGGAACACGTCGCGCGCTTGTCCGATCTCAGAAAATCGCGTGATCCCTTCAAGATGACCGGCTCATTAGAGGAGTTACAGGAAACGGCCGCCTGCCACCAGAACCTCCTGCCCGCTCTGATTGATGCCGTGAAGGCGAAAGCGACATTGGGAGAGATCTGTGCCGCATTGAAGGAAGTCTATGGAACCTATCGAGAGCCGGTGGTGTTATGAAACTCGGAGCCTTTGACATCTATGCAGTGACCGACGGCCGGTTCCGGCTGGATGGTGGCGCCATGTTCGGGGTGGTGCCGAAGGCGCTCTGGCAGAAATGCTGCCCGGCGGATGAGCTGAATCGTATTCCGCTCCACTTGAACTGTCTGTTGATCCAGGCTCACGGCAAGAACGTCCTGGTGGATACTGGTCTCGGCGATAAGGAGGATGCCAAGTTCCACTCCATGTTTGCAGTGGAGCGGATGCCGTCCCTGCGCGACTCGCTGCAGCGCCATGGCCTCACCCACGACGACATTCATCTGGTCATCAACACCCATCTGCACTTCGACCATGCCGGGGGCAATACGGTCGCGAACGGGAACGGCCTGCTGCAGTCAGCCTTTCCCAAGGCCACCTACTATGTGCAACAGGGCGAGTACGACGATGCCGTTGCGGCGAATGAACGGACCAGGGCCAGTTACCGGCGGAACAATTTCTCACCGGTCGCGCAACTCAATCAGTGGGAGTTCCTCCGCGGCGATACGGAACTGCTGCCGGGCATCACCACGATGGTGACGGCCGGTCATACGCCCTTTCATCAGAGTGTCAAAGTCGAGTCGGAAGGCCGGATTGCCTTCTTTCTGGGCGATCTTATTCCGACGGTCTCGCATCTGCCCCTCCCCTACATCATGGGGTACGACCTCGACCCCATGCAGACGCTCGACACCAAGCGCTGGGTGCTGGATCGAGCGTTCGCGGAGGACTGGTTGCTGATATTTGAACACGATCCCCTGATCCAGGCCGGTCATCTCAGGAGGGATACGGAAGGACGATATGTGCTGGAAGAGGTGAACGTATGGCAATAGCGACGACACCCATTCGAGTGTTGATTGGCAAAGTGGGATTGGACGGACATGACCGGGGGGTCAAACTCGTCGTCCGGGCGTTGCGCGATGCCGGAGTGGAGATCATTTACACCGGGCTCCACCAGACGCCGGAGCAGATCGTGACCACCGCCATTCAGGAGGACGTGCAGGCCATCGGTCTCAGTATCCATTCCGGCGCCCACAACTCGCTTTTTCCCCGCGTGCTGCAGTTGCTGAAAGAGCAGGGCGCGGGAGACGTCACGCTGTTCGGCGGAGGCATTATCCCCGATGACGACGTACCGCGACTGAAGGCCGCCGGTGTGCAGATGTTATTTCGCCCGGCCACGCCGATGCATGACATCGTCGATTTCGTGAAGGGACTTCGAGTCGAGCGTTGAGAGGATGTCCGAGATGCGCGTCCTGAAGACCACTGTGAATAAGACATCGGAAGACTTTCGTCGTGCCCAGGCACAGTACGAAAGCCTGATAGCCGATTTGAAGAAGCACCTGGCCATCGTGCAAGCGGGCGGACCGGCCGATGCAGTGGCGCTCCACAAGAAACGCGGAAAGATGACGGCCCGCGAGCGCATTGCCGCCCTGCTCGATCGAGGCTCTCCCTGGATCGAACTCAGCCCCCTCGCCGCCTTCGGCTTGTATGACAATCAGGTCCCGGCCGCAGGGCTGATCACCGGCATCGGCTCCGTGTCGGGACGATTCTGTGTCATTGCGGCCAACGATGCGACGGTCAAAGGGGGAACCTACTTCCCCATGACCATCAAGAAACATTTGCGGGCGCAAGAGATCGCCTTGGAGAACCGGCTGCCGGCGATTTATCTCGTCGATTCCGGCGGCATCTTTCTGCCCATGCAGGCTGAGGTCTTTGCCGACAAAGACCATTTCGGACGGATCTTCTTCAATCAGGCGCGGATGTCCGCAGCCGGTATCGCCCAGATTGCCGTGGTCATGGGCATGTGCACGGCCGGCGGGGCCTACGTGCCGGCCATGTGCGACGAAAACGTGATCGTCCAGGGAACCGGCACGATTTACCTGGCAGGACCGCCGCTGGTCAAAGCCGCAACCGGCGAAGACGTCACCAGTGAAGAGCTCGGGGGGGCCGATCTCCACACCCGCCTATCCGGTGTCAGCGATCATCTGGCGCAGGATGACCATGATGCGTTGGACATCTGCCGATCGATCATTGCCACACTCGGGCGACGGCCTCCGAGACTTCGTCGAGAAAAAATCGATGAGCCCTTGTACCCGGCCGAAGAACTCTACGGAATCATTCCTGCGAATCCGCGTCAGAAATGGGAGGTCCGGGAGGTGATTGCGCGGCTCGTGGACGGCAGTCGCTTCCATGAATTCAAAGCAGGGTACGGTGCCACGCTGGTCTGTGGTTTCGCCCACTGGATGGGTCACCTCGTGGGGATCGTCGCCAACAACGGGGTGCTGCTCTCGGAGTCCGCGCTGAAAGGCGCGCACTTTGTCCAGCTCTGCGCGCAACGGCGTATTCCACTGGTGTTTCTGCAAAACATCACCGGGTTTATGGTCGGAAAAGATTATGAGACGAGAGGCATCATTAAGGACGGCGCCAAGATGGTGCAGGCCGTCGCGACCGCCGAGGTCCCTAAGTTCACGATCCTGATCGGCGCCTCACACGGAGCCGGCAACTATGCCATGTGCGGGCGTGGCTATGGCCCTCGATTCCTCTTCACCTGGCCCAACGCACGAACCTCGGTGATGGGCGCGCAACAGGCCGCGCAGGTTCTTGTCACCGTCAAGCAACAGCAGCGCGCGCGTGAACAGGGACGGCTGTCGGATGAAGAACAGCGGCGAATCACGGAGACCACCCGGCAGCAATATGAGCAGGAAGGCAGTCCCTATTTCAGCAGCGCGCGACTCTGGGACGACGGCATTCTGGATCCCGTGGAGACGCGAAAAGTCCTGGGCCTCTGTCTGGATCTGGCCGCGTCCGTTCCGGCCAGAGAAACCCATGTGCCGGTGTTTCGTATGTGAGGTTCGCGGCGGCTGAGGAGGCACGAATGCGTCGATATACGACCTTGGCGATGGAATCACGCGGCGACATCCGCTGCATCACGCTCGATAGGCCTGAACGGCGCAACGCCTTCGACAGCCGGATGATAAGTGAACTGACTCAGGCATTCGACGAATCGGCTCAGGAGCCGTCCCTGAGAGGAATACTGCTATCCAGCGCCGGACCGGTTTTTTGCGCCGGGGCCGATATACAATGGATGCAATCCACGTCTCCGGTCTCGGATGCCCAGGCAACAGATGACGCCCACCGCCTTACCCGCATGTATCGCGCCATCGACGAATCTCCCTGTCCGGTCATCGCCCGGGTGCAAGGGCCTGCCTTCGGAGGCGGGCTCGGATTAATGGCGGTCTGCGATATCGTCGTCGCGGCGGAAGATGCGATGTTTTCGCTCAGCGAGGCCAGGCTCGGTTTGATTCCGGCGGTCATCGCACCCTTTCTCCTGCGCAAGGCAGGCGAATCGTTTCTTCGACGGTATGCGCTGACCGGCGAAACATTCACCACATCGGTGGCTCATCGATTCGGCCTCGTGCATGACGTCGTATCTCAACACGATCTAGACGATCGCATCACGGAAGTCATTGACGCCATCAGGCAGCTGGCTCCCCGCGCAACCAGGGCAACAAAAGGGTTGATCCTGAGGATACGCCCGTTGCCCGATCAAGAGCGCGGGGTGACCTGCGCAGAGGCCAACGCAAACGCTCGTGCTGCTTCCGAAGCGATTGAAGGGCTCCGCGCCTTTACGGAGAAGCGGCCACCACAGTGGGCCAAGGAACAGCAGCCAGCACGGGAGATAGCGAAGGAACACCATGTTGCAAGCCGGCCTACATAACTTGCGGCAAGCCTCCGTCCGGATTACCGAGGTGTCTCCGCGCGACGGTCTGCAACACGAATCGGAATTCGTGCCGACCCTGCGCAAAATCTCGTTGATCAATGCCCTGTCACGAACCGGCGTGGCTGAGATTGAAGCGAGCTCCTTCGTGTCACCCGCGGCCATCCCGCAGCTTGCGGATTCCGATGAGGTCCTCCGCGCCATCGACCGCATCCCGGGTGTCACCTATTCGGCCCTCGTTCCGAACGAACGCGGCCTCGAACGGGCGCGGGCGGCAGGCGTCGACAAGATCGCCGTCTTCACGGCTGCCTCGAACAGCTTTACCCGCCATAACATCAAAGCGACCGTGCAGGAGTCACTCGTGCGCTTCAGACCGATTGTGGCGGCAGCGAAACGAGACGGCTTGGCGGTGAGAGCCTACCTGTCCACGGTCGTGTTCTGTCCCTATGAAGGCCGTATTGCACCCGCGCAGGTGCGGGACGTGATGGAACGGCTGCTCGACCTCGCGGTCGACGACATCTCGTTGGGCGAAACGATCGGCAAGGCTTCGCCCACGGACATACGGAGATTGCTCGATACGGTGCTGCCGCATGTCGAGCCGGCTCGCCTCTCGCTTCATTTCCATGACACCTATGGCATGGCCGTCGCCAACGCTCTCACGGCCTGGTGGGATTATGGAATCACGGCGTTCGATGCTTCGGCCGGAGGCCTCGGCGGCTGTCCCTACGCCCCAGGCGCATCCGGAAATGTCGCGACGGAAGATCTGGTCTTCGCGCTGAAGGCCTCCGGCGCCAACGTGCCGGTGGATGAACTGCTGGTTGCCGCCTGTGCGCAACAACTCGGTGACGCCGTGCGGCATCCGCTGAACTCACGGCTTTCGCAACTCCATCATCGTGAAAAGCCACAGCCTGCGTGGCGGGAATGACATGAATCACGCGTGCGTCGGTCGATTATCGAAACGGGAGGATGTCGAGACCATGGCCAGGCAAGTGCTGGCCGGTGGGGTCCGGGCTGTGGCACGCGTGATCACCTGGATTGAGAACCAGGAGCCGGTTGGAGCCGTCGTGTTGAAACGCCTGACGCCACCGGAGAAGCGCGCCATGGTAATCGGCATCACGGGTTATCCCGGCACGGGGAAGAGCACGTTGATCGATCAACTCATCGCCGCCTACCGCCGCCTCGGCAAAACGGTCGGCGTCCTGGCCGTGGATATCAGCAGCCCTCTTACCGGCGGGGCGGTGCTGGGTGACCGGATCAGGATGCAGCGGCACGCGGACGATGCGGGGGTCTACATACGCAGCATGGCAACCCGCGGTCAGTCCGGTGGGCTCGCGCGGGCGACTCGCGATGCGCTGCAAGTCCTGGAAGCGGCCGCGTATGACGTGATCCTGATCGAAACGGTCGGCGTCGGCCAGAGCGACATCGAGGTCGTCTCTGTGGCGGGAACCGTCATTGCCCTGGTCGCGCCGGGATTGGGCGACGACGTGCAAGCCATGAAGGCAGGGTTACTGGAGGTCGCGGATATCGTGGTCGTCAACAAAGGGGATCGTGAAGGCGCCGATACTGCAGTACGCGATCTACGCGAGTGGTGTCCGCACGTGCTGCGCACCGTGGCCGTCAAGGGGGAGGGCATTCCGGAGCTGATCGCCATGATCGCCGAACAGCAACGGCTCCAGGATCTCGCACACACACCGGGCTGACAGAACGGCTTGTTGTCGAGAGGATCATCATGCTGGCGGATCGTCTTGCGAGTTATACCCAGGCCCTTTGTTACGACGACCTGCCCGGCGACGTGGTCCATGAGGTCAAGCGACGGATTCTCGACAGCGCCGCCTGTGCCTTCGGCGCCTGGAAGGCAACCCCCTGCCGGATCGCGCGTCACGTGGCACAATCCGCCAAAGTTCCCGGTGGTGCGACAATCTGGGGGACGTCCCACAAGACCCTGCCGGACCTGGCCGCCTTCGCCAACGGCGCGTTGGTTCGCTACCTCGACTTCAACGATACCTATCTCTCAAAAGAGCCGGCCCATCCTTCGGACAACCTTGCCGCAATCCTCGCCGCCGGCGAAATAGCCCATGCTTCGGGCAAGCGGGTCATCCAGGCCATCGCCTTGGCCTATGAAATCCAATGCCGTCTCTGCGACGCCGCCGCGTTACGCTCCCGTGGATGGGACCATGTGACCTATGGATCGATCTCCTCCGCGCTCGGCGCCGCCAAAACGCTGAAACTCACGGAGGCGCAGACCACGCAGGCCATCAACCTGGCCGCCGTGGCGAACGTGGCACTCCGGCAAACCAGAGTCGGTGAAATGTCCATGTGGAAAGCCTGTGCGTTCTCGAATGCCGCACGCAACGGCCTATTCGCGGCCATCCTGGCCCAACGAGGCATGACAGGCCCCGCCCCCATCTTTGAAGGCGAAAAGGGCTTCATGAAGCTGGTGTCCGGACCATTCGAGCTGTCGAGACTGGGTGGAGAGCGGGCTCCCGACGACACCCTGGCTTCGTTCAAGATTCTCGATTCCTACATCAAACATTTCCCGGTGGAATACCATGCCCAGACTGCGGTCGAAGCGGCGCTGGCCCTGCGAGCGGAGGTGATCAAGGCGGAGGGGGCCGATGCAATCCAGCGTCTGAGCGAGATTGAAATCGGCAGTTACGATGTCGCGATCGAAATTATCGGGCGCGATCCGGAGAAGTGGCACCCGACGACGCGCGAAACGGCCGATCACAGCTTCCCCTATTGTGTCGCGGTGGCGTTGCTGGATGGTCGCGTCACGTTGCATTCATTCGACCCTCACCGGCTACGAGATGCTGCGCTGCACGAGCTCATGAAGAAGGTGCGTGTCGTCCCGCAGCCGGAATTCGCGGGCCGTTACCCGGGAGCGATGCCGACCCGCCTCACGCTGAGGACGACGACGGGAACGGTGTACATGAGGCATGTGGACGTCCCCCTGGGCCATCCCGGCAATCCCATGTCGGACCAGGATGTGGAGGACAAACTGCGCCGGCTCGCATCGAGACGAATCGGTCTCGCGCAGGTCGAGAAGCTCATCGGTTTCGTGTGGACATTGGAACGAGAAAAAGACATCGCCACACTGATGCCTCTGTTGAGGGTGCCCCATCGTGATGCGTAACCACTCCACGCCGTCAAAAGCACAACGCCTGCGTGAGCTGCTGGCCGGCAGGACAGTGGCCATCCCCGGCGCCTGTAATGCCCTGACGGCCATGCAGATCGAGCGCGCCGGATTCGAGATCGTGTATGTGTCGGGAGCCGCCATCTCGGCGGCCCATGGCATGCCCGATATCGGATTGATCAGCTTGACGGACATGACGAGGGAAGCCTCGGCGATTGCCCGGTCGGTGGCGCTTCCCACCATCGTCGATGCGGACACCGGCTATGGGCCGCCTTCGGTTGTGCGGGAGGCCGTTCAGGAATTTGAGCGGGCCGGATTGGCAGGCATGCAGATCGAAGATCAGGAAGAGGCGAAAAAATGCGGCCATCTGTCAGGGAAGCGACTGATTCCAACGGCTGACATGGTTGCCAAAATCACCGCAGCCGTGGAGGCGAAATGCGATCGGGATTTCGTCCTTGTGGCGCGCACGGACGCACGGGCGGTCGATGGGCTGCAGGCTGCCATTCAGCGAGGCGTTGCCTATGCCAACGCAGGCGCCGACGCGCTCTTCCCCGAGGCCCTGCTCTCCGCGAACGAATTCCACACCTTTGCGTTGGAAATGAACCGGGCAGGCGTCCACCTGCCCTTGATCGCCAACATGACGGAGTTCGGCAAGACACCTTACTTGAGCGTGGACGAATTCGAGACGTTGGGATATCGCGGCGTGTTATTTCCCGTCAGCACGCTCCGGGTCGCAGCCCTTGCTGTTGAGAAGCTGCTGCGAGAACTCAGATTCTTCGGCTCTCAACGGGCTTGGCTCGATCACATGATGACGCGACAGGAGCTCTATAGTCTGCTTCGATACGAGCATGGGCAGAACCAGACAGGGAGGCCCTATGAACCAGGCGATACAAGAACAGCCCGGAACGAAAACCACGGAGCGCCCCCTCTATAGCCCCGGACTTGAAGGGGTGATCGCGGGAGAATCGGCCCTCTGTCAGGTGGATGAAGGAGAGGCAGGACTTCGTTATCGGGGGTATGCCATCGGCGATCTAGCAAAATGGAGCCGCTTTGAGGAAGTCGCCTATTTGCTGCTGATCGGTCATCTCCCCACCCGGAGCGAACTGGATAGTTTTTCCACACTGCTGAGAGGCCATCGAGTCCTCCCTGACCCGGTGCAACGTTTTATAGACAGCCTGCAGCCGGGCCTGCACCCGATGGACGTGTTACGAACCGGCATTTCCCTGCTGGGGCTCAGCGATCCTGACGCGCAGGATGGATCGCATGAGGCCAATCTCCGCAAATCCATGCGACTGCTGAGCCAGATCCCGCTGCTGATCGCGCATAGTTATCGAGTCATGTCCGGAATACTCCCGCCGAGACAGGACGAGAGTCGAGATTTTGCGCAGCACCTGCTGCACCTGGTGGCAGGCCACAAGGACGGTGAAACCGGCACGGCCATGGCCCAGGCGCTGAACGTGTCGCTCATCCTGTACGCGGAGCATGAATTTAACGCCTCCACGTTTGCCGCTCGCGTCACCGCCTCAACCCTCACCGATCTGCATGGCGCGATCACGGCGGCCGTTGCGACGTTGAAAGGACCGCTCCATGGAGGCGCCAACGAAGCGGTGGCGTCGATGCTCATCGAAATCGGCAGCCCTGAGCGAGCCGAGACCTGGGTGCGAGAGGCGCTCGCGCAGAAACGGCGAGTGATGGGATTCGGGCATCGCGTGCTTCGGCAAGGCGACGCACGATCAGCCATCATCCAGCGCCACGCCGAACGGCTCAGCCACCTCTGCGGCGACCACAGTTGGTACGACATCGCCTCCACCCTCCACCGCATCATGCGGGAGGAAAAAGGACTCCACCCCAATCTCGACTTCTATACGGCCGTGGCCTACCTGTTGATGGGCATCCCGCGTGAACTGTCCACACCGTTGTTCGTCTGTTCCCGCATCACCGGCTGGTGCGCACATGTAATGGAGCAGCAGGAACATAACCGGCTGATCAGACCACGAGCCCTCTACACAGGGCCGGCACCGAGGACCTATGAGCCTCTTGACCGACGTCCATGACCGGATCGAACAGGCCCGCGAGGCGCCGGGATGTGCCTCGGAACTCCACTGGACCTCGTTCGTCGAGTTCTTCCGATCGCGCCTGTACGACCCGCGACTCGTCACCAGGAATTTCCTGACCTATTGCGACGACGACCGGAACCTGCGCCGAACCTACAGCTATGCGGAATTCGGCACGATCGTCGAACGGATGGCGGAGATGTTTCATGCGAAGTTCGGCCTGACCCGCGGCGACCGGATCGCCACCGTGCTGTTCAACCATGATCTGACGGCGCTGACCTACTTCGCAGCCTGGACCTTGGGAGTCGCCGTCGTGCCGATCAATGTCGAAGAAACACCCGAGAAGAAGCGGTATATCCTCGAACATTCGGAGGCCTCGGTCGCCCTCTGCTGGCAGGATGTCTACGAGGAACTCAACGCCCTTCAGTCCATGCTGCCGGCCTTGCGCGAAGTGGTCGCCCTGGGGGACGGTGGCATCCTTGACGGGAAGGAGACCAGGGGAAAGAGCCGAAAAAACAGCCACGCCGTTGGAGCCCGCTTTGCCCCGGGCACCTCCCGACTCGACGATCCTGCCTTGATCATTTACACATCCGGGACAACCGGGCCGCCGAAAGGCGTCATCTTGACGGTGGCCAATCTTCTGATCGATGCGGATGCCATCGCCGACCGGCATGGATTCGGTCTCACCGATCGTTTGATGTGCGTCCTGCCCGTCCACCATGTCAACGGCATCGTCGTCACTCTGATGACTCCGTTTTATTGTAAGGGGAGCGTCGTCTTGAACCGGAAGTTCAAGACCGGCAGCTTCTGGCGGCGGCTCCACGATGAGCAGGCGACCAGTGTCAGCGTGGTCCCCACATTGCTTGAGTTTCTTCTGGATGCCGACGAAGACCTCGCCGCCTATCGCCTGGATCGCTTTGGTGGTGTGATCTGCGGCGCCGGACCGCTGCTGAAGGACACGGCCTTGCGCTTCGAAGAGCGTTTTGGATTCCCCATCCGCCATGGATACGGTCTGTCTGAAACAACCTGCTATTCCTGTTTCCTCCCGAACGACCTCACAGGGGAAGAACATCGTCACTGGCTCACAGATTTTGATTTCCCCTCGATCGGAACGGCCCTGCGTCACAACGAGATGGCCATTCTCGACGAATCCGGGAAGGCGGTTGCTGAGCAGGCACGCGGGGAGATCTGCATCCGCGGGCGCACAGTCTGCGCCGGCTATTTCAAACGGGACGACGCCAACGAAGCCGCCTTTCAATGGGGTTGGTTCCGTTCAGGCGACGAAGGCTTTTGCATCGCCGACGACCGGGGACGCCCGTTTTTTTTCATTTCAGGCCGGTTGAAAGAACTCATCGTCCGCGGCGGTGTCAATATTTCCCCGTTGGAAATCGACGACGTGTTGAAGGGACACCCGGCCGTGCAGTTCGCCATGGCCCTCCCCTTCGAGAATCGCTACTACGGCGAGGAAATCGCCGCCTATATCGTGCCGAAAGACCCGGCATCGCCCCCGACAGAGGTCGACATCCGCGACCATTGCCGAGGACGGTTGCCGTTTGCCAAACAACCGAAAGTGCTGGTGATGGGTACGGAGGTGCCCTACACCTCCACCGGGAAACCCAAGCGCCTGGAACTGAAATCCAGGTTGGCGGGCACCCTGGCCCAATATCGTGACAGACAATTCAAAGATCCTGCTTGAGCAGATCGGGTGAGGTACCACATGAGCACCCTCTTTACAGGTTTTGAACGGATCGAAGAAGCCCGCGAGCGCTTCACCGGAAAGAGTTTCCTGGCCGGTCTCTATGACGGCCGGCCGGACTTCAACCTCTTGCTGACACCTCCCGAACCGCCGGAAGAGAAAACCGCCGGCGAGGCCTTCTGCAAACAGGTCGAACACTTTCTAATCCACGAGGTGGACCCGCAAGAAATCGAACGCGAGGCAAAAATTCCCGAACGCGTCATCCAGGGGCTGTTCAAGCTCGGGGCCTTCGGCATGAAAATTCCCAAAGAATATGGCGGGCTCGGCTTGTCCTATACGAACTACGGCCGGGTCCTGACGTTGATCGCCAGCTGGAGCAACATTCTGGCGCTCACGGTGGCAGTGCCGCAGTCCATCGGCATCGCCATGCCGATCCTCCTCTTCGGAAACGCAGACCAGAAGAAAAAATATCTCCCGCTGGTCGCGAAGGAGGCCCTTTCGGCCTTTGCCCTCACCGAACCGATGACCGGTTCGGATGCGGCCAACGTGCGAACCGAGGCGGTCCTCGATTCCTCCGGCACCCATTTTCTGGTGAACGGCGAAAAACTCTGGTGTACGAACGGGCCGATTGCCCGGTACCTCACGCTCGTCGCCCGCGTGCCGGCTCTTCGGGTGGAGTGTGAGGGAAAGGTCGAATGGATTCCGGCACCGCAGGGGCAGCGGGCGGACGATCACGTTCACACGGCCTTTATTTTGGACATGGCGACACCAGGCGTGCTGGTGCGTCAACGCTGTCAGTTTGAAGGCTGTCGCGGGATTGAGAACGCCCATATCGCCTTGAAGAATGTGCAGGTACCGATCGAACATGTGATCGGCGACATCGGAAAGGGGCTCAAGTATGCTTTGACGATTCTGAACGTGGGACGCGGCATCAGCATTCCCGCCATCTGCCTGGGCATGGCCAAACAGGCCTGGCAACCGACCTTGGATCGAGCCAATAGCAGGGTCACGTTTCAGAAGCCGTTGGCAGAGCGGCAGACGCAGCAGATCCGGATCGGAGACATGGCCGGCCACCTGTTCGCCATGGAGGCACTGGCGCTGCTCGTCTGGCGCCTGGCCGATCAGCACCGCTACGACATTCGCATCGAAGCCGCGGTCGCCAAGATTTTCTGTTCGGAACACACGATCCGGTTCATCCGTGACGCGCAAACGATTTTCGGAGGGATGGGGTACGAAACCGCCGACTCCAAGCACGCGCGCGGGGAAGCCGCCTTCGGCATCGAACAACTCGTTCGCGATGCGGAGATGTATCGAATCGGCGAAGGCGCCACCGATATCTTGCGCCCCTTCGTGGTCCGCGAAGGCTTGAGCCCTCATCTGGATCGTGCCAAGCGCTTCTATGCAGATGGTCTTTCCATACTCGAACAAGCCCGGCAGGCGATGACGCTCATGCGCTTCTACCTGCCCTGGTACCTCCGGCAATGGCGAAAACGGCCTCTGCCGGACCGTCGAGAAATCACCCACCCCCAGGTACGGCCGGCGGCCCTCTATGTGGAACGAACCAGCCGGCGGCTGGCGCGAGCAATTTTCTACGCCTTGCTGCGATTCCAGGCCTCATTTAAGGACGAGCAGCGTCTGCAGAACAAAATCGAATCCGTCGGTGAAGATCTCCTTGCCATGCTCGCCACGGTGCTCTATGCCGAACGACAGACCAGGCTCGACGGACATACCAGCGTGTGGGAATTGGCCGAGGCGTTCTCTGCTGCGGCGAAACAGCGAATTGAACAACGGTTGAGAGAGTTCCGGCATCACCGGGACACCACTGCCGCGACCACCGGGCGGCAAGCCCTCAAAGGGTACTATCCCACGCTGTCGGAGGGGATCATTCGCCGGCGCTTAGAAGACTATCGTCGCAACCAGCACATGACGTGAGCGAAGAGCACGCATCGCCCGGTGAGTTCGAGAGACGTCACTCAGCAGCCGGCTGGCCGTATCGAGACAGAATACGGCCGGTGCGGCTTCTGTAGTATTCAGCCGTGAGGTGCCACATGGTTACGATCATTGGTCTCGTCACAATTGTGACACTTATTTGGTTATTGGCCTGGGCCATGGGATTAGAGAGTGACTCGGAACGGAGAAAACTGATCTCCGCCTCGTCTGCCGCTTCCCCCACTCACAGCGACATCGTGCCTGAGCGGCAGACTCGCCGGGCGGCCTAACAGCGGCCGGCCACCGGTTGCCCGGACAACCACGGAGACGCCTGGTTCATGCTCCTGGTAAGCAGGGCCATCGGACTCAACCGGACTGTTTCCGCATTCTGCTAGACCTTCTGAAGCCCCAGACCTGCAACCACCTCTACTTTGAACGGCGGACTGGCCTCTCCCATACACAAAGTCTGATGCGGGAACGGAATCTCGATACCCTGCGCGTCGAAGGCCTTCTTGAGCCGTCGCCGGTATTCACGTCCGACCTTCCACTGTTCGAGCGGCTGTGTCTTGATGCGCGCGCGAATCGTTACGGCACTATCGGCAAAATTTTCAACACCCACCACTTCAATCGGCTCGATCATCAGCGAGCCAAGTTCCTCGTCGTGGCGCAATTCTTCACCGACCGCCTGCATCACCGCCACCACCCGATCCGTATCCTCTTTATAGGCCACTCCCATGTCCAGCACGAAGGCCGACCAGTCCTTGCTCATATTGGACAGGGTGTTGATGCCGCCGTTGGGAAACACGTGGACCACGCCGGAAAAGTCCCTCAAGGAAATCGTTCTGAACGTGATGGTCTCAACCTGTCCGCCGGTTCCATTGATCACGGCCACATCTCCCAACCGGATCTGATCTTCAAGGATGATGAAGAATCCGCTGATCAGATCGCGCACCAGATTCTGTGCACCGAAGCCCACGGCCAGACCGAGGATACCGGCACCGGCCAGAATCGGCGCAATGTCCAACCCCACCACCTGCAGTGATTCGATGATGACAATCGCCCAAATCGCCGTGAGTGCGATGGTCCTGAGAATTCCAGTCAGCGTCGCGGCGCGTTTGTGAGCCGTTCCGGACTGTTGATCCTTGGCGTCACTGGTGAGGAGCATCACCCGTTCAAGTTGTTGCAACCCCAAACGGGCGAATCGAATCGCGATATACCCGATCACGAACACCAATCCGACCCGCAACAGGGCGATTCCCACGGTTGCGGAAATACTCAGGAGCCAGGGAAGGGCAGTCTGCAGGGATACGCCGCTTATCGTCATTGAGGATCTCCTTTCGAATTATCGGATGCAGCCCCTGACAAGAGGGGCCGCACTTCATTCCAGGCCGCTGAATTGCGTCGGTGCCGGGATCGGCTTGGTAACAAGCACACGGGCCCGGGTGGCAGGGACGCCCCGGGGACGAGCTGCCGGGCTGACACTTCCGGCGGAGACCACAATCCCTTTCACGCCGCCCGCAGGGATGTCTATTTAGCGATGGTGATGGCCGGTGTGGGGGTTTTAGAGATGTCGGTCACGGTCATTTGATACAGCTGGGCCAACACCCGAAACGTACCCAAATTCCAGGGGTCCAACGTGCCGTCCTCATGGGACGCCTTGGCGATCGAATACCAGCGGTTCTCAAACTTGACGGCGAAGGCGGCGGCATCCGGGCGTGATTCCGATTCCACGATATTCATCGTCTGCACAGGGTTCAGCGCCACTTCACCCGTGCGATCGTCCGGGTTGACAGGGAATTCCCGGTCCGCCGCGATGCCGTTGGCAAGGAACCGCATGATCTTGTTGAAACTTCTGATGACCAGAAACCCGTGCAATGGATACTCCCCGCCGGGACCGTCGGGCCGGATATCGATCAGAATGTAGTTGCGCGGATACCGCTGCGCCTCCTCGTGGAGAAGACGGCGCTCCTCGTTCGGCAGTTGCATGGGATCGTAGTTCGTAATCACCGTCCGCCCCGTGACACGCCGTCGAACGGTGATGGAGGGTTCGTCAGTGACACCGCCGATCGCATACCCCCGTTCCATCGCATCGAGAATTTTATCCAGGCCTCTGACCAGATCCCCGGACCCCGAACGCGCCGACAAAGGTAGCGAGACGGTTTGCTCGAAAATCAGCGGCGTCACTTGCAGCTCTCGTTCAAGATTCAATGCAGACAAATGCATGACACGCCGCCGAAACTCCCGGTACTCGTCTTCGAAATAGGGCATATTGCGGTAAAACGCCGACTCGCCATACCCGCTGGCCTGGATCCCGCTCGCCATGAGACGAAGAATGATCGCCGGCTCGACACCCTGCTGAAACATGAAGGTCACGCGGCTTTCGTCGAACGGGGTCAGGATGCGGCTCGTAAACTCCTCGCCTTGAATCGGCACGATCGTCATCGTCGGACGTTCGGCAATGCTGCCGCCGAGTGTAAGTCCGAGTGAATCCGGACCGGGCAACGCGAAGGTCTTCGTCAATCCGGCATTGGCCTGGAATTCGAACGTCGCCGCCACGCTGGAGACGCCGGTAAAATGCTGCGGGAGAAAATGACGGGAGCGGGCGATATTGAGCAGGAGCATTTCAGCTTCGACCCTCCCCACGGCACGATCATATTCCAGTACGGCTTGATGGAGCGCGATGGGAGACAAACACCCGACCGACATGACACAGAGGAGAAAAAGCGCCGCAGCACTGCCGTATCGCCGGAAGGAGCGGAGGCCATTGTAGGAGACATCGGCACGAGGAGGAACAACGGAGGGCGCGCTGCTGGACGGCGAGGAGACCTGACGAAAGACCACCGGGGTTCTATCGCTCCAATTCCGCGAGCTGCTTTCGCACCGCTTCGACCTTCTCTCGGTGATCCGGCTGCGCCTCGGCCAGCTTGACGTAACTGCGGTAGGACTGAATCGCCGCGCCGCGCTGCTGTTGGGCACTGAATGCCTCGCCCAGGTTGTAGTAGGCGATCGGATCGGCGGGTTGCAAGTCCGTTGCCGTGCGGAAGGCCGCCAAGGCCTCGTCAACCCGGCCTTTGGTTAAGAGCGCGACGCCGAGGTTGTTGTGGGCGGCAATACTCTTCGGCGCCGTCTGCAACGCCGCACGGTAGGCCGCAATTGCCCCATCGAGATCGCCGTTTTTCTGCAACAGGACGGCTAAGGCCTCTTGCGCGGGGCCGTGCGTCGGCCGGTAGGTTAACATGGCGCGATACTCCGCAATCGCCGCGCCACTCTCGCCGGCTCGTTCGAGGAGCTGCCCCACGTCGTAATGCACCGCGCCTTGCCCGGGATCGAGCTTCAACACCTCGCGAAAGGCCGCCAACGCCCCTTCGACTTCCCCCTTCGCCTTCAGCGCCAAACCCAGGTTGTAGTGGGCGTCGCCATTCTCCGGTTGCAGACGAATGGCCGTGCGGCCGGCGCCGATCGCGCCGTCGACCTCTCCCTTTGCCAGCAAGGCGGCGCTGAGGTTCACACTGTACAATGCGGCCGACGCACCGGCTTGAAGCCGCAATGCGGCTCGATACTCCCCGATCGCCTCATCGAGCAGACCTTTTTTCTGCAGCACGAGGCCCAGGTTGTTGTGAGCGGTGGCATTGTCCGGCTGCAATCGAAGACTCTCCCGATATCCGCCGACCGCGCCATCCAGATCGTTCTTGGCCTCCAGGGCGAGCGCGAGATTGTGATGAGGGGCGGCGTTGCCCGGCTGCAAACGAATGGCATGCCGATAGGCTGCAATCGCCTCATCGAGCTGCCCCTTCTCGCTCAGCGCCACGCCCAGATTGTTATGAATCGCGGCAAATTCCGGTTGGGCGTCCAAGGCGGCCCGATATTCGTTGATGGCCTCGTCCAGCGCACCCTGTGCCGCGAGCGCGAGCCCCATGGCGTGCCGAGCCTCGGGGAAATCGTTTCGCTTCTGAAGCGCGGATCTGAACTTCTCCACCGCCTGCTCGTAATTTCCCTTCGCATGCAGCGCGACCCCGGCATAATACAGCCCTTCAGCCTCGCCGGCCTGCGAGCCCGGGCCTGTCTTCTGCGGAATGATCTGGGGAATGGAAGAGGATCGATGGCGGTGGGACGGGGTTTTCTTATGAGCGGCAAGCCCATCCTGAAACAGGGCCGAACTGAAAAAACCGCTGAGCACGAACAACCCGGCGACAGGAAGCCACCCCCCACAAGCACGCACACGCGCCCCCCGGACTGCAGGACTACCTTGATCACCCTGCCCGGAGTCCGCAGCTCGTGCTTGCATTGTCCCCTACCTGCAAAGTTGGAAAGAGATCGTATATTGCAGATCGCTTGAAAGCAAATCAAGTCCTGGAAGGTCCCGCTATACCGCGAGCACTCCAACTCGGCCCTGAGTTTTCATCAGCAAGTCGGTAGACACCTCAACTCCTCTTCGGCTATTATTGCGGTTCACTTCGACCGGTCACGCATCCTCCAGTGGCGGTGTAGCTCAGTTGGTAGAGCAGCGGACTCATAAGCCGCGGGTCACCCGTTCAATCCGGGTCACCGCCACCAAATTTTCCAGCGGTTTAGGACTCAGCTGCTCTTCCATCTGATTTGCAGAGTGCGCAGTGTGTCCCGCGTCATCTCGGAACCATCATTTGCGATGCAATGCAACGCAATGTCAGCTTTCCCTCACTGAGAATGACTGTTTCCAATTTAAGAGAGATTGCATTGCCCATTGGCATGCCGCCGTAATATGTCAGTCAGGCGGCCACCTGACAGTAGCCCGGTAAACCGCCCCACACGCGGGCGTGTCGGACCGATGAATCGCTCCAAGATCCGATCCTAGACCGACGTCTCGCGTATTTGACTACCTCGGGTCCATCTCCCATACTTGCTCTCGCAAAAAGGATCTTTCGTTCTTATACGTTGCGCTAGCAGCTAACCGGGATCGTTGTATCTTCCCGCTCTAAAAAGGGGGCTTTAAAACATGCTGATGCGCGCACGTCAAGGCAACGCCTGGACACGTAAGCTGCTGCTCCCAGGGATGATGATGCTTGCGACCGTGCTTGGCGGGCACGCTCGCGCCGCACAGTCCAGTTTCCCGCCGTTTCCCGGAGATCAGAATGCCTGCTATCAGTACCTCAGCACGAATATCAGCACGTCGCCGGGCACATATGGCACAGACCTCCGCAGCCACTACGACGAACTGACGGATTCCAGTATTATTGCGACCCTGCAAGGGAACTTGCGCGCGTTGTCGCCTCCATCGACATGCACCGCTGCCAACTGGACCCCGGTCGTGGGACAAATCAAGACCGAGCTGAGCTACGTCCAAACCGCCAATGATTGGTTACTGGGTCCCACGGGCAGCCAGACGCTGCTGACGCAAATCTTTGCAGAGACGGATTTCGATGTCGATTCAGTCTCCGCAAAATTGCAGAACGTGGACCCTGCCGACCAAATAGCCGCAAATCTGACGCAGTTGTTCCTCGGGGTCGGATTGGCCATCGGTGGGTCGGTGGTTGGTCTCCCGCCAGTGTTTTCAAATGTCTTTAATCAAGTCTCTAACTATATTGGTAAGCACGGTGGCTTTCCTTCGGACCCGAACCTGGCGGTCGGAGAAGTGAAAGGCAAGCTCGCGATCATGTACAACACGGCGCTGAACGGCAACAATGATACTCACGACCGGCTCGTCACCGATTGGTCACAATTGAAAGCGTTTGCCGCGCCCATCGTAGGCACTGCGCCAACCGATGAGCAGCAAAAGGCGATGCGTACCGCCGGGGAAATGAGCTATGCAGTGTGGTTGTGGCAGACCCTATCTCCGACGCGATGGCATATCGTCGTTCCGCTGATAAGGAATGATCTTAGGGGCTGCTATTTTCAAATGGGTGGGGGTTATCCGAACCGTGCCATCAACTATCCCGTGAGTAATAATTTCGACTGTGGCCCCGCCTGGATCGGGGACAAATGCTATGATACCCAATGCAACAGTCCATCGACGGAGGCGTTTGACTTCCTATTCAAAGATTGCCCGACGGGGCAGGCCGAGTGCCCCGACCCTGCGAATGGACCCCTCAAGATAAATCCCGCAGACGTATTCCTGAGTAGGAACGGCTGGAGCCTTCCGTGCGTCGGCACGTGCCCATTGCAATGAAGGCTGCACCCTCGAGCTTGCGATAAGACCGGATGACACAGTACCGGTACCCGAATGGGCGACCGTCCCAACCATCGTCCCAGGGGTAGCCCCCGAAGGGGGGCTGCCGAGCCGTATTTCTGGTTACGAAGCGGGTACGAAGGGCGCGGATAGGAGGGCATTCATGCCGAAACCACAGCTGTAGCACATCTACTTAATCAACTCATAAGCCGCGGGTCACCCGTTCAATCCGGGTCGCCGCCACCAAACTTTCCAGTGGTTAGGACTCAGCTGCTCTGATCCAAACATTGGCAGGGTACACCAGGGGTGCCGTGGCGCTCTCCTCTGAAGTATCGTCTAGCACAGATCGTATAAACTGCTGCTCATGAATGATTGGAAGGCTGAATGGGAAACGTTGCAGGGTCGGGCATCTCAAATTGAGCGGCTAATCGCCGAACGTGCCCACAATATTTTTGAGAAAAGTGGTCGTCACCACGGCAACAGCCTAGAGCATTGGTTACAAGCAGAAAAAGAAGTATTGAATTTCCTGCTATCCGTGGTTCACTCACAGCTCTTCGAGCAACAATCGAAATGGGTCCGTATCAGCCATAAATTGGCGAATCTTTTTCCTCGTAACGCTCCCGAACAGATGGGCTGTGTGATGACGATTCAAAAACTCGCTCGGTTTGAGTTGGAAATTGTTAAGAAGGATACGGCCTTTTGGATAAATCGACTCCGCCAGATTCCTGAACAACCCCTTGAGCTAGACGATATTCTCACCCATTCGTATTTATGGGTATTGGGAGCCTATGAAATACTCAGAACGCTTGCAGCAGCAACAGGACATCCTCGGCTCATACAAGCGAAGAGGATGTTTGCAAGAATAAGAATGCCTCTAGCAAAACTGAAAGCTAGCGAAAAATACAGCGAAAAGGACTTTAATTTCCCCTACCCCATCACAAAAGGACCATGCATCGGCTGGGCTGTTAATGAAAGGGACATAGTACTTCGTGACGCATTATCGAGCGAGTTCCTTAAGGCCCTCGACGAATTCTGTGAGAGTCTAGGAATGGCAGCGGAAATAAGAGGAGATCGGCAAGAATCCTAACTGCCAGTGGGTCAGCCAAAGAAACTTCTAAGACAAGTTCGCGTCTATTTCTACACTCAGCGGTTTTTTCATCAAACCACGGATCCTATGGTCAAGGCCCAAGTTGCAGTATAGCGTTGTATCCGTTGTGTGGGACGTCAGGTTGGAGAAGTCGGCTAGGGAATGTTCACGGGGCCGTGCGACGGAGAAGACGTTGGCGTCAAGAGCTGTGGGCGAAGGTGTTGACCCCGACCAGGCCCTTCTGCCGACAATGTAGGAATGGTCGCGCAGCAACCGGCCAAGAGCCTTCCTTTGCGAACGGCCCACAGCACAAATCCCACAGAGAGAGTCGTCCCCGCCAACGCAGTCACCTGAGCCATCAACGACTGCGGCTCACGGTCCACCGCGACCGCCTCCCGCAACGACAGGATCACTTCATCCAATTTATTCAGTACCAGTTCATTCGCCGAGGGCTGCGGCCCCGAATCGCCATCCCTGCCCGCCTCGATCGCATCCGTAGATGAGATCGGGGATGAGTTCCAAGGCTCCCTGTCATCCGACTGAACGGGTCGTGACGCGACAGGTGGCTCTTCCTCATGATGAACATCACCTGAATGGGGCGCGACGCGCGGCGGCATGCTGCCGGTATAGCGGCTCATCGTCCCGGCGAGATCAGTCCCATTCATGGACACCGCATTCACCGACTCCTGTCGCGTTGTAAACGACAGTGGTTCGTCATGAGCCTGAACGGATGTGCCCGCCTGTGCCGAAGGCATCGGAATGAGGGAGGGAGGAAGCGCCGGGCCGGAGGGGCGTACCTCCGCCCCATCCGTCACCCTCACCTGAATGGTTTGCATCGCCGTGCCGCCCTGGCTGTCGGTGACACGGACCTGCACGATATACACATTGTCGCCATTGGCGTCGGCGGCCGCTTCAAAATCAGGAGGAGCCACGAAACTCAGCGCACCGGTCGAGGCGTCGATCGTAAACTGCGCCTGATCCGCTCCGCCGCTGATTGAGTAGATCAAGGCCTGCACAGGGAGATCCACATCGGCGCCGGTTACGACCGTAATGCCGGTCACATGTTCCGCAACATGGATCGAGGCGGCCGCCGTTCCTCCATTGCTGATGATGGTCGGCGCATCGTTCACCGGAGTGATCGTGAGCGTCATTGTGGTCGTGCCCACCGAACCTCCCGCCCCGTCGCTCACCGTAAACGTAAAGCGATCGCTCAACGTTTCCGATCCATCGTGACGATAGACCAGGCGGTTGGCCGCGAGATCGGCCTGCGTAAAAGTCGCCAGCGCCGCCCCCGGCCTGGTCGTCAACTCCAGACGACCATGGGCAGGACCGGTCCCGACAGAGAATCTGAGCTGGGCGGCAGAGTTGTCCACGTCCACCGCCGCAAGCTCTGCGCTCGTAATCGTGTCGGTGCCCCCTTCGGCCACGCTGCTCCCACTGTTGGCGGTGATCACGGGCCGGTCATTGACGGCGGTGACATTGACCGTGAGCGTATTGGGCGTCGGGTCGTACAGATTGGTGCTGTCGCGCACCGAGAAGGTCATGCGGGCATAGCCGGTCCCGTTGGCGTCGGCCGCCGGGGTAAAGACCAGCTGGCCCGCCGCGAGGTCCGCCGTCATGATCACCTGGCCCGCCGTCACCGCCGTGCCCGAGAGTGTCAGAGTCCCGGCCGTCGGCAGCGTGTCGATCCGCACCGCACTCAGCGCATCCCCGGCATCCACATCGCTGAACCCGAAATTCGCCGCCGTGAGGACGTGCGACGTATCTTCGGTGATCGTGACGGTCGCATTGGTCCCGGTGGGGGCCTCGTTCACGTTCGTCAGGTTGATCGTGAACGTCTCGTCGTAGGTCAGGCCGCCCCGATCGGTCACCCGGACGGTCACGGCATGGCTCGTCGCCGCTTCGTAGTTCAGCAAGGTATTGTTGGCGACCGTGAGGGCGCCGGTCGTCCGGTTGATCGCAAACCGCCCCCCTGCCGTATTGGTCAAGCTGTAGCTCTTCGTGTCACCGGCGTCGGGGTCGCTCCCGGTCACCGTGCCCACCACGGTCCCATTGGCGGCATGCTCTGCTACCGTGTTGGCCGACAGGCTCAGGTCCGTCGGCCGGTCATTGACGGCGGTGACATTGACCGTGAGCGTATTGGGCGTCGGGTCGTACAGATTGGTGCTGTCGCGGACCGAGAAGGTCACGCGGGCATAGCCGGTCCCGTTGGCGTTGGCCGCCGGGGTAAAGACCAGCTGGCCCGCCGCGAGGTCCGCCGGCGTGATCACCTGGCCCGCCGTCACCGCCGTGCCCGACAGGGTCAGAGTCCCGGCCGTCGGCAACGTGTCGATCCGCACCGCACTCAGCGCATCGCCGGCGTCCACATCGCTGAACCCGAAATTGGCCGCCGTGAGGATGTGCGCCGTATCTTCGGTGATCGTGACGGTCGCATTGGTCCCGCTGGGGGCCTCGTTCACGTTCGTCAGGTTGATCGTGAACGTCTCGTCGTAGGTCAGCCCGCCCCGATCGGTCACCCGGACGGTCACGGCATGGCTCGTCGCCGCTTCGTAGTTCAGCAAGGTACTGTTGGCGACCGTGAGGGCGCCGGTCGTCCGGTTGATCGCAAACCGCCCCCCCGCCGTATTGGTCAAGCTGTAGCTCTTCGTGTCGCCGGCGTCGGGGTCGCTCCCGCTCACCGTCCCCACCACGGTCCCATTGGCCGCGTGCTCCGCCACCGTGTTCGCCGACAGACTCAGGTCCGTCGGCCTCTCGTTCACAGCAGTTACGGTCACGCTGATGGCCTGAGAGTCCACGCCGCCGCTTCCGTCTGACACTTGGACCGTCACATCGTAGACGTTGTTACCGCCGCTATCGGTCGGCGCCTCGTAGTTCGGGGCGGACACAAACGACAAGGCACCGGTGCTACTGTTGATCGTAAACTTGGCGGCATCGGCCCCACCGACAATCGAGTAGGCCAGGGTTTGCCTGGTATCGGCGTCGGAGGCAGTGACCCTGGTGACCGCCGTGGCATTCTCCGCAATATTGATGAGGGCTGTGGCCCCCCCGCCATTGCTGGTGATCCTGGGAGCCGCTTCATTCACATCCGTCACGTTGATGGTGAAGGTCTCGTCATAGGTCAGCCCGCCGCTGTCCGTCACCCGCACCGTCAGATTGTGGCTGGTGGCTCTCTCGTAATTGATGAGCGATCGGTTGGCGACGGTGATCTGGCCCGCGCTGCTGTTGATGGCAAAGCGTCCGCCGGCGTTGTCGGTCAGTGAGTACGTCTTCGTATCGCCCATATCCACATCGCTGCCGCTCACGGTGCCGACGACGGTCCCGTTGGCCGCGTGCTCCGCCACCGTGTTCGCCGACAAGGCCAGGTCTGTCGGTGCCTCATTGACGTTTGCCACTGTCACGGCGAGGGCTTGGGTATCCGTGCCGCCCTGGCCGTCAGACACCTGCACCGTGACGTCGTACACGTTATTCCCGCCGCTGTCCGCCGGGGCTTCATAGCTGGGCGCCGAGACAAAACTCAGCTGACCCGTGCTGTTGTGGATAGTGAATCGAGCTGCGTCCGCTCCACCGGCGATCGAATAGCCTAGGGTGTGCCCTGCATCAACGTCAGTAGCCGTGACGGTCGTGACGACCGTGCTGTTCTCCCCGACCGTGACCGACGCCGTCGTTCCGCCGCCGTTGCTGCTGATCGCCGGCGCACTGTTCGCGGCGCCGGTGTCATAGCCGACCTGCACGTTATCGACATACAGGCGATCGCCCCCGCCCACCCCAGTGACAATGAATTGGATCGTCGTACTCGCGGAGGCATAACCGGAAATGTCGAGCTTGACGGTGCCGCTTCCGGCATTCGACTTAGGGGAGAAGACGCCGTCGGTGAGCGTGGTATACGTCTTTCCGTCGGCTGACACGCGAATCTCGATTTGATCGGAGCCGGACAACGAGTTGGTGTAATCGAATGTGAGGATTGCGCCGCTCGTTCCTGACAGATCAACCTGCCGCGAAGCTTGGTCTCCCACGGAACCGGCGTCGATCCTCAGTTGTGATGAAGCGACATGCACATCCCCGCCGCTTGCCCCACCGCCGCCGGCATCGGTTTCGGTCCAATCTGAGGCCCACTTCTGAGTCCCATCGTGATTGTCGTAGGAACTTGAGGAGAATTGGTCGCCGACAGTCTCGGTCGTCAGGATCCCCTTCCAGTCCATCTGCGCGGCATCGGTGATCGCGAGGTCGGTTTCGATCGATCCAACCTGGGTTTCGAATTTCCAATCGCCGCCCAAATCGATGTGGCCGGTTCTGTCGCTGCTCGCGGCCACGTCGGCTCCGGTCAGTTCAGCCAGCCGGGCCACAGCCGCCTGGCCCACCTCACCCTCGGCAAAATTACAGCCGTACACCAGAATGTCAGCCTGCTCCGACAGGGTCTGCTGAATCGTTGTGAACTCGTCCGCGTAATGAGTCGACATCGATTCGGCATTCAACGTGCCGGTGCCCAACTGCAATGTTCCAGCGTCGCCGTGCGAAATCAGATGAATGGCGTCGATGCCTGATCGCCCGGTTAACGACTCGGCGATCTGCTCGACCCCGTCTCGGGAGGCATCCAGGACAACGACCTCTACATTGGGCCCCATGCCCGCGAGCAGAGATTCATAATCCGGAACCGTGGGGTCGACGAAGACCACTTCTGTCGAGGATTCGCCGGGACTGTAGGAACCAATCGCGTGGAGTAGCTCCTGAGATTCCTGCTGCTCAGGAGTCGTACTCTCGGCAGTCCCCTCCGAGGAGACCGCCGCCTCGGCCTGATCTTGAGCCACCTGTTCGGATTGCACCTCGGCCGCGGTCGCCGCGGCCGCCGCGTCAAACATCAATCGTTGCTCGAGGGATAGGAGAGATTGCTTGAAGGCAGACGGAGTCGCGAGGGACGATGGCCGCTCTGATGGCTCACCATTCCTGCGCAGATACTTTTTGATAAAATCGAACATACTCGTTGCCTCAGCCCAAATGAGTGATCGTCGCGGCGAACTTGATCCTCTATCGGTGAGTTATTCCAGCGCTCCTGCTCAGAGCCCGCTCTCCCGGATCATGACCGCCACGACTCGGTCCCACATCCGTGCAACCAGGCTCTGAGGCGTCCCGGCGACGTGGATGAGCCCGGTCACGACCTGATCCGCCCGCACAACCTCGTCCAGCACTTCAAGTTCTACGCGATAGACCGATTGCTCCGCCTGCAATCGACCATGCGAATCTTTTCGTACGGGCACGGCACCCCCATAGATTGATGCCAGGTAGGGAACGGAAAGATCCTGTTCGTCCACGTCCCGAATTTCGGTGACCCGGGCGCGAGTGGTCTGACGCGTCACATCGTTTGGGATGAAGAGCGCTTCCTGTCCGACTGCCAGCACACCTAGATCCTCAACCGGCGCAAGGGCCGTAACTATGGCCGTTCGAGAGTTCACTACGTACGCGACCGCCAGCTTCTCATTGATCCATCGGCCGGGATAGAGCGAATCGGCCTGATCAACCACCACGCCATCGATGGGCGCCTGCAGGACGAGGCGCTGCTGCTTCTCGGCAACTCCGTCCAGCTCGACGAGTTTCGATCGTAACGACTCGGCAAGAACCTGACCTTGGAGACGATCCTCTGCGTATCCGGCCTGACGTTGCAGCCTGAAATCCAAGAGCTCGACCTGGGTCCGGGCCAACCGGGCCTCCTTGGCTAATAGCGGGTTTTCGAGTACGAGCACGGTGTCACCCGCTCGTACGGACTGCCCTGCATGCACCGACACCGATGCAATCCGCCCCGGCGCCGGAGGATAGATGGTTGCATAGGACCCTGCCTGCAGCACCCCTGGGATCGCGACACGGCTGGACCATGGAAGACAGGCAAGCAACAGCATCGCGGCGACGACCGTCATCGTGACGGCAAACCGGCCCGTCGATGCATAGGCAGCACGGCGACTCCACCAGCTCGTCAGTTCCCGCCAGATCGGCAGACCGATAAAGAAGACGATTTCGACCAGAAACAGCAGGAGGCCGAGCACTTTAAAAAAATAGTGATAGACGGCCAGCGCAATCCCGGTGAACAGGACAAGCCGATACAGCCAGATACCCCAGGCATAAGCGATCAGGATCCGCCTGTTGGACAGCCCGACCGCTTCGGGCGGAGGCGCGCCTGGCGCAAACAACAGTTCACGAATCCGCCATTGCCCGAAGGCGAAGGCCCGGTCCTGGAGATTCGGAATTCCCAGTCCATCGGCCAGAAGATAGTAGCCGTCAAACCTCATAAATGGGTTGAGGTTGACCGCCAGGCTCATCACCCAGCTGGTCGTCGCCGCCACGAAGACGACGCTCCGGATGGCCCCATCCGGCAGGAAGCCCCACACCAAGGTCGCGACCGCAGCAAGTCCCAGTTCGGCCACGACCCCGGCTCCGGCGATCCACAGACGTTTCCGCCTCGAACTCAGCCGATAGGCGTCGCTGATGTCCGAATAGAGCACCGGCATCATCACCATCAAGGCTACACCGATCGTGGGTACCCGGCATCCGAATCGCGTTGCGGTATAGGCATGCCCCAATTCATGCACGACCTTGACGACACACAACACCACGCCGTACATCAGCGCCCCCTGCCACGTGAAAAAATGCAGGAAGGTCGACAAAAAGGTGTCCCATTGCTGTCCCACCAGGAACAACCCGGTCGCACCGATCATTCCGAACAGCCACGCCGCCATGGGTGTGTAGAGCGGCGCCACCAAGGGCAGTGTGGCGTGCAGAAAACGATGCGGATGTATCAGCGGAATTTTGATGAAGAGATAGTGATGCAACAGCCACTGCCACCAGGCCTGATGGCGTGCCACTTCCTGCTCGACGTAGTCCTTGACCCGCCCGCTGGCCGATTGCTCCGTCAGACTGTTGGCGTACAAGAACCGCACTAAGTCTTCGACGTCTTCCGCCCGGATCCGGGAGGTGGTGTCGCGCCGGACCACCGCGACGAGTTTTTCCACCGTGCCACAGGACCAGCGCTGGAGAAGCTGATAGACCTGCCACTCGATCTGGAAATATTTGTTGCGAACGGGATCGACGATCGTCCAGGTCGGCACCCCTTCCGGTGTGGGCGCGCCGCGGAGGAACTGCAGGTTCTTTCTCAGCGGAGGCAAGGTGCGTTCTTGGGGCGGGGACACTGAGGACAGGCCGGCCATCGGCTACACTCCGACCAGTTGGCGCAAGGCCATGAGCGGACGGCGGAACAACAAGAATGCCAACGGGCCCTGTTCTCCATACACCTTCGCCGACCCTTGCCAGCCAATGCGGATACGGGGATCGGCAGTCGCCAATTCAGCCGTGATCCGATACGCCAACATATCTCCGGGCAACACCTCCGCATGGTAACTCGCGCGACTCACGGTCGCCCCAAACGATTCCAGCGGGAGTGCATCGAAGAACGCTACGACATCGGCGCCGTCCCGTAACAGGAGGGCGTCGCTCACGGGGAGATCGATTCGCAACTCAATGCGACGCGGATCGGCAATATCCATGATCCGCTCGCCGACGGAGACCGGCTTCCCGACCCAGTCGGCTTTGTCGCTATACAGCAGCAATCCTTCCTGCGGGGCACGGACTTCCACCTGCGCCAGCATCTCCTGGGCATAGGTCAGCTCCGTCTCCTTTAACGCCGCTTCGGCGGCTTTGAGCGGAACCTCGGCCTTTCGTTGCGGATCGGCAAAGCCGCCCTGAATCGCCTGGACATGTTCGGCCTGCGCCACCGCCAATTGCTTCTCCGCGACCCGAAACTGATTGCGGAGGTTCGTGTCTTCGTAGCGGAACAGCAGCCGATATTGCGTGACCACCGTATTCGGCGGCACCAGGACCTCGGCAATCACGCCGTCCATCGGCGCGCTCACAATCGTCGGCTCCTTCGCCATCACTTTCACCGGCGCAACGGTCGACACGCGAACCGGCAGACACAGCGCCCCGACAACCGCTGCAGCCATCAACCACACCGAGGGCGTTTTGATCCTCGTGGACCAGGTTCGATGGCGCATCGCCACGGCTTTCCAGGCATAGGCGAAGCTCCCCGCAAGCCGGTGCATAATCGCCCGATCATTCTCCTCCCAGGGATAGTCCCGCTCGAGCCACCAGAACCCCAACACCGTTTCATCCGGGTGTTTCAGCGGACACCAGAGGACATGGCCCCTGACATGCTCCCGCCATCCCTCGCGGCAGGAGTCGGGGCACATTTCCTCCGTGACGGTAACGGGTTCATCCCCCGGGAGTGCGTGCCTCAGAGCCTGAGCCATCTCTTCCAACCAGCGCATCATCGGCGCATCGCGTTCCACCACGGCCACGCTGGACGCACAGATCACTCGGGAGACGCCGGCCGCTTCACCGGCATGACTCAGCAGATAGGCCTGTTCATAGGGAACCAGCCGGCGGGTCTCATTGACGGAGATAAACTGCAGTTCCTGGACGGTCTTCGCGACACGGATCTGCGCCTCCAAATGGGTGAGGGTCGCCAGATGGACCAGCGTCGCGAGTTCCTGTGCGCTCGGTTGGGTGGATGTCGCCATAGGGTTACGGTTGTCCCGATGCAAATTGCGCCGTGCCGCTCATCCCGGCGAGCACATCGGCCGGGAGGGCCCCGAAGCTGCCCACCACCTTGACCGTCTGACTGGCGGGATCGACATTCGCCCCGATTTCCTTCACCTTCGCCGGATACTCCCGATGCGTCTCGTCGATGGTGAATGTGAACGGTGACTTTCGCTTGAGCCAGGCTAAGGTCGAGGAGGGCAGCACCAACTCGATCTCCAGACTGGTGTCATCGAGAAGACTGAGCAGCTTGTCGTTGGGGAAGACGTTTTCATGCTCATTGACCATGACCGCCACGACGCGGCCGGAAAACGGCGCCGCGATATGGCAGCTTCGCACGTTGATCTCGGCCAGGCGAATGGCCGCGATGGCCTTCTTCGCCTCGGCTTCGGAAATTTCCAATTCAAGCGTGCTGACGGCATTGAGTTTGGTGAGTTCTTTGTTGTTCTGGAAGGTTTTGTCTTTGGCCTCATGCTCGGCCAGGGCCCCCGCTAATTCCGCCCGATACTTGTCGCAGTCGATTGCGACCAGCGTTGCGCCCTTCTCGAACCGCTGCCCCTCCTTCACCGGGATCTGGCTGATCCGCCCCTGAATCTGGGAATAGAGCACGGCCTGCGTGCTGGCCTTCACAATGCCACGCAACGCGCCGTTGACACTCCGCATCAGCTGGACGGGCCGGTCGTCTTTCGGCCAGCCGACCTGCGGAAAGGCCACCGCCGCGCAGAAGATCGTCAGTGCGACCATCGAATTAATTAGCCAATGGGATCGCATGGGACTCCAGCCTCCTTCCTGACTCCGACACCGTGTCGACGGCAGGCACCCGCTGTTTCCTCAGTTCATCGGCAAGGGCGGCCACACTCTGCGCGTCGGTGCCGGTCGGCGCGGCATCTTCGCCCATCGATGCCATCAACGTGGCATAGGCCGACTCGACGCCGGACTGCGCGCTGTCCATGCGGACTTCAGCCAGCACGTCATTCACTCGCTCCCGAATGAAGGTCAGATCGTTGGTACTCTTCGTGAGCCACAGGTTCTTGGTATGATCGGTAATGGCCAATTGCGTCTCGTGGTAGCTCCTAGCATTGAGATATTCCTGGCTCGCCTGGGCGAACTGCAGCGCGCCGACATGCACCTCGGTCAAGATCGTCATGGTCAGCGCGAGACTTTGGGCATCCAACACCTGTCGATGCGCCTCCACCGCTTTGAGTTTGGCCGGTACGCGAAACGCCGACAGAAGGTTCCAACTGAGCTGAGAGGCATACCCCAGCCAGTTTTGATAGAGGAAGAAGCTGTTGCTGCTGTAATATCCGCCGAGACTCAGCTTCAAGTTGGGAAACATTTCCAGGAATACGGTGCGCGCCTCCTTCGCATTGATCCGCTTTTGATAGTCGAGAGAGCGAAGCTCGGCACGAAGCAACAAGGCCTGCTCCTCCATCCGCCCCGTATCCAGGTCAACCACCGGAACGGTGCCCGTCCGCTGAGGCACGGCCAGGTCATACTCGGTTCCCGGAGGCAGCCCCATCATTGAAGCCAGCTGAACCCGTGCCGTGCTCAGCTCACGGTACAGGCGCTGCACCTCACGCTGAATGTTCAGCAAGTCCCGGCGATAGTTGAGCGGGGTCAAGGGCGTCTGCAATTTCTTATCGACAATTTGCTGCGCGCGCTCCAACGCCTTGTTGACGGACTCATCCAGAAATTTCACCCGATAGAGCACCCGTTCCGCACTGACCGCCCGCCAGTACGCGCTCCGGACATCCTGGACGAGGCGTACTGCAATCCGCCGCCGCTCCTCTTCGGCAATCATGACGTTATCGGCCGCCTGCTGCGCGCGAACGTAGGAGAGACCGAAATCCAGCACGTCCCAACTCAGCGCGAGATTGCCCGACACCACGTTCTTATCGGACGACGTAAAGGGCTCGAGGACAGGCCGACCATCAACGAGCGATTGCGCCCCGCCTCCGCTGTAGGAATTGCGTCCGTCAAATCCCGCATTCGCCGACAGCTGCGGCAACAAGGTGTAATGCGCCACATTCAGCTGCTGATGCGCCAACTGTGCCTGCATGGCCTTCACCTTGGCGTCCAGATTGAATTTCAATGCACGCGCTATGGCTTCATAGAGATCGATCGGACCGGACAGCGGCTCCCGGAGAGTCGACACTATCTGAAGATCATTGGTGGCGCGGGTCCGGACATCCTCGTCGGTCAACACATAGGGCTTGATCATGCACCCGGAGGTCATCACTATTGCCCCCACCAACGCCAATACTTGCAGGGGTTCTTGTGCCATCGTCTTCATGATGCCGCAAACACCGTCATCCCTTTCGTGCGCGCACGGATCCATCTCAGGGCACGACACACCCTTACTGCAGGAATATCGGTAGAATTCGACAAGAACTTGACGAAAGAGGCTGAAGCGGGATGCCGATGGCGACCGCTAGATGGCGCACTGCAAGTCGTCCGTACTAAGGCGAGCCAGACGACACCGCCTCAACAAATCTATGGAACGGCTGCGGGTGGAGAGCGAATCGAGCGGAGCCACGCCCTGGCAAGACCTCACCGTTCGTCGCCTGCGCATCGCAGCCCGGAGGGCATCGATCCTGGGAAGGCGCACAGTGTGATCATGAAGCGCACAGGCAATAGAAAACCGACATCGCGAACTTCGAAGTTCGGTGCCTCAGCGCAGGATATCGACAGGAGCAAGTTGCAATCCCGGTCGTTCCGTATTTCAACCTTTTCCTGAGCCTCCGCGCTTCAGCCGCAATCCCAGTCAGTAGCCTCAGAAGTGGCAAGCCTCACCGAGGCCAGACTTAATCTACGCCCGCAACGAGAACGGCTACCGGGTGAAGGCACACTGACGAAGGTGCCCTCTGAGAACAGAAGTGACGATCGCGACCACGTCTCCCGACGCAGGGGAATGGCCTACCTATTGAATCAGACAAGCGGGGCACATGCTGGGGCAACTCTTAGAATAACCCGCTAGGAGAGGGATCAGTGCCGGCCAAAGATGGCGTTGCTGACGGAGCACTCTACAGGCTTGAAGCGGTAAGGGAACATCAGGCCGCCTACACCAACAGCCTGACGCCGCCAACCAACGATTCTGGAATGTTGCCTCGCGATTAATAGACCGGAGAGAACCATGCGATCATGTTCCCCATTCAATCGTCCAGACAGCGAGCACGACAGCCAGAGACCCCGAACGGTCTGATTGGCTCGACTCCAAGCCAGGAGTCGACTCGCCAACAACAGCGGCCGAGCCAGGGCACAGAGGCAGCGCGCAAGCAATTCACAGCAGATACTCGCGACGCGTTCGGAAGGGAACAGGATATTGCCGAAAGCTGTGACGGGCCGGCCATTCAGCCTACGATCACCCGGGACCCTCGTGCGTGGCCTTTGCGATTTACCCGCAACAACCAGCTTCGAATTGCCGGCGCTGGTAGGTCAGCACCAGACAACGGATGCACAGCTCCCGCACTGCCTTCGCCTTCTCATCGAACAGCGGCGTTCGTCGTAACACCAGTTGACCGCAATCAGCGCAACATCCAGCCGTCACCGCATCAAGGTCAGAAGAGACAGAGATCATGGCGTTCAATCCTCCTATTCTCTCGAATGGGATGCGAGGCGGACAGGACCGGCTTCATTCCGCCGAGAAGAGTTCGCAAGCGCGAGCCGCCGGACCACCCCTGGAACGTCATCCCCTTGGTATGCTTCAGCTCGCGCTGTAGTTCCCCGATGCGTCCATTGAGACGAACGATCATGCGCTCCAGTTCGTCCACACGCTCCACCATGGCTTGTTGCTGATGGCTCATCATCATTATTCCTCCTTGAATTACGCGTTCTCGCAATGACGAATCACACCGACGAGCACCCCTTCGATGGAAAATTGATCCTCAGGTGTGACAACAAACGGTTTCATGGCAGCGTTGGCCGGATGAAGTTCAATGTGCCGGGCGTGCTTGAAATAGGTCTTGATGGTCGCTTCCCGGTTCACAAGCGCCACGACCGTCTGGCCGTTGTGAGCCGTCGCCTGCTTGCGAACGACGACCAAGTCGCCCGGGAGAATCCCGTCCTCGATCATCGACTCCCCTTTCACACGGAGCGCAAAAGTCTCCCCCCTTCGCACCATGCCGGGAGGTACCTCGACCCATTCCGACTGGGTTACCGGCTCGATCGGAAGACCCGCGGCAACAACCCCCGCCATGGGAATCTGAGTCCTGTTGGCCAGCTGCGTGATCGCCACCTGAACGGCGCCGCTGATCCGGCGCATGCCGGATTCATAACGAGCGACCGACACCCGCGTGGTGCGCAGCGCTGCGGCAAGCTGCTCCTGCGTAAGCCCCAACTGCTCACGGATCTGTCGAAACTCGCTTGATGTCATCATGTAACCGATGGTTACACATAAATTGAGTCTCTGTCAAGCATCTGCCCATCATCTGGCACTAACGTACTTGACTCAGGCCAAAGGGAAGCTGTTAATATGCGCAATCTTGAACGGACTCAAGACTTTCTCGATGTACTGATTTGTGGTCTGCCTTCTAAGGCACGGATAAACCGGCTCTTACTGATGCTAGCAGCCTACTTCGACGACAGCGGAAGTGACGGGAATGGCCCTGTTTTTGTGTTGGCTGGATGGGCGGCGAGTGCCGAGAAATGGCGTTCGTTTTCCAACGCCTGGCAAGCCGTTTTAGATCTCGAAGAACCGAGACGCCTCTCCTATTTCAAGATGGCTGAGGCGAATAGTCGCCGCGAGCAGTTCTGGGGGTGGAGCGAGGAAGAACGCGATCAATGCGTTTCCAGGCTGATCGCGGTAATCAAAGAGCATGTATCCTTTGGCATCCATAGCCTGCTTTGGTGGGATGATTATCGTGAGGTACGGGCTCAATATCCGCGCTTCTCTCTTGAGCCGTACGAAATTATGTTTGCGTCTTTAATGATTGGTGCTGCTTACAGGGCGCATACAGCGAGAGAGCGAATTGAATTCATTTTTGACGACCAGGGGCTACTTGGGAACAATGCCGCTTACGCCTTCGACATTGCAAGGCAGCATCTATTGCCTAGCGAAGCGGCTGATGTTATAGCAGGCTACCCTATTCACCGCTCAGACAAAGAGTTCTTGCCAATTCAGGCCGCTGATTTATACGCATGGCATCTCCGAAGTGTGTGCGACAAAAGCGTGACCGCTGGGACACTTCAGGATTCCGGCGTGTTAAGCCAATTCCGTGGTGTGCCATCTACATTTCAAATACTCAACAAAGATGAATTGACCGACTGGGCTAAACGTTTCGAAGCGGCTAATCCAACTGGGTGGACAGACTAGGAATGCTCTTTCTTCTTTGATTGCTTAGGCGAAGGCCTTGGAAAGGCCAGTATTTTCTCCGTAGCATGCTTGAACCGTTCAAAAGGTGTTAATCTGTCGTCAGTTGGTGGCTTATCTATTTTTAGTTTTTGCATTTGTTCCATCATCCATGATCGGATCATTTTTTCAATCGTTCATGCAGTGCGCTCAATAAATCCACGCCTTCTGCGCTAGACTTCTTAATGCTGACCTGGGGGATATTCGAGGCTGTCGTGCCAAAGCGCACAATAAGCAAGTCCTCAGTTTCTTCAACAACCGCAATATAATCAAGATTCACGTAAAACCTGCTGATCTTAACAAATACGCTCATTGGCGACCCCCTTTCATGCTTTTCTCTTCCCTCTTCCCTGCCTTCTGTATCCATCAAGCTTAGTGCCACGTCGTTCGACCAATCAGTTCGCGATACTGTACACGCCTCCCAGTGATGGAAGACAAGGCCAACATAAACCTCCCCTGGTCGTTATCCTTCCGAGTATTGAATCGGAACGATTGCTCATCCAGGTAGCGGAACAAGTGGAACGGTTCAACGCTGATATAGGTGCCTTTGATTCCCCGCTTCAACAAGCTCCAATAGTTCTCAATGCTGTTGGTATGAACGGTGCCCTTCACATAGGTTTCGGCGTGATTGATAACCTTGTGGGCATACTCTCGGCCAACCTTGGTGTACCCCGCCGCTTCATCAGTAATGAGGTGCGAGCCAGGGACAACGTGTTCACGCACAGATTTCCCCAATAACTTTTCAGAAGCAGTTCGCAAAACAGCGGTGCGCACTTCGCCCTTCCGCTCTAACATGCCGACCACCACCGCCTTGCGGAAGGCGCCTTCATTTTGCATGAGCTTGGCCCGCTTATCGTGGTGCATGTTGCGCGCTTTCCCGCCGATGTAAGTCTCATCCACTTCAACCTCTCCCATCAACTTCCGATCAATCGAACCATGCTGCAGAGCCAACCGGATACGATGCATCATGAACCATGCAGTTTTTTGAGTGACACCAAGGCTACGGGCGATTTCATACGAAGACACGCCATTCTTGGCGTTCACGATCATCCAGATTGCGCAGAGCCACTTATCCAGCTTCACCGCGCTATCCTCGAAAATGGTGCCGACCTTCACGCTGTACTGCTTCTTGCAGCGTTTGCACTCCCATACGGAGCGGGTCTTTAGAAACCGATGCTCCAAGGAATTGCAGCGAGGACAGACCGGACCTTGCGGCCAACGAAGGGCAACCGTGAAATCCAAACACGCCTGCGGATCGGCAAAGTACTTGATGGCTTCCTGAAGAGTGGTCGGCAGCTTGACTTGGTCTTTCATCGCATCCCCCTTGTTGATGATGCGATTCTAGCCAAAACTTTCTACTGAGTCAAGTATATTAATGCCCATCATCTTTCTTGACTATTCTGGCGGCCTCTTCCAGTGCGGTTTTTGCGATCCGAGCCCCTGTAATTTCATCAGAAACGAAAACCTTCTGTGCATAAGTCAAGAGCCATATGGATCGTCTAAAAAAATAAAGCCACTATCCACAGCTCATTTTCAAAACTCCTGGAGTCCTGGACAAATATGAATGCTAATACATACACATAAGAGGCCCACTACTAGATATTGTGGTCCTGACAGCCATCATTCTCTATGCTCAATAAATAGGCAACCTGGTGCGAGGCATGAATTAGCGGGTCTATTCGCGGTCAACCGGGTGACTATCAACAGAGATATCCACAGAATTTGGGGAGAGATTTTTTTTGACGGAATCTTCATTTTCTTGATTGAAACCTCTGATCCGTTCACCTAGAATCGCGCCGCGACTACCCCTCACTCCTACGTGTGGTGGCACGTCCGAGAAAGCTCAGATGACCGCAGGCTTCTTCCGCAGCTTGTTGGCAGGAATCCTCCTCTCCACCGGATGTGCAGCCAACGTCCGGGATACCGACTTACTGGCCAGTAACAGCCTCATGCTGCCGCCATCGACGGCGCGAACCGTCTTTCTTCAAAATCGGAACGCGTCAGACAATCAAGCGGTGTCGCTCCACGATCTGAGAGCACGGCTGAATCTCAAAGGGTATGAGGTTGTTCAAGATCCCCAGGCGGCGGCCTATGTCGTGCTGACCAATATCGTCTATTGCAATCAAACTAAGGTCGAACTGCCGGTTGAAGACCTGGTCGCAGGCGGCTATGGCTCAGGAATCGGCGGCTCGATCATGTCGGGGCTCCATGGCTTGACGGGGATGGCCGGCATGGCAGGCCCGCAGGGCGCACTCATAGGAGGCGCGGCAGGAATGGGCCTCAATGCTGCCGAGGGAATCGGAAACGCCGTGGGCAATATGTTCGGCGGACCGTCACGGCCCGATGCCAATGAAAACATCAATTACGCCTGTGTGGCCGATCTCCAGATTACGGAGCTGGCAAAAACGGGCGGAACGCTGCCGGTTTCACCACCGGGGACAACACCTCCTGCCGGTGTCTATCAAACCAGGCTGGCGGCCAGCGTGTACCAGAAGAAACTTGATGAGCAGGAGGCGACTCCCTTGGTGCAGCAGCGATTGAGCGCGGCAGTGGCTGGACACTTCTAACAGGATGCGGGTTATGGTGATACCTGCACAGCGTATTGATCGTAGCCTCCGCAACAATCGAGTTTTTCCGCAGCCTGCTAAGCAACCGTCGATGACCAGACAAGTAACCAGACACCTCTCTCCTTGTATCGCGAGCGGATGGCTTGTTGCGCTGCTGTTGCTCACCGGCTGCAGCAACATCCTACGTTCCGGGTTAGTCAACGACACCTCCATCCTCCTCCCACCCAGCAACGCGCGTACCGTTTATGTGCAAATCCGCAATACGTCTGAGAATCAACACGCGACCCCTGCAGATATCCCCGCAAGGCTGATGGCCAAGGGATACCAGGTCGTGAATGATCCCCTTGGTGCTGCCTACTGGCTGCAGACCCAGGTGGTGTACTGCCACAAAGCGGGAGATGGGGTCAGACCGGAAATGGTCGCCAAGGCCGGATTCGGTGCGGGGATCGGGAGTGGAGGCACCCCGCTCGCCGGCGCTGGCGGGCTCGATATGGATGCCCTGGGCGGCATGTTCGGCGGATCAGGGAGTGGCGGGATGAATCTGCAAGCGATGCGCGGAATGGCAATGGGAGGCGGTGCGGCACCGGACCTCAATGCCATGATGCGGATGGCCATGAGCGGCAGGGGCGGGTATCCGGGAATGGCACCACCGGAACAGGATCACGACAGTCTGTACCTCTGCGTGGCAGACGTGTTGGTCACCGAACAGGGGAAAACCGACCAACCGCGACGCTACAAAATGCGGTCAGTCGCCCACGTGCTCCAAAAGAAATTGAACATCGAGGAAGCGACGCCCATCGTGCGAGAGAAATTCGGTGCCAGTATCACCGGTGCGTTTTAGTCCACACACCCTATGAGCTAGCCGGCTGTTGAAAAACCAACTAACAGCCTCGAAATAGCGAACCGACCTCTTTCACAGGCAGTGACCAACGCACGTGCAGGATGTTCAAAAAGGCCGTCCAGCAAGGCCGCAGCAATGCGAAGCGGCGAGGCCACATTGTTCTTACCCGCCCTACCCCGAGCTTGCCGAGACAAGCTCTTTTCCCGTGAGCGGTACGTTGAGCCGCTGAGGTTCACGACGCGCGGAATAACGCGCGTCACGTTTGTGAACGCCGCCGAGCCGGTGAGGCGGCAGTGCCTTGCGAGAACGAAGCTGGCGGACTTTTTCAACGTCCTGCTACTCGCTCTGCCTTGACACCAGGTGGACCGAACCTGCTTTGATCGCGGCCACGACTGGAACGCCGGATGACAACCCGAACTCTTCGACCGTCGAACGAGTGACCATGGCGACAAGGGGAAACCCACAATCGATCGTCACTTGCGCCAATGCCCCGAGCACCGTGGCCGAGACGACGGTCCCGGCCAGATGATTCCGCGCGCTGCTCGCGGTGGCTTGCCCACGTTCCAGCACCACATCCTCCGATCGGATACACACGAACACGTCTGGGCCTGCCGATTCACCTTCCACGGCGGTCAACCTGGTCCCGTTCACGCTCACCTGCACCATACCGTCCGAGGATCCGACCACCCGCCCCTTCACAACGGTTTCAATCCCCACGACACGCGCAACATCCGCGTTTTGAGGCCGGCTGAACACCTCGATCGGCGGGCCTACCTGCAGCACGTTCCCTGCACTGATGACCGCCATCACATCGCCGAGGGTGAGGGCCTCAGTCCAATCA